>JBEBGN010000255.1:0-3033 GCA_040081395.1 Longimicrobiales bacterium
CCTTCCACCGCCGTGATCGTCGCGCACCTGTCCGACCTCCACCTCGGCTTCCGCGCCTATGGCCGTGTCGAGGGGGGAGCCGACGTGCGCGAGCGGGACGTGGCGGCGGCATTCGAGCGCGCGATCCAGGAGATCGTCCGACTCCGGCCCGACGTCATCGTCATCGCGGGAGACGTGTTCGACCGACCGGACCCGCCAGCCCGGGCGGTCGTCGCGCTGGCGCGTGGGCTCGAGGCTTTTCGCGCTGCACTCCCCGAGGCGCCTGTGTTGATGGTGGCGGGCCCGCGCGACACGCCACGTCGGGAGGGCGACCCGGGGGCGCTCGCTGTATTCGACTCCTTTCCGAATGTGCAGGCAGCGACGGGGCTCCCTCGGTCGATCCTGATCGAGAGGTTGGGTCTGCACGCGGCGCTCCTACCGCATCGTGCGGTCACCCAGCACGCGCCGGCGATGCCGGAGCCCGATCCGCGCCTGCCCTGGAACCTGCTCGTGCTCCATGCCGAGGAGTCTTCGAAGGGTCACCCCGGGGTGCATGTCGAACCGGGAGCGTGGAGCTACGTCGCCCTCGGCGGGGATCACCGTCGCCGTAAGATCACGGCCACGGCGCACTACTCGGGCTCCCTGGAACGCGTGGCACTCGACCCTTGGGCCGAGGCCGCCGACGAGAAGGGCTTCCTCACCGTCGACCTACGGACGGGGCGCGTCGCGTTCCACGCCATCCCGGGGCGGCCGGTCGTGGCACTCGCACCCGTGAAGGTCGGCCGAGGCGATCCAGAGCGTGTCAGGCGCCGTGTGCGAGAGGTGACCGCAGAGGTGCCCGGCGGCATCGCGGGCAAGATCGTCCGGCTCCGCCTCGAGGGTGCCGCGCCGCAGGATCTCCTGGCGCTTCAAGGTGAGCCGCTGCGCGAGTTGCGGGCACGGGCCCTCCATCTCGCGGTGGAAGCGGGTAAGGAGCTGAAGGTGCCCGCGGAGGCCTGGCTGCCACTCGAGGCACCGCGCTTGCTCCGGGAGGCGGCAGCCGCCGAGCTCGAGCGCGACGGCCGACTCGACGAGGAGGCCGCCGCCATGCTGGCACGCGCCATCCCGGAAGGTACCCCCACCGCACCCGACTCCTTTGCGGCCATCGAGGCCCTGGACGGTGAAGTGTCGGGTCTCGGGAGGGTGAGCACGTCGATTCCTGCCGGCCTCACGGCGTTCGTGGGTGGTGGCGGACGCGGCCGTCGCGCCGTCCTCGATCTGCTGGCGGAGGCGGCGGTCGGGGATGCCGAGGGACCGCTCGCCGACCTGTGGAGGGGCGCGGAACCCGAGACGTTGGAGGGTGCGCTCCGTGGCGCCGTGGATGCGGTGGCCGAGAGCCGCGGGGTCGGCGTGCTACGCGGGGCGCTCGCCCAACTGGGCTACGCCGAGCCGGAGGCGACCGAGCGACGAGTCGCGCCGGGTGACGGAGGCCGACAAGGGGGCGCGGTTCGGGTCGATCCGGAACAGGTCGCCGCCGAGTTCCGCGCGGCCGAACGCGAGCTGCGCGAGAGTCGAGCCGACATGGCCGAGGTCGATGGCGACGTCGAGGTGGCCACCATGGATTGGCTTCGCGAGCGCCAGGACGCCGAGACCACCTTGCAGGCATACCGCGATCGGGCTCGTGAACTGCGCACCCGCATCCGCAGCATGCAGTCCGCCGGCCCCGAGGCACCTTGCCCCACCTGTGGTCGGGTTCTGGAGGGTCACTACCAGGAAGTGCTGAGCGAACTCAACGACCAGTGGGAGTCCGTTGTGCAGGACGGGAGCTGGTGGCGCAGCCGATGGGAGCAACTCGAGCTGAAGCCGGCGGCGCTTCAGGAGATGGAGGGACGTTCGCTCCGGCTGCACGCCGCGTTGGAGGCGGGGTCCGAGCGGGTCGAGTTGCTTCGCGCTCGGCTCCTGGAGATCGACCGACCGGCGCGAGGGGGAGCGGGCCTGACCGGAGCGGTGGGGGCGGTAGTCGCTGTGCTCGAGCGACTGCACGCCGCGCGAGTGGCGCGTGCGACCGGCCTCGTGCTCCAACGTGCCTCGCGCCTCGTGTGCCGGATCTCCGGCAGTCGGATCCTGGGGCTCTCATGGGACGGCGAGGCACTGCGACTGGAGGGGAGCGAGGGCGCGCTCCGGCCCATGTCCGAGGAGGACTTGGCCACCGCCAAGCTCGCGATCCGGCTCGGCGGTGCGTCGCTGGTCGCCGCGGCAGGCCGGGTCCTCGGTTCGTTGGCGATCGAGGAGCCTTTCGATCGGCTGGACGAGGAGACGCAGACGCGCTCCATGCTGTTGGTACGCGAGTTGCTCCTCGAAATTCCGCGGGTCATCCTCTTCACGCGGGGGGACGTGGTCGATGCTTGCCCGGAGCTGTTCGACTACGTTCTGGAGGTCCGGGAGGAGGAAATGGGTGGCGGGCCCCCACTACGGCCGGCGCTCGCTGGGCCGGGGCGTGTGACGTTCGAGGTGCAAGTGGAACGCAAGACGACGCGGGTGCGATGATGGATTCACTGTTTCCCCTGATCGCTGGTGTGATCACCGGGTCCCTGGGCTTTGCTGCCTGGTACGCGACCCGGCGGAGGCGCGGCGACGGTGCGCGCCGGGTCGAGGCACCGAATTCGCACCACTCTTCGCGCGGCGTGCAGGAGAGGAATGACCGTGAGCGCTGGGGAAGCATCGACCTTGGCGGACTCCATCCGGTCAACCGCGATGAAGTCCACCGGCTTCTGGCGCTGGCAGATGCACGCGGGGTCGGATTGCTCAGCTCCAAGGAGCGGGCATTTCTCGACAACATGAGCCGTCCGCGGCGGGGCTCGTAGCCGCACCGGCGGTGCCCTCGTCGCCAGGTCCGGGGCTCACGCCCCCGCGAATCTGGCTCCTTCGCTGCGCGAGTCACCGAGTGCCCTCCAACGGAACCGTTCCGCGCGCCGATTCGGTCGGTACTCCACCACGTCGGCCACGAGTGGTCCGAGCACGGGCGCGAACTTGAACGCGTGACCGCTCCCCCCGCTCGCCACGACGAGGCCCTCG
>JBEBGN010000100.1:0-11253 GCA_040081395.1 Longimicrobiales bacterium
GCCGAAGCCCCCGCGGCGCCTGGAAGACTACTCCGTCGGCGGTCTAGTACCCGCGGCGGATGATCGCTTCCTGGATCTCGATGAAGGTCGCGAGCGCCTGCATCGTCGTGGCCATGTCGACGCCCACCGAGGTCGGGTAGCTACCGGCCTGGTTGAGGAGCGTCTGCGCCTCCTGGAAGCCAGGCAGTGACGCGCGCGCCGCCGCCAGGTCCTGGGTCTGCGCAAGCGGCGTCGTGCGCTGGAAGACGCTCAGCCCGTGCCAGAAGTTGAGCTGCTCCCGCATGCGTGCGCTGATGTTCGGGATCTGCTTCGCCGCGACCGCGCCGCGAATCATGTACGCGTAGTCGGGCGGATTGGCGTTGAAGCCGTGCGTGTAGACCTCGTTGAAGACCATCGTGGCCCCGTTGTCCGCCGAGGCCGCGTCGACCGCACCTGGCGTGATCGCGGCGACCGCGTCCTCGATGCGCCTCGCCTCGATGAGCCAGGTCGCCTTGCGCAGTCGCGCGGTCGGGTGGTCCGGCTGGATCTCGAGGATACGGTCGAGCGCGGCGAGTGCGTCCTCGAGCCGGTCGGACCGCTTCAGTACGTCGGCGTACATGCTACGCACCGACACGTCGTCCGGCGCGCGCTGGAATACCTCCTCGGCCATCTCGATCGCGGCCGGGAAGTCCTCGAGCTGCGTGTACGCGATCACGAGGTTGCTCAGCCGGTCGATCGGCGTCTCGGCCCCGCGCACCTCGATCACCCGCAGATACGCCTCGATACCTTCGCGATAGAACTCGGCGGCGGCCGGCGCCAGACCCGGCGTACCCGCGTTGCTGGTCGTGAACTGCTCCTGCGCGTCGATGGCGCCCATGAAGGCGAACGTGCCGTAGAGGTCGAGCAGGTCCGTGTTGTTCGGCTCGACGTCGAGGCCCGGCTGGATGAAGTCCATCGCGCCCTGGGGATTTCCGGCCTCGGCCATCTGGGACGCGATCCGCATGCGGACCGCGGAGTTCCCCGGGTTCACCTCGAGGTAGCGGCTGTAGTAGGCCCTGCCCCGATCGTCATCGCCCAAGCGCGTCGCAATGAAGCCGGCCGTCTGGAGCGCGTCCTCGTTGAGTGGATCCATCTCGAGCACGCGATCGAAGTCCGCGAGGGCCTCTTCCATACGCTCCAACTCGAACAAGATGCGCGCGCGCAGGAAGCGCGTGGTCATCGCATTCGGATTGATCGAGAGCGACTCGTCGCAGTTGCGCAGCGCGTTGTCCCACTGCTGACTCGCCGCGTAGTCGGTGCAGATCGCCGCCGAGCGAATGAGCGTGTTGTACCGCTCGAACTGGGTGAAGACGTGCTGGGCCGCCTGGGTGCGACCGTTGCGATCGACGGTGATGGGCGGCAGCACGAACTCGTCGCTCGTCTCCACCGTCCGGATCGACGCGGTGAGCGTCGAGTTCCGCTGGGCGTCTTGCGTGTAGCTACCGCAAATGAGAATCGGAACGTTGATCTGGGCTGCGAGCTGGAGCGCGTAGAGGCAGTTCAGCTCGTCGATGTCCATGTTGAACCGCTCGGCCTGCTCCTCGATGTCATCCTCGTCCATCGGGACGTGGGTCGGCATCTCGGCCATCAACTCGCGCAGATCTTCCGAGGCCTGCCGACCGAAGCCTCGGTCCGCGCCGTCACGGGGCTCGAAGAAGGGGATGAGCACGCGGTAGCGCCCGCCTTCCTGAGCCATGGCCAGGGAGGGCAGCGCGAGGAATGCGATCGCCGCTGCAGCCTGTGTCAACCTGAGTCGTCCGAGCATTGTCATTCTCTCCTGGGGCAATCCGACGTGCAGTCCTTGTTCACTCGTTCATCGCCGGCACGGTCCGCAGCTTCCAGACCCTACCTGCATGAGGTAACCCAACGAAACCCCGGAGGTCCGGCAAGGCTGGCGCGGGACCCCGGCTCGGAAGGCGCGACAACCTAGGGCGCAGGCCCCTCGGGGGTCAACCTCGGCGGCGCCCACGCGTGTGGCACCCTCGTCTGCTACCTTCTGGAGTTCGGTCCACGACTCGCCCGGTCATCCCAGTCATCCTCGACCGCACGACGATGCGCACGCTCCCCTCCACCTCCCGCCACCACGTCCCGCGAGCCGCAGCTCTCGTCACGCTCGGCCTCATTGCGACGACGATGTCGGCGTGCGCCGGCGGCCCGGGTGCTCCCCCGGCGCCGGTCCCCGCCACGGAGGCCGAGTGGCAGGCGCTAGCCTCCCCTCGCCCCACCTCCGCACCCGGCGCGCCGCGCATCGCGCTCGCTACCGTCGAGCTGACGAGCGCCTTGGCGTGGTCCACCGGATCCCCGGTCTCGGCCTCACTCGGACTCACCGAGCTCGTGGCCGCCGGACTCCTCCGTCGAGCCGACGTTCGCTTCGTCGAGCGTCGTCGCTTCGCCGCCGCCGCGGACGCCGAGCGTGACGGCCGTGCTCGGCCGCGGGGCGCGCCCGCGGTGGGCGTATCGGAGGGAGCGGAGTGGGTCGCGACCGTAGTGCTTGCCTCGCTCGGCGCCGGTCAGTCCGCGCTCGAGATTCGTCTCGCCGACGCCGCGACCGGGGCGGTACGCACTTCTCGGCGGGAACTCGTGCCCAGCGACGCCGACCCGGTCGGCCTCGCCCGCCAGGCCGTCGCCGGCATCCTCGCGGCACTCGGGTCCCAGGGACGCCTCCCGGAGTGGACCGATCCCCTCCCCAATGCCGCGCCGACCACCTACCGGCCGTCGGGCGCCTCAGAGCGAGCCGTCGAGGACTTTTTCGCGGGCCTGGCGGCGGAGGAAGCCTGGTCGTGGGAGCGCGCGCGCGTGGCGTACCAATCCGCTGCGACCAGTGTAGGATTCGTCGAAGCCGCCGCTGCGCTCGCCCGCACCGCTCGTCTGCGGAGGGGCGGAACCCTGGGAGAGAGCTGAAGGAGATCGTGAAGCGAACCCTCACGGGCGCCCTCGCCTGGGCGCTCTTCACGGCCTCGAGCGGGACGGCCCAGGTCCCCGCGTGTGCGTTTCGGGGTGCACCGGGCTCGCTCGCGGAGCGGTCGAGTCCTCTCGACTCGGTGACGGTGAGCTTGGGCGGCGGGCACGCGAAGCTCTGCTACGGGCGCCCGTCAGCCGGAGGCGCAGCCAAGGTCGGTGGCGAGTTCCCCTTCGGGGCGCCCTGGCAGATGGGTGCCAACGAGCCGACCACCCTGCATGTCGATTTTCCCGCCCGGATAGGTTCCGTGGACCTCGCTCCCGGCTCCTATTCGCTCTATGTGATTCCGGAGGCCGGTGACTGGACGGTGGTGGTCAACGCCAACCCGAGTCGTTGGGGCCTGCCGATCGACGCCGAGGTCCGCGCCGCGGATATCGGCAGCTTCGCGCTCACCCCTTCTCTGCTCCCTTCCCCGGTGGACCGGCTCACATTCACGTTCGCGGCGCGGGGGACGAACGATGGGTTCTTGCTCTACTCCTGGGAGCGAACCGCGCTCGCCATCCCGCTGTCGCACCGCTGAGCGACGCTCCACCTCCCCACCCGAGCCCGAGGTGCTCCCATGGAAGTCCTCCCCGTCGATCTGGTCGCGCTCGTTTCCGCCATTCTCGGCATCTCGGTCGTCCTGGTGCCGGTGATCGGCCTGACCGCAAGGTTCGCGCTCAAACCGGTTGTCGAGGCGCTCGGGCGCGTCTTCGAGAGCCGCTCCTCCGACGAGTCCCTGCGCATCCTGGAGCGCCGCGTCGAGCTCCAGGAGCAGCAGATCGAGACGCTCCAGGCGGCCCTCAAACAGGTCGCGGACACCCAGGAGTTCGACCGCCAGCTCACCGCGCAGAGCAAGGCAGCCCCCGCGCGCGACCGTTGAGCCCGAGCCCCGCAGGGGCGTCTTGGCGCCGCTTCCCGTTCGACGCGAGTGTCGAGATCATCGCCCACCGCGGCTACAGTGCGCGAGCGCCCGAGAACACGCTGGCGGCGATCGACGCCGCGCTGAACGCTGGAGCCGACGCCGTCGAGTTCGATCTCCACGTCACTGCGGACGGGGTGCCGGTCCTCTTCCATGACGACACGCTCGAGCGGACCAGCAACGGCAAGGGGCGGCTGCGTGACAGAACGCTGGCCGAACTGGGAGTCCTCGATGCGGGCGGCTGGTACGGTGCGGACTTCGCTGGGGAACCGATCCCTACGCTGCTCGCAGTGCTCACGCATACGCGCGGACGCATTGTCCGCGTCTATCCAGAGATCAAAGGTACCGGTGGCGCACGCGGTCTCGCCCGCATGCTGGAGGCCGTGATCCAGCTCGGGCTCGTAGAGCAGACCGTGTTCATCTCCATGGACTGGACCGCGCTGGAAGCGATGCGTTCGCTGAATGCAGAGGTGGGGGTGGGCTACATCGTCGAGAAGGAATCGAGGGCACGGGACGGCATCGCCCGCGCAGCGGGGGACCCCCGCGCCCTCGTCGACTTCAGGGCGTCGATCCTGATGGACGACCCCGCCCTCTGCGACGAAGCGCGGCACAGGGACGTCGGGCTGGCAGCATGGACGGTCGACGACCCCGCCGAGGCCTCCCGCCTGCTCGCGCTGGGCGTGCCGCGGATCACCACCAATCGAGTCGGAGATCTCATGACTTGGAAGGCGTCCCTTTGAGCGCGCCCGTCGCCCCGCATCCGTTTTCCGCGGCCGGCCGGACGAATGCACTTCGAGCGATGGCGACCAAGCCGCTCGACGTGCTCGTCATCGGCGGCGGCATTACCGGCACCGGCATCGCGCGTGACGCGTCGCTGCGCGGCTGGCGCGTGGCGGTGGTCGAGAAGGAGGACTTCGGCTTCGGAACGTCCAGCCGTTCCTCGAAGATCGTGCACGGCGGCGTGCGATACCTCGAATACGGGCACTTCTTGCTCGTGCGCGAGTCGGCACGCGAGCGCCGGATCGTGCAGGCCATTGCACCGCACCTCGTGCATCGCCTCGACTTCCTCTATCCCGTATTCGAGCCCGACTCGCTCATGAAGATCCGGGCGGGCCTGGCGGTGTTCGATTGGCTCGCGAGCGCGGAGGGTGGCGAAAAGCACACCACGCTCGAGCCCGATCAGGTACGCGAGTACGTTCCCGGGCTGCGCGATCCGCTCCGAGGCGCGGTCTTGTATCCGGAGTACATCACGGACGACGCTCGGCTCACGCTCGAGAACGCACTGTCGGCGGCCGAACAAGGGGCGCTGGTCGCCAATCGCGCACGCGCGGAGTCCCTCTTCGTCGACGGATCGGGGCGCGTGCACGGGGCGCGCGTGCGCGACGTGCTCGACGGAACGGCCTACGAAGTGCAGGCGCGCGCGGTGGTGAATGCGGGTGGGCCGTGGGCGCAGGTCGTGCTCGAAGAGTCGAGGCTACCCGTGCCCAAGCAGCTCCGACCCAGCAAGGGAATCCACATCCTGCTCTCTGCCGACCGGCTCCCTATCCGCGGCGCAACCTTCCTCAAGGCGTCGAACGGCCGCAGAGGCCTCGCCATGAGGCGGCTCGACTACGTCTACGTCGGCACCAGCGACGAGGAATTCACCGGGTCGCTCGACGCCCCCCGCGCGACGCGCGCCGAGGTGCTCGACGTATTGGCCATGGCGCAGGACTCCTTCCCCGAGGCCCAGCTGACGGTGGACGACGTGCTCGCCACCTGGGCAGGCATCCGCCCCCTGATCGCTGAGGAAGGCAAGTCGACGCGCGATACTTCTCGCGAGGACGAGGTATGGCGCTCGTCGCCGGGGCTGGTCACCATCGCCGGAGGTAAGCTCACGACCTACCGTCGCATGGCCGGTCGCGTGGTCGACGCGCTCCGTGAGGAGCTCGGGCCGCCACCGAACGACGTCGAGCGCACCGCTGACGTGCCCCTCCCGGGCGCTCCGTCGGAGGACGCGGCGGTGTTCGCAAGCGAGCGCGCGCAGCGGCTGCGCGGCGCCGGCGTGCCTCAGGCCACCGTCGATCGGCTCTGCTGGCTGTACGGCCGCCAGCTCGACGCGCTGCTCGCGCTCGGTGCCGCCGACCCCGCATGGCTGGCACCGCTCGGTCCGGGCGTGCCCGCGGTGCGCGGCGAGGCGAAGCTCGCGGTGGATACCGAGATGGCCAACACGCTGATCGACTTCATGGACCGGCGTGCTGCGCTCCTCCTCTTTTCACCCGATTTCGGACTCGTCGCGGCCCCGGAAGCTGCGGCCGTCATGGGCAAGCTACTCGGCTGGAGCGAGGAGCGAGAGGCGCGTGAGCTCGCATCCTATCAGCAGTTGGCCGCCGAGCACCGCGTGCCTGCCGAATGATCAACCGCGCGGCAGGCTGATCTCGAAGGTCGCCCCGAGGCTCGGCTGAGAACGCACCACTACGTCGCCGCCGTGAGCTTCGGCGACCCCCTTCACGATCGCGAGTCCGAGGCCCGCGCCCCCGCCCCGCGTCTCCTTGGCCTGGGAGAAGCGCTCGAAGAGGCGCTCCTTCATGTCGTCGTCGATCCCCGGTCCGGTGTCTGATACCGTGAGCTTCACCCAGTCCCCCTCTTCGCGGAGCCCGAGCACGACGGAGCCACCCTCCGGTGTGAGGCGAAGCGCGTTGTCGAGCAGGTTCGCAAGCGCTTGGAGCAGGCGATCGCGGTCCACGCGCGCGCGGGCAACCGGACTCGATAGATCGAGGCCGAGCGTGATCCCTTTGCGGTGGGCCTGATCCAGGAACAGGGCGCGCGCCTCCTCCACGATCGGCCCCAGCTCCTCGAGGGAGGGGCGCACGACGAGCGCACCCGCCTCGATGCGCGCCACATCCAAGAGGTCCTCGATGAGATCCTGCATGCGCCGGCCCGAGCGCTGGATGATCTCGGCCTGACGCCGCCGCTCGCCGTCGTCGAGCGGGAGGTCGAGCAGCAGATCGGATGCGGCGAGAACGACCCCGAGCGGATTCCTGAGGTCATGCGAAACGATCGACACGACCTCCTCTCTTTGCTCGATGGCACGGCGCAGCGCCGCCTCGTGCGCTCGGATCGCCGTCATGTCCGTGAACGTCAAGACCGCCCCGCGCAGCTCGGCGCCGTCGACCAGCGGCCTCAGCGACCAACGCGCAGGAAATACGCCCGACTTGTTGCAGATCACCGCGCCTTCCGTCGCGTCGAGGGCCCGGCCTTCGGCGAGCGCCGTGAGGACGGGCGATTCCTGGCGAGGGCACGGCGTCCCATCCGGGGCGCTATGGAAGAGCATGTCGTGCACATTGCGCCCCAAGATCTCCCGCTCGGTGTAGCCGAGCAGCTCGACGCCAGCACGGTTGAGCGAGGTGCAGCGTCCGTCCAGGTCGATCCCGAGCACGCCGTCCTCCGTGGCTGCCAGAACCGCGTTGATCTCCTTCCGCGCGAGCAGCGCCTCGCTTCGCCCGCTCTCGGCCTCCTCGCCGAGATCCTTCAGACGGAACCCGACGCGAGCAACGACCATCGTCGCTCCGAGCGCCAGCACCCCGAGGCCGAAGGTCAGGCGGGCCTGCAAGTCTCGCGCGGCCTCCATGGCCAGCCTTCCCTCGGCAACCTCTCCTTGGATCGCACGATCGAGCGAGAGCGTGGCCCTCTGGAGCTCCTGGTATCGCCGGCGACTCGTCTCCAAGGCGGCGCCAAGACCCTCGGTCGCGAAGGCCCGTTGGTTCTCGAGGTGCCAGCTCGCTGACTCCAGCCGCAGCCTCGCGAGCCGCTCGCGAACGTCGAAGTCCAGGTCCTGAGCCAGCGCGCTCAAGTGGGCGAAGAGCGAGTCTTCCTCGGCCACGCCGGCGGCGTAGGGGGCCCGGTGCGAGCTGTCGCCCGTGAGGGCGAAGGTCTCGAAGCGAGCCATTTGCTGCGCCTTGAGGAGCGTCATGCGCGAGCTGAGGCTCCCCGCCACCTCGAGCACATCCGTGATCCGCGTCTGGACCTCGGAGACCCGCTGCCCCAGGTAGGCCGGAACCGCCACCAGTGCGATCAGCGCGGCGATGACGAACCACAGCGCCCACAACCCCCGCCCCGGCCGACTCACCTCTTCGTTCATGCTGGTGCGATGCTACCGGTGGGCCGGTGCGCCCCCCCTAGACGACACCGGCCCCGGCCGCTTCGCGCGACCGGGGCCGGCGCCCCTTGCAGGGCGGGGCTCCGAGACTAGCTGCGAAGCCCAGCGAGACTGATGGCGCCGAGGCGAGCCGCATCGGGAGGCAGCTGGGCACTGCCTGGGGTGATGCCGTTCAGCTGCAGGATGTAGGCGACGAGGTCGACCGCCTGCTGCTCGGTGAGGATCCCCGGAGCACTGTCGGGCATGCTCGTATGGATGAACTCGTAGAGGTCACCCACGGAGCGACGCGCCCACTTCGCCTTGAATGCCGGATCGCCGAACTCCGCCGACGTATGGCACTCCGCGCACATGGAGCGGAACTGGTCCCGTCCTCGGTTCGCCTGGGCCGTCGAAAAGATGCCCGCGAGCGCGCCTGCTGCGGCGGCCGTGGGTGCCGGGGCTGCAGCGGGTGCGGCAGCGGCGGGTGCTGGCGCCGGTGCAGGCGCGGGCGCCGGAGCGGCAGCAGGGCTCCCGGAGGAGCACGCGGCCAGGCCCAACGCGGCGACGAAACTGAAGGTTCTCGAGATTGCGCTCATCGGTCGGATATCGGAGGTGAAGAGGGAGAGTGCAAACATGCGCCGGACCTCCGCGGTTGGGCAACCCGTCCGCGACGCTACCCGGCTCCGTCCTCTAGTACAGCCGAGGCGCGCGCACGGTCCGTGGGGGTGTTCACGTTCAGCAGAGCGCGGGCATGGGCCGGTGCGCGGACCGCATCCACGGCATCGAGCACCGCATGGGCCGCAAGCTCTCCACGGTCCAGCGCGGCCGATACCATCGGCAGGCACTCGATGCGGTAGGCAGCACACAGCGGCTCCCACCCCCGATCGGCGTCTCGCGCCGGCGCCGCGGCCAACCGGTCGCCGAGCGTGTCCAGCACCGACCGCACCGTCCCGACCTCCACGAGCGGCAGATCACAGGCGAGGACGAATGCCCCTTCGTAGCCGTGGTCGGAGGCGAAGCCCAACGCCGCTTCGATGCCGGCGAGGGGTCCCTTCCCCGCGCGGCGGTCAGGAACGTGCGGCCAGATCGAGGAGACGGGTGCGCGCGACGACACCACGATCACTTCGGCGAAGACGCGCGCCAGGGTCTCCGCCGCGCGATCGACCAGGGTCCTCCCGTCGAGGAGTGCGGCTGCCTTGTCCGACCCGAAGCGCCGACTCTCACCTCCTGCGAGCACCGCACCCAGCATCGCCACGATTACCCTCTCAGGTTACGCGCTCGTCGCCGCAATAGACGTTGCAGCCGCCGTTGCGCGCGAAGCCCACCAGGGTCTGACCGAACCGAGAAGCGAGGTCGACGGCGAGCGTGGAGGGAGCCCCGACCGCCACGAGCACAGGTACCCGGGCCACGACGGCCTTCTGAACGAGCTCGAACGAGGCGCGACCACTCACCACGAGAATGCGCTCGGACGCAGGAAGCGCACGATCCAGGAACGCCCGGCCCAGCACCTTGTCCACGGCATTGTGTCGTCCGACATCCTCCCGAACATGCCCCGGCAGCCCCACCCTGTCGAAGAGGCCGGCAGCGTGCAGCCCACCTGTGCGGGCGAACACGGCCTGGGCCTCGCGCAGGCGATCGGGCAACGTGGGGAGGATCTCCGCGTCGACCTGGAATCCTTCCGGGAGAACTCCGCAACCGCGTGCTTCCACGGCCTCCAGCGAAGTCTTGCCGCAGACGCCGCAGCTCGAGGTCGTGTAGAAGTTGCGCTTCAGGCGGTCGAGGTCCGGTACGCGACCTGCCGACAGACGCGCCTCGACCACGTTGTACTCCTGCGACGCTCCCCCGCGGCAGTAGGTCATCTCCGAGAGGTGCCCCATCTCGTCGATCACTCCTTCGGCGAGGAGGAAACCCGCGACCAGATCGAAATCGTCGCCGGGCGTACGCATGGTGATCGCGAGTGGCTCGACCTCGGTGGACCCGTCGGTCCCCTTCCAGGCGACCCGGATCTCGAGGGGTTCCTCGACCGCGAGCGCGTCGCGCGCGCGCGTTGCCTCCGCGCCGCGCCGCCTCGTCACCGTGATGGTGCGGGCGCCGCCGCGCGGACCGATCATCTGAAGTACTCGGTGTGGATGTCTTCGATCTCCGGGCGTACATCCACGAAAATCTCGACGACGGCGGGATCGAAGTGGGCGCCGATCTGGGCGAGGATCATCTTCACGACTTCGTCGTGCGGCACCGCCTTGCGGTACGGCCGATCCATGGCCAACGCGTCGAAGAAGTCGACGACGGCGCAGATACGTGCCTCGATGGGGATCTCATCGCGCGCGAGCCCGTTCGGATATCCGGTTCCATCCCACTTCTCGTGATGCGCGAGCGCAACGCGTTCACCCATCTGGATGACGGGTGAGGTCGACCCGGCCAGGATCTGCGCGCCGATGGTCGTGTGGGTGTTCATCACCCGACGTTCCTCGGGGGTCAACGGGCCCGCCTTCAGCAGGATGTTGTCGGGAATACCGAGCTTCCCGACGTCGTGCATGGGGGCCGCATGCAACAGCAGATCCACCATCCCGGGCGAGAGATGCATCGCTTGCCCGACCACCTGCGAGTAGCGCCCGATGCGCTCGATGTGGCCGGCCGTGTCGTGATCCTTGTACTCGGCAGCGACCGTGAGCCGGCGAATCGTGTCGAGGTGGCCCTCCTGCACCATCCTCTGTGCGCGGGTAACCTCCTCGAGGGCGTGGCGGAGGTCGGTGGTCCGGCGCTGCACCGTGTCTTCCAGGGTGCGCTTGTGATCGCGGAGCTGATCCTGTGCCGTCTTCAGCTCGAGCAACCACTTCAGACGCAGTCGCAGCTCGGTGTGATCGACGGGCTTGTTGATGAAGTCGTTGATGCCGGCCTCGTACGCGCGCATCCGATCTTGGCGCGCCTCCAGGCTCGTGACCATCACGATGGGAAGCTCGTCCGACCGCTTGGTCTGGCGGATCCGCCGCGCCACGTCGAAGCCATCCATGTTCGGCATGTGCCCGTCGGTGAGCACGAGGTCTACGCCCAGTCCGACCTTGGCGATCGCCTCGATACCGTCGGCCGCCAACTCGACGTCGTAGCCGAAGCCACGCACGAACTCGGCGTGGAGTTCCCGGATCATCTCGTCGTCATCGGCGACGAGGATTCTGTACCTGTGTTCGGTCATCTCGCCGTGTGGTTGTGCGACCTGTCCAACCGAAGGTGCCGACAGGGGGAGGGGGAACGACGGGGCTGACC
>JBEBGN010000256.1:0-2998 GCA_040081395.1 Longimicrobiales bacterium
GCGAGCGCGGCGTCGGTACTCGGCCGGATCGGGATCCACTCGTCGCACTGTTGGGCCGTGCGCGTGCGGATCGGGTCGATGCACACGATGCGGGCGCCGTTCTCGCGCGCGCGTAGCACGAAGGGCCAGAAGTGCGGGTTCGACGTGAGGGTGTTCGTGCCCCAGAGCATCACCAGGTCGCAGTCGGGCACCGACTCGATGTCGGCGCCGATATTGCCACCCACGGTCATGCGCATACCCACACCACCGGCCGTCGAGCAGATGGTGCGGTCGAGCTTGGACGCGCCCACCGTGTGGAAGAAGCGCCGGTCCATCGATTCGCCCTGGAGGTATCCCATCGTGCCCGCGTACGAATAGGGCAGGATGGCTTCCGCACCGTGCGCGTGAATGACGGCGCGCAACCTGTGCGCGATATCCCCGAGCGCCTCGTCCCACGACACGCGCTCGAAGCGGCCGGCTCCCTTCGCGCCCACGCGGCGGAGGGGGTACTGGAGGCGATCGCGGTGATAGGTCCGCTCGAGGTAGCGGTTCACCTTCGCGCACAGGAACCCCTGCGTGACCGGATGGTCGACGTCCCCTTCGACCTTCACCGCCCGGCCGTTCTCCACGGTCGTGATCATGGCGCAGGTGTCGGGACAGTCGTGCGGGCACGCGCCGCGCACCCTCACGCTCATACCAACGGCCTCCAGCCGAAGGTCGCCATCAACACGGCGAAGCCGATGACGTACGCGAGCGGGATGTGCCATCCGTGGCGCAGATAGGCACCCGTGTTCTTCGCCTGCGGATACAGGTTGGAGATCGCGACCCCGGCGGAGGACCCGAACCAAACCATCGACCCTCCGAAGCCCACCGCGTAGGCGAGTACGCCCCAATCGTAGCCGCCCTGCTCGAGCGCCAGCTTCGTGAGGGGAATGTTGTCGAACACCGCGGACACGAATCCGAGTACGAGCGAGCTCGACCACGAGGCCGCCGGGAGCTCGTCGACCGGCATCATCGAGGCGCAGAGAACGAGGGAGAGAAGGAACACGGACCCCTTGAACGCAGGGCGTAGCTCCTTCCAGGGCGTAGACGTGAAGGACGCCCCGATCAGGATCGCGATCCACACGCCGACGGCGGGAAAGTCGAGCAGCACGTTCGTGGCGATCGTCCCCGCCAGGATCATGCCCACGACCAGGACGCGTCGCCATTCGATGTGCACGTCGGCCCCTGCATCTGCGACGATCGGCTGGAAACGATGCTGCTGGAACGCCGCGACGACCCCGAAGATCAGGAATGCGGGCACGGCAGCGGCGTAGGCGTGGAGGACCGATGTGGCGGGCACGCCTTCGATCCACATCATGGTGGTCGTGGTATCGCCGACCACGCTACCCGAGCCCCCCCCATTGGCCGCGGCCACGACCGCCGCCAGGAAGCCGATGTGAACCCGGCCGCCGTACACGACCAGGGCCATCGCCCCACCGATCATGGCCGCCGCGATGTTGTCGAGAAAGGACGAGATCACGAACACCATGGCCAGGAGCACGAAGCCGCCCTTCCAGTCGTCGGGCAGGTAGCGGGGGAGCACGAGCGGAATCTTGGACTCTTCGAAGTGCTTGGCGAGAAGCGCGAACCCGAGCAGCAGCCCCAAGAGGTTCGCGAGGATGCGCCATTCGCCTTCGTGCTCGGCCGAGCCGACCATGTGCTGGACGGCGTGGAACGACGGGTCGAATCCCAGCTTGAACGCGAGGATCGCCGCCAGCCCGCCCACCGCGACCTGCATGGCCACGCGATGGAAGATCGCGACCCCCACGAGGGTTAGGCCGAAGAGCAGGAACTCCACTCGAAGTCCCCCGATCGCGGGCACCGAGGCAGCTGAGGAGGTCGACTGCGCGAGCAGCGGAACTAGGATGCGAGCCTCTCGGCCACCAATTCACCGACCCGACGCTCGAGCGACCCGCGGGTAATGCAGTGCACCGAGCTTCCGCTCGTGGCTTGGTCCCTCGCATATGCGTCCAAGAACGTCCGCACGATGGTGCCGCCATCGGCCGAAGGCACGAGTTGCACCTGAACCGCGAGCGTCACGGCGTAGTGGTCTGCGTACTCTCGCCCGAACGAACGACCGCAATCGAGATAGCGCGACATGCGCTCACCTTCGATGCGGCGGGCGCGGTACCCGGGGTTCCCCATGACCGCCTCCCCAGGGTCGATGCTCGCCACCTCGATCTCGAGCTGCGCGAGGACCGCGGGTAGCACCCCCCACGCTTGCGCGACGGTGGCCGCCACGGTCCGCTGACCCACCGAAGACTCGTTCCGGAAGTTCACCTGTCGCGTGTCGTCCGGCGTCTGGAGGATCACCGAAGCCAAATTCGGTCGGGCCCCGGGGGGCGCCGAAGGACGTGGGGCGCAACCCAAGCAGAAGGTCAGGGCCAGCAGCAGCGCCGGCCGGCCCCTGAACATGGATGCGTTGGCCACGGATTCCTCGCGGCTACGCCGCGAGCCTCGCTGCGACCAGCTCACCCACGCGTCGCTCGAGGCTGCCTCGAGACCGGCAGTGGATGGGGTTTCCACTCGTATTCCGATCCTGCGCGTACGCGTCCACCGTGGTGCGGACCGTGGTGGACTCGGGCGAGGTCGAGACGACCTCGACGCGTAGCATCATGTCCACCTGATACACATCGGCGTAGTCCCCAGTGAGCCCGCTCCCACAGTCGAGGAAGAGCGAAAGCCGGCGATTCTCGATACGTCGAGGACGGAACCCGGGGTTGCCCATTTGGCCGCTGGCTCGGTCCGTTACCGTGGCTTCGACACCTAGTACCCGAAACACTGCAGGGAGAACGGCCCAGACCGCGGTCGGGCTCTCTGCCAACGTGGTCTCCCCGACCCCGGCTTCGGCCGTGAGCGTCATCGCGCCCCGCCCCCCCGTCCCTGTGTACGACACCATGCTCGGCGTCTCCACGCCCCCTGGGCGTCCCGCCGAGGCACACGCCTCCAGAGCCACAGGAAAGAGCGCGACCGCTCC
>JBEBGN010000257.1:0-2992 GCA_040081395.1 Longimicrobiales bacterium
GACGTGGGCTCGGGACGCTGCCCAAGCCCGACGCCATGTACTGGCCGGGAGAGATCGCGGTACTCGATGTGGCTCAGCCGACCAAGCCACTCCTCCATATGCTCTGGCCGCTGGAGGCACATCAGCTCGACGCGGTGGTTGCCGGTACCACGGCGCGGCGCCGAGCGGCCGGCCTGCCCGGCGATGCGGCTGCGCCGTGGCGCGAGGAATCGAAGAGGCTCGAGCGCCTGCTAGGTCGCTAGATCGACGGCGGGTGCGTGCCTACGCGCTGACCGGTGTGTCCTTCCCGTACTGAGCCTGGTGCAGGCGATAGAACGCGCCTTCCATGCGGAGCAGCTCATCCCAGTTCCCCTGCTCTATGACGCGTCCTTCGTGCAGGACGAGGATGAGGTCCGCGTCGCGAATGGTGGAGAGTCGGTGCGCGATCACGATGAGCGTGCGCCCCTTGGCCCGCTGCTGGATCGCGCGTGCCACGCGCTGCTCCACCAAGCTGTCGAGCGCCGAGGTCGCCTCATCCAGAATCAAAATGTCGGGGTCGCGCAGGAGCGCGCGGGCGAGCGCGACGCGCTGGCGCTGGCCACCGGACAACCTGACGCCCCGATCGCCGATCTCCGTATCGAGCCCTTCGCGCAGGCCCGCGACGAACTCATCGAGATCCACGTCCCGCAGCGCCGCGCCCAACTCCTCGTCGCTGGCCTTGCGGGCCAGCCCGAACGTCAGGTTGTCACGCAACGTGCGATTGAGCAGCCAAACCTCCTGGCTCACGATCGCCATCCTCGAGTGCAGTGACGCCAACGAGTACTCGCGGATATCCACGCCGTCGAGCAGGATGCGCCCGGGCTCGCAGTCATAGAAGCGCGCAATGAGGTCGACGAAGGTCGTCTTGCCGGCCCCCGTGCGCCCGACCACGGCCGTCACCTTACCGGCGGCGAGGGAGGTGTGAATATCGACGAGCGTATCCACGCCAGGCTGATATTGGAACGAGAGCCCGCGTACGCTCACCTCACGCTCGAGCTTCGTGAACGTGCGTGGGCCGGACGGCACCATGAACTTGCCCTCGTCGGTGAACAGCCCCGCAACCGCCTCCAGCCGCGGCCACTCCTCGGCCAGCTTCACCGAAAACATGCTCATGTGCTTGTAGTCGGGGAGCGACTGCTGGAGGATCAGCAGGAACGCGCCGAATGCGGCCAGGTCGCCGGGCCGGAAATCGCCCGCGACATAGATGACCGCGCCCTGGACGAGCACCATGACGAGGAGGACGGCCATCTCCTCCACGGGGTAGCGCAAGCTGATGATGCGGTCGCGTCGGACGGCGACGTCCTCCGCCTCCCGCAGCACACCCACGTACGCGTCCGCCGCCACCTTCTCCTGAGAGTAGGCCTTCACCAGGGGAATCGAACCGAGGATGTCCAAGATGCTCGAGCGCACGCGCCGGTCGACCTCGACGCCCTGGGCCGAGATGCGCCGCACGCGCGTGTTGATCGCGGTCATGAACCACTGCACGAACGGGAGCGTGACGATGAACGCGATCGAGAGCGGCAGGGAGATCGCGATCATCACGAACGCCTTGGTCACCAGACCGATCACGTAGCGGAAGACCTCTTCTGCAGCCGTCAGCAAGCCGATGACTGAGCTGGACCAGCCGATCTCGGCGTCGATCTTACCGAGTGAGTGACCCTCGAAGTACTGCCGGCCGAACTGGAGCACGCGACCGAAGGTCTCCTCGCCGACCGCGACGCGGTAGCGTTCCGTACGCGCCACGACGTAGAGCTTCCTGAAGTACTCCAGCACCAACTTGCCGATGCGCCCCGTCACGATGAGCGCCACCGTCACGACGACCAAGAAGGCGTCCCGCGAAGGCGAGTCGACGAGCGACTCGGGCACCAGCCCGAGGATCCAGCCGAAGGGGCGTGAGCCGTCCAGAAAGTCGAAGGAGTTGTCGGCGACCGCGCTCGTGAGCGGGAGCAGGAGCGAAAACGACGCCGCTTCGAAGAGCCCCGCGATCAACACCAGCAGGGTCGGCAGGATGATCTGCCAGGGCCGGACCCCGGCCACGCGCCAATAGTGGCGCAGTACGCCGTAGGGCGTGGCTCTAGAAGGACTTGCCGGCGGGGTCATGAAAAGAGTATAGCGTCTCCCCACCATGCATGTCCTCGCCATCGTGATACCGGCGTACAAGCCGGACTTCTTCCGTGCCGCCCTCGCTTCGGTGGCAGACCAAACCGACCGGCGCTTCCGCGTCTACGTCGGTGACGACGCCGGCCCACCGGAGATCGCGGGCGTATGCGCGGAGGCCGCCGCGTCGGGTCTCGACCTGGTGTATCACCGGTTCGAGGAGAACCTGGGGGGCCGATCGCTGACGGCCCACTGGAACCGCTGTGTCGCGCTGTCGAACGAGCCGTGGGTTTGGCTCTTCTCCGACGACGACGTGATGGGACCCGACTGCGTAGCCGCGGTGCTCGACGAGATCGCCACGGGCAAGACCACCGAAGTCCTCCGTTTCGACACCGAGGTGATCGACCGACGTGGAGGGACCCTCGAGGTCAACCCGGCCCACCCGGAGGTGGAGACCGGCACCGACTTCATCTATTCCCGTCTGCGTGGTGAGCGGAACAGCTACGTCGTGGAGTACGTCTTCCGGCGGGCAGCGTTCGACCGCGCCGGGGGCTTCCCCGACTTCCCGGTGGCGTGGTGCTCAGACGATGTCGCCTGGTATTCCTTCTCGGGGGGCGGAGGGATCCGCACGCTTCGCCGGGGACTCGTGCGCTGGCGTGCCAGCGGCGTGAACATCACCGACGCCAAACGCCGCAACCAGCGCGAGAAGCTCGACGCGGGTGCGCGCTTCCTGCGCTTCGTGCGCGACAACGTGGCGCCTCGGGATCATGATGTGGCACGCTCGCCCGAGGACTGGCGACGCGCCGAGGAGCGGTGGTGGGTCGGTCAGATCCGCTACTTGATGCCGATCGGTCCGGGTCTGTGGCCGCTCGTGCTC
>JBEBGN010000258.1:0-2986 GCA_040081395.1 Longimicrobiales bacterium
CAGCGAGACGACCTCGTCGATGTAGGTGCCCGGCCCCGCTACCCAGGGTGGTGTGCCTCCTAGCGCGTAGGCCACGCGGACTCTCGGCAGCGGTCGCGCCCTATCGCCGGCCTCTCGCAAGCCGTCCCGGATGCTCGTCGCGAGCGAGTCGGCAGCGGGCCTGGCACCGATGGCGTCGCCGAGCAACTCGATGGTACGGAAGATGTCCTCGATGCGATCGGGACGGACGGCCAGCACCGGAATCCCAAGTGACGCGAGGCGAGCAGGAGTGCGTGCGTCCTGCTCCCCCGCGAAGCGGATCACCAGGTCGGGCGCGAGCGCGACGATCGCTTCGAGGTTGGGCTCGAGCCCCCCGCCGACCGAGGGCAGCGCGACGGCCCATGTTTGCCTGTCGTAGTCCGTCCGGCCCACGAGCACACCGTCTCTCCCCATGGCACGGAGGGTTTCGGTAGCCGAGGGCACGAGGGAGACGACGCGGCGCGCGGGTGCGGGGAGAACGAGCTCGCCGCCCGTGGCGTCGAGCAGCCGGATCGCTTCGGTAGTAGGCCCCGCGCCCCCCGCGCGATCAGGGGAGTCGGCGGGCGCGCAGGCGCACGCCAGCAGGACGAAGCTTGCGGCGGCCGACAGGCGCGCCCACCGCTGCGGCATCAGCGAGCCGCTGAACCGGCGGTCGCGCAGGAGCTCTCGAACGTCCGCGTCCAGCCGTTCTCACGGGGCTCGAGCACGGCATGCCATCTCCGGTCGGAGCCGAAGACGTCCAGCACGATCTCGCCCGCTCCATCTCCATCCCAATCGAGGTGGCTGAAGTAGCGCGGCGCTCGTTTGCCGCCGGAGTCCGCCGAGTGGTACCACTCGAACGTCTCGCGATACTCGCCGGCTCTGGGAGACGATAGAATGAAGAGCGCGTAGGCTCCGGACGCTGCGGGTCCGATCGTCAACTGATCACGGACGAGGTACGTCGCCGCGAGCGTCGGCTGGTCCGTGCCCATCGGGCGGAACACCTGGATATCCTGGCGCGTGGGAAGCACGCCCCCCTCCGGCCAAGGCGCACCTAGCCGCGGGATCGCCTCCTGGGCGAACGTGAGCGAAGCGACCCGCTGATCGTAGTCGTGCGTGAGCGGGCGGAGCTCGCCGTAGGGGGCTCCCCGCCCCTCGGCCGCCGGCAGTGCGAGCAGGCGCTCGACGGCGCTCACCCCAGGGACCAACTCGAGGGTTCCGGAGAGAGTGGCCGTTCCGGGGCAGAACTCGCTGGCGACCCCGGTCTGGTCGGCCGTCAGGCGGCCGATGCGGACACCCTCGGCGAAGAGGATCCACTCGGAGCCCTCGGCGAGCGCCGCGGAGGAGGTGGCAGTGGCAGGAGCGACGCCCTCGGGTCGGATCTCGCCGACGACCACCAGCGTCGCGCGCGCGCCCTCGTGCGAGCCGGCGAGCAAGAGCGGGCGCGCGACCTCGGGGGGTGGAAGCTCCTCGGTTGGTTCGGCGACCGGGACGTCGGCGGGGGTGCCCGGAGCGGCCGCAGCCGGGGGCTCCCAACGCACCTCGACCCCGCCCCAAGCCACGTTGTCGCAGCCAGGAGCCACGGTTAAGATGACCGCCGTCGCTAGTAAGTGCCGTCGCATCAAGCCGTTGGATCGGTGCGGGCCCCTCCCCGGGGCCGGGCTCGACAAGCTAGCGCGGACCCTTCGGCGGGCAAGCCGAAGCCCCGCGGGCGTCCCTGGGACGCTCCGGACGCCACTGCGAACGGAGGACGACCGGGTGGTTCGCCGAGAAGCCGAGGGTCAGCCCCAGCCAGAGGTTACGAGCGGAGCCTCGCTCCGGTCGGTAATGGCATCGTATCCGACCGGGGTGACGGTCGTGGCCACCCGCGACGCCGCTGGAGCGCCCTTGGGGCTCACGGTGAACGCGTTCACCTCGGTGTCGCTGGAGCCGCCCTTGGTGCTCATCTGTATCGGACGCGCCAGCGCGTCACACGACTTGTTGCTCGCCGCCGGTACCTTCGCCGTCAGCATGCTCTCGGAGGCCCAGGCGGAGCTCGCCCGGAGGTTCTCCCGACAGCCTTCCGAGGGTCGCTTCGAGGGCGTTGCTTGGTGGCAGGCTCCATCGGGGAATCCCATCCTCGAGGGAGCGACCGCATGGATCGACTGCTCCATCGAGAACGTGGTGCAGGCTGGCGATCATACCGTCATCCTCGGACGCGCCCGCGCGTGCGGATCGACCGATACTCCCGCCCTCCTGTTCCACCGCGGCACGTTGACTTCCGTCGGGGCATGACGACCCGACTTCCACGCGGCGCGTGGACGGCTGCCCTCATGGTCGGGGCCGCCGCGGCGATCTCGGCGGAGGTCGCGGTCGGCATCCTCCTGTATGCGAGTCCGGGGTTCATGCGGTCCCTCACCACCATCCTCGCGGCCGAGGGTGTCGCCCTGGCGGCCGGGCTGCATGCGGCACCTCCTGTCGGGCCTGGGCTCGTCGATCGCCTCAGGCGTCGGTGGTTGTTCTGTCTGGCTGCTTTTCTGCTGGCGGCGGTGTTCGGCACGCTCTGGAGCATGGTCGAAGTCGTCGGCCAGGGGCGGATCGGACAAGGGCTCGGGTTGGCGCTGCTGGCGGGTCTACCGCTCTTCGCGTGTGGCACCCTGCTCGGCGGCATGGGCGTAGTGGCGGCCTGCGACGTGTCGGGCCGGCTTCCGCCACCCGGAGCGGCGGCGGCGCTCGGAGCAGGGTTGGGGTTCGTTGCGACCGGCCTACTGTTGCCGCGCGCGCCGATTCCGGCTTCGCTGCTGGTGGGATGTCTCATGCTGCTCTCGGGCGGGGGCATGATCTACGGCTCCGTGGTGGGTGAGGTGCTTGCCCCTGCCCCTGCCCCCGTGCCCGCCGCCGACCCGCCCCTGCCACCGCCGTGATCGTCGCGCACCTGTCCGACCTCCACCTCGGCTTCCGCGCCTATGGCCGTGTCGAGGGGGGAGCCGACGTGCGCGAGCGGGACGTG
>JBEBGN010000101.1:0-11206 GCA_040081395.1 Longimicrobiales bacterium
CGACGGCGCGCAGGAGCGCCGTCTTGCGGGTGAAGGTGCGCAGGAAGCTGCGCTCGGATTTGCGCCACGGCACCTTGGTGACGAAGTGCTTGGACAGGCCGGCCAAACGCACCAGTGGAGAGCCCGGCGGGGGCGCTGGATCGGCTACGGGAGGCGGCCGGGCGGTAGGTCAGAACCGAGTGGGCTGGGGCGGGAGGTCGATGATCTCGAGACGAACGGGGATCTGCACCCAGGCGTCCATCGGGATCTCTTCGAGTCGGGCCGGAGTGAAGGTCGCGTTGGACATGATTCGGGCTGCCGCCTCGTCGACCGCCACGAAGCCTGAGCTTCCGGCCACCCGAACCTCCTGCACGCGTCCAGTAGCATCGATCAGCATCCAAAGGACCGGTAGCATGGGATAGGGCAGCTGGCCGCTTTCGGCGAGTTCGAGCACCTCTGTCTCTAACAGAGCCTGGACCTCCCTGCCATTCGTGATCGTTGGTCGGCAGATGCGCAGCGCGGCGACCCTCCGTGGGTTCGGCCCCGTGGTATCCCCCAACACGAGATGAACCAGCTCGCGCGGCGCCCCCTGCGGCCTTGCCGACGCCGCGAGTGTCGCCGCGATCCGATCCTTCGTCGGGCCTGTGAGTTCACGGGACACGACCGTCGTGGTGTCGAAGACACCCACGGAGTCGTAGTGGAGTTGAGCCACCGAGAGCCCCGCGCCGGGCTCCCAGAGCGCGGTCAGGGCACCCGCGAGTCCCGCGGAGTCTCGCACTGCTTCCGTGAGGGGGAGATCGGCGGGCAAGAGGTCCGATCGGCACACCGCATCACCCGGGGCTCCCGCGCCCGAGGATGCGCAGGCGCAAAGCAGGACCGGCGCAATCAGGGCTGCGGCGGGGTGGGAAGTGCGTCGGAGGATCATGACCTCACAATGGCGACCGACAGTGTTATCCGCTACGCCATCGCAAGTCGAGTGACGTTCGGCCCGAGGCTTGACCCCGGGACCGACCCCGACACATTGCACCTATGGCACGCACTCCCAAACCACCGAGAGCCCTCGACCCTCAGGACGATCGCGTCTTGGAGCGTGCGCTGCGCGCGGGTGGCGTCTCGCGCGCCGAACTCATCTCGGAGCAGTACATGCGGCACCCCGAGCCTCGGAGCGCAGGAGTCCTGAAGAGCCTGGCCAAGCGCGGAAACGAGTGTGAGCTGTTCGGTCGCGACGCCGCCCAAGGGCCAAGATGACGGGAGCGGCCCTGGCGACCGCCCACCGTGCCGACTTCCAGCGCCTGGAAGCGTTGGGTCTCGAGCTCGCTACTTAGCCGCTCAGCGCGCCCGGCGTGTGACGGCCCTACGCCGTCGCGTCCCAGAGCGGTCGTCCCAGGAACTTCGCCAGCGCCTCGGCATCGCGCCTCAGCTCCTCGCGGTTCCCGTGGTCGACCACGTTCAAACGGGTGGCGTCATCGAGCACGAGGTTGAGCTCGTAGCTCGTGTAGGTCGAGTCGTCTCCCTCGCAGAGTTCGGAGATGAGCTGGAGCGCATGGATGCGATCCAGGGCGACGCGGTCCTTCATGGCGTGTCGGTTCGCAGCAGCCTCGGGAGGAACGCGGCTCTTCCAGTACTCGCCGCGCTGCTTGTCGAAGACGATCGGGGCGCCGACGTAGTACCAGAGCGCGCTGCCGACCGCGACGAACACCGTGCCCACCACGAGCGGGAGGATCAGGAAGGCCAGGGTCAGCCACTGGAGACCCATCGAGTTGAATGCCGCTACTGGGAAGATCACAAGCGCCATCAACCCCATCAGGGCGAACGCGGCGAAGAACGCGAGCGCCCCTTTCGTGGCGCGGAACTCCACGCGGCGCGGCCCCGCGTCGACGAGCCGGTGCGTGCAGAAGCTCGCTCCTCCCCCTTTGGCGGGTCCCCAGTCGGTCCGGGTGGCGAGCTCGTCACCGAGGTGCGAGGCATCGTACGCAACGGGATGGACGGTCAGCGACTTCACCGTCGGCAGCTTTTCCGCTAGCGCACGCAGCATGTGGATTCCCCGCGGTCAGGCGGTGGCGGACCCCGTCGCGTCCCAGAGCGGCTTGCCCAAGAACTTCGCCAACGCTTCGGCGTCGTGGCGCAACTCGTCGCGGTCGCCGTGGTCGAGCACGTTCATGCGTGTGGCGTCGTCCAGCACGAGGTTCAGCTCGTAGCTGTAGAACGAGGACTTGCTGCCGCGACAGTGCTCCGAGATCAGCTGGAGCGCGTGGATGCGAACCAGGTCGATGTGCACCTTGATCTGTTGCGGGTTCGCGGCCTCGCCCGGGGCGACGCGGCCCTTCCAGTACTCGCCGCGCTGCTTGTCGAAGACGATCGGCGCGGAGCCGTGGTACCACATCGCGCCGCCGACGACGATGAAGACCGAGCCCACCAGGAAGGGGATGATCAGGAAGGGTGCGACGCGCCAATCCATCCCCATGGTGCTGAACGCCGCCACCGGAAAGACGGTCAGCGCCATCAGGCCCATCGCGACGAACACGCCGTAAAACGCGAGCGCCCCTCCCTTGGCTCGGAACTCGACGCGGCGGGGCCCCGCATCGCGGAGTCGATGGGTGCCGAAGCTCGCGCCACCGCTCTTGGCCGGTCCCCAACTGGTGCGGGTGGCGAGCTCGTCGCCGAACTGAGAGGGGTCGTAGGGGACCGCCTCCCTCGTCAGCTTGTCGTGCAGGGCCTGCAGCTTTTCCGCGAGCGCCTCGAACATGCCGTCACCTCCCGGGCGCCAGTATGCAACAAGGGCGCGCGGCGGCGCTACATCGACGTGCGGAGGCGGCGCTCGCTAGGTAGCGCGGGGGACCGGCCGGCCGTCGACGAGGTCGCCGGCAAGGCGGTTCTGCTCGTCGACCAGGATCATCTTGGGCGTCACCGCCTCATCCGTCAGGCAGAAGGCGACGATGATGATCGTGTCGCCTGCCTGGAAGTGACGCGCCGCCGCTCCATTGACCACGATCTGCCCCGACCCCGCGGGCATCTCGATCGCGTAGGTCTCGATGCGCTCGCCGTTGTTCACGTTCCAGACCGACACCTGCTCGCCGGGGACGAGGTCCGTGGCGCGCATGAGGTCGCGATCGATGCCGATGCTCCCCACGTAGTGGAGATCGGCAGAGGTGACGCGGGCGTGGTGGATCTTCGACTTGCAGATCGAGCGGAGCTTCATGCTGGACGCTACCCAGGGGGCGCGCCGCGAGGAAGGCGGCGGCGCTACAGCGCGGACCTCACCATCTCGGACGTGATCGGTGGGGCGTCCTGGCGCACGTCGAAGACGGGGAACCGTCACGGCTTCATGGTGTCCTGGGTACGTGCGGGCTACTTTGCGCCACAAAGTGTGGCGACGAACAGCGCTTGCAGACAGGCGAAGGGAGGGCACGCATGAAGGGCTGGCTGAGACGCGTACGCGGGGCGATCGGGCTGGGGCTCGCCTGGGCGGCGGCATGGTTCTCCGCCGGCATGGTCCTGCTCCTCATCGTCGGGTTTGGGGCGGCGGATGTCCCGTTCCCCCTCTTCTTCGGGCTGCTCGGGTTCCTTGCCGGCGCCACGTTCTCCGGCATCCTCGGCCTCATCGAGGGTCGCCGTCGATTCGACGAGATGTCCCTTCCGCGCTTCGCGGCCTGGGGGGCCACCGGGGGTCTTCTGTTGTCCGGGCTCTTCGTCTCGGCGACGGGTCTCGGTGAGGCGTTCGTCGTGCTCGGCCCGGTGTTCGCGCTGGCGGGTGCGGCCTCGGCGGCGGGTACGCTCGCGCTGGCCCGTAAGGCAGAGGAGCGCGAGCTGCTCGACGACGGTGCGGACGTGACCGAGGTGGGGCTGACCGACAACGAGACCCGGGATCTCCTGGGAGACGAGCGCTGAGAACCCACCGACCCGCGGGTCCGTGGCGCTGGCGGGGGAGGGCCCCCCAGATTCGGTCCGTGCGCACCCGGCTCCACTCCGCTGCCCCGATCCTCGCCTGGGCCTTTGCGTGCGTCGCGCCCAGCACCTCGGCCGCGCAGGCTCCCGACGCGTTTGCGACCGAGTACGCGCGGCTCCGCGAAGGTCCCGCACACGCTGCCGCCGTCCCCCGTGGGCGGATCGAGACCACGCGTGCCAACCGGGACGGGCTCGAGCATCGCTACGTGCTCATCGTGCCGGATGACTACGATCCGTCGCGTAGGTATCCCGTGGCGTTTTACTTGCACGGTGGCGTGTCGCGCGAGGCTCCCGAGTCCGGCGGGTCCTGGTGGCGCAACTACGACAACATCCTCGGGCACGACCGCATCGCCGTCGTGCCCGCATCCTGGAACGAGTCGTTCTGGTGGCAGGCGAGTCAGGTCGAGAACCTGCGCGGCATCCTCTCCGAGGTGAAGCGCGTCTACAACGTCGACGAGAACCGCGTGTTCGTGTTCGGCACCTCCGACGGAGGCACCGGCGCGTACTTCCTCGGGTTCCGCGATACGACTCCCTGGGCGGCGTTCCTGCCCTTCATCGGGGATCCCCGCGTGCTGCTCAACCCCGCGAACGGCGCCGATGGCGATGTGCATCTCGCCAACCTCACCAACAAGCCCCTCTTCATCGTGAACAACGAAGGGGATCCGCTCTACCCCGTGCGGCAGATCATCCCGTTCCTCGGTGCGCTCGAGAACGTCGGCGCCGACTTCGAGTTCACCCCCAAGCCCGGCGGTCACGACACGCGTTGGTGGCCCGAGGAGGAGGAGAACATCGAGCGGTTCGTCGCGGATCACGCGCGCGCTCCGCACCCCGAGCGCGTGTTCTGGGCCACCGAGCTCACCGACCGCTACAACCGCGCGCACTGGCTCGTGATCGACGAGCTCGGCGCGGCCGAGGGGGATGACACCCGCCGCTACCTCGCGTCGGTCACCGCCGGCGAGCCCGTGGGGATCGTGGATGCGCGCCGCGAGGACAACACCGTGACCCTGCTCGCCTATGGCGTGCGGCGACTCACGCTGCTCATCTCACCCGATGCGTTCGACCTGGATGCACCGCTCAGGGTAGTCGCGAACGGCGAGGTGGTGTTCGAGGGGATGGTCGAGCGGGATGTCGACACGCTCAGGAAATGGGCGACGATCGACCAGGACCGCACGATGCTGTATGCCGCAGAGATCGAGGTCGAGTTGCGTTGAGGGCCTGACGCCGTGCGCGGTGCCTACCGTCTGGGCTCGTAGCGCAGCACTACCGCACCCGAGCTGAACTCCTGCCGATCGACGAGCTTGAGGTCGACGTACTTGGAGAGCCCCGCGAACAGGGTCGGCCCATGGCCCACCAGCCTTGGGTGTACCATGAACTCGTACTCGTCGATCAGTCCCAGCTCCGCCAGGGCGAGGGGGAGCGTCACGCCCCCGACGCCGAGCCCTTTGCCCGGCTCCCGCTTGAGCTGCTGGACGGCCGTTCCCAGGTCCCCGCGTACGAGCTCGGCGTTCCAGTCGACTCGGTCCAGCGTGCTCGACACGACGTACTTCTTCATCGCGTGGATCGTATGGGCGAAGGGCTTCATCCAGGGCTCGATCCAATCGGGCCACACCCCGGTCTGCGCCGGTTCGCGCCAGGCTGACTCCATCATCTCGTAGGTCACTCGGCCGAGGATGAGGGCATCGGCCCGTGTCAGGCCCTCGGTCGCGTGACGATGCGTGTCGTCGTCCGGCATCATCGCACGATGGTCGCAGCAGCCGTCCAAGGAGACGTTGATGGAGTAGCGGAGGGGTCTCGGCATGCTGGAATCTCATGGACCCGGCCGAGTCGGAGCAAATGCCCGGATGGGAGGCGCCCTTGGGTGCGGAACCGTTGCTCTCGAGGGACCGAGCAGTAATGTTCAAACGTACACAAACTCGTGTCCAAACGCACAAGGCCAGTATGACGGGCGGTTCCAAGAGGACACAGGGTCGACGGGCCAAGAAGCCTCGCGAGAGGCAGGCCACGCTCGCGTCGCTGATCGAAGCGGCTCGGGGAGCACCTGCTTCGGTTCGCGAGCCGAAGGCCGTCTACACGCGGGCCCCGATCATGGTCGAGCTCGGCTCGCTCTCCCGCGTACCGGGTCCCGAGGGGCGAGAGGCCGTGCGGCAGGTCGTGGAGCAGGGGCTTCCGGTCGACCTGGTCCGGCAGCTTCAAGACGAGCTGGTGCGACTCGGCGTGCCGAGGCCGAGCAAGTACGTCGAAGTGATCGCATCGCGAGCCGCGAGAGCGCGAAGGAAGAAGTTGACGCCGCAGGAGGGTGAGCGACTGGTCCGGGTCGCCGGCACGCTGGCGCGCGCGTTCGAGGTGTGGGGGGACGAGGAGGACGCTGCAGAGTTCCTGACCGCACCGCACCCCGGGTTGGAAGGGGACACGCCCATCGATCGCGCGCGATCGGAAATCGGCGCTCGACAGGTGGAGGACCTCCTCCTCAAGCTCGACCTCGGCCTGCCTGCCTGACCGTGGACGTGTACCGGGTCCATAACCGCAGGTACGATCCCCTGGATGCTGGTGGTGCAGCGATCGTGGGAGGTCGATGGAACCCCGTCGGATCGCTCGTGGTCTACGCATGCCGAACCTTCGAGGGCGCCCTGCTCGAGCAGCTCGTGCATGCGGGCACCGGCCGGCTGCCGAAGAATCGCATCGCCGCCGCCATCAGACTCCCGAAGGACGTCGAGGTACCGCTGCTCGACCTATCGGCTCATGCGCAGTGGCGGCGCGAGAGCGTGTCCCAGCAGATCGGGAAGGAGTGGCTCAGCGGCGGGGAGAGCCTAGCCATCCAGGTCCCCTCGATCGTCGCGCAGCCATGGGGCTGGAACATCCTGCTGAACCCGCGGCATCCGGACTTCGGTCGCGTCGCGGTGGTCGACTCCGCGGAGGTTGCGTGGGATCCGCGATTCGGGATGAGCGTTCGGTGATGAAGGCTGGTCTACCGGGGTAGCGTCGTCGGCGCCGCGGCTCGACTCAAGCTCTCAACGAGGTCAACGACCCGACGTATGCCGGCGTAGTCTACCTTGTCCGGAGTGTCCGTCGGCAGGTGATAGTCGTTGTGGAAGCCGGTGAACAACGCGATGGCGGGTACGTCGATGGCAGCGAAGCTCGAGTGGTCCGATCTGCCGGCCGTAGCGCGCGAGAACCGAAACGGTAGATCGTGCTCTCGGGCGAGTCGTTCGATCAAATCGCGATGCCCGTCGGCGGGTGACGTGACCTCGACGAGCAGGCTGCCACTCTCGAGGCGGCCGATCATGTCGAGGTTGATCATCAGCACTACGGAGTCGAGCGGGATGGGCGGGTCCTCGACCAGCGCGCGGGAGCCGAAGAGTCCGGCCTCCTCTGCATCGAAGTGGGCCAGGAGCACGGACACCCCCGGGGGATCCAAGCTCAGGCGTCGGCCGAGCTCCAAGAGGGCCGCGGTACCCGATGCATTGTCATCGGCGCCCCGTCGCAGACCGAGGACGCGCGCCGTGTCAGGTCCCACACCGGCCGACCACCCGATATGGTCGTAGTGGGCACCGAGCACGACATACCGTCCGCGAAGCAACGGATCGGCACCGGGGATGGCGACGACGAGGTTCTCGGCCCGGACGCCGCGGACCTGGAAGATCTGGAAGAACTCCGAGTCGCAGGGCGTCGCTGCCGTACAGTCGGTCGAGAAAGCGCCACGCAGTCCAAGCTGCGCATAGCGGTCCGCAAGAAAGACCGCAGCGCGGTCACCACCGGCCGTGCCCAGCGCACGGCCCTCGAGTTCCGGGCTGGCGAGATACGCGACGTCCCTCGCCAACTCGAGCTCAGCCGACGTCAGGGGAATGGAGCCCTGTGCCGACGCGCAGGCCGATGCGCCGAGGGCGAGCAGGGTCCACGATGCCGAGCGTTTCGCTTTCACTAGGTCGTCGTCTGTCGCCAGGGATAGACGCTGCGCGAGGACTCGAACCTCGACACCCGTTCCGAGAGCCGTTGAACCTCGCGGGACTCGAACCCGCTACCCCGGCCTTCCGGTGCGCAACCGTGCCGCAGCGCCTCCAAACTCGTCGCGGTGCGCAGCGAAGTGCAAGCCGAGCGGCCTTCGGGGCCGAGCCTGGGGCGGCATGAGGCCAACAGGGAACACATCTGGCCCCTGGTTGTAGATAGGCTGCAAGATCGACGACCGGCCGGTGCTAAGACGCAAGGTAGCACAGGCCTTGTTACGGGTCGGAGGTAGGCGGGCCCTCCAGTCGGAGCGCGGTCGATGTCGAAGAACCGTGGTCGCGGGTGGCTCCTGTTCGCCGCGTCCGTCGCGGCGGGCGTTTTCCTACCCACCCCGTCCGGCGCGCAGGCGGTCCTCATCAGGGGGCGAGTGGAGGATGCCCTCTCCAGGACCCCGCTCGTGGGCGCCCGCGTCATGGCCATCGACTCCTCGGCCGTCTACACCGATTCGATTGGTCAATTCTCGATCGAGATGGAGACGGCGTCGAGCTATGAGTTAGGCATCCAGCTGTTCGGCTATGCCGAACAGCAGTTCGGGCTTCCTGAGGAAGCACCGTCCAGGGTGTCGGTCCTGCTCCTGGCGCCGGATCCGGTCCAGCTGGAGGTCATCGAGGTCGCCTCCGAGCCCGCGGTCAATCTGCTTCTCGACCGGCTTCGCGCACGTCGACGTGGATATGACGGATCTGTCATCGCGCTCGACAAGGCATTCCTGAACAGTCGCTGGCCCATCGGGACCGCGTGGGATGTGGTCGTAGCCAGGGCGCCCGTGTTCGAATGCGACTCCATCGAGGCGTCGGAGCAGTGGCCGTTCATCAAGAGTGACCTCTGCGTACGCGGGAGACGTACGCGCAGGTTCAACGACCCCTTGCTGGGGCTCCCGGGGGTACCGGTGCTGGTTTGCATAGACCAGTGGGAATCATGGGGAGCGGCCAGCGAGCTCAGCACGTTGGACGTGAGTCAGATCGCGCTCATTGAGATTTACGCCCGCGGATATGGGGGCATCCGGGTCTACACATCCCGGTACCTCGCATCCAGCGCCGGATCAGGACGCAATATTGCCACGCCGGTTTGGATCGGGTGTTGAAGGCGACCCGCCCCGTCTGTTCGCCCCGCTCACGGAGCGAGCGTTTGACGGCGGCCAGGGCAGTTCACCGCCGCAGCAGAAGCGGCGGGTTCAGGCTTCACCGATTCAACGCCATCATCTCGGGGAAGTGGTAGACCTTCGAAACCGACGGCGTGTTCAACGACGTCGCGACCATCGCGCGAGCGATCTGCTCGACGGTGATCGATTTGAACTTCGCGGGCGTCACGAGCGAGAACACAGGAAGCACTTTCGCGAGCAACCACGGCGTGTGTTGCGAGCCGATGATCATCGCCGGGCGGAAGATGCTCACGATGCCCGGACCACTCGCTTTCACGGCCTCCTCGGCCTCACCCTTCACACGAGCGTAGCGCGCCATCCCCGCTGCCCCTGATCCGGTCGTGGCCGCGGTGGCGTCCGCCCCGACGGCGGACATGAATGCGAAGTGCTTCACCCGGCCGGAGGCGTTCAGCCCACGCGCAAAGGCCGCATTCAGGTGCACGTCGACGGCACGATGTTCGTCGATCGTGAGCTTCGCCGTACCGGCGCCGATGCCCAACACACTCAACGCGACGACGTTGCCATCCAGCGAGCGAATGGCCTCCGTGGTCGCGGTCTCGAGACCGGCTGCATCCATCTCGGGAACGAGCGTCTCGCGCAGTTCGACACCCGCGGCACGGGCCATCGCGACCTGATGGGGCTGCGAGCGACGAACCATGGTCACGATCGGCCGGAACGATCCGCTGCGAATCAGTTCCGTGATCAGCGCGTTACCCACGGATCCCGATGCGCCGAGAACCACAGCTGACTGCGTCTTCACCATGACCTCCCGGCTAGCGCTCCGATCGAATGGGGCCGTGCGGCCTCAGGCCAGCGGTTCGACGTGAACCGCAGTCCCGTAGCAGATCACTTCCGTCGCGCCCTGCATCACCTCGGTGGCGTCGTAGCGAATGCCGATCACCGCGTTCGCGCCGGCCACGTCGGCCTGGATGAGCATGGTGTCGAACGCTTGTTGGCGGGTCCGCTCCGCGAGCTCCGTGAAGAGCGAGATGTTCCCGCCGAACAAGGTCTGAAAGCTGGCGCCGATGGTGCCGAAGACCGAACGCGACCGAACCACGACCCCGCGCACCACCCCCATGCACGACACGATGCGAAAGCCAGGGAGATCGAAGGCCGTGCTCGTCATGTTGTAGGGCACATCGGCGGCTTGCGAACGAATGATGGAAGTCATGGTCTGGGTTGAGCCGATGAAGGGTCGGTGACACTAGCCTCGCACGAACACCTCGCGTGAGGCCTCGGAGTGCGCAAGCCTCCCGACGGGGCTCCGCTGGTCACGGCCGCAGCAGGAACGCCGGGTTCAGGCTCCCGCCCGGAACCTCGTCGGTGACGAGCGGCTCCAGATCCGCGCCGTTGCGACGCATCGTGTAGAGATCCGGGCGGGCGCCCACCGTCGCGCTCCCCACGACGACGAGCCGCGTGCCGTCGGGTGACCAGACCGGCATGCGCTGCTCGCCGGGGTGCACCAACGGGGTGGTGGGCCCCCCCGTGGTTGCGATCAGGTGGATATCCGAACCCGATATGTTGCTGCTCCGCCGGAACGCGAGCAGGACGCCGTCGGGGGACCAGGCGGGCTCCACATCGAGGTCGGCGGTGTTCGTGATGCGGAGCTTCTCCGAGCCATCCTGCGCCATCACCCAGATGTCGGTGTTCCCGCCCGCGTTGCTCGCATAGGCGATCCGCGTGCCGTCCGGCGACCAGCTCGGGTTGCGCTCCTCGGTGACGGCGGGCAGGGGATCCGGCGTGATGTTCACCGCGCTCCCGCCGTCCGCATCCATGATCCAGATGTCGCCGCTCAGCTGGCTCGCATAGCTGCGGTACGCGATGCGCGTCCCGTCCGGCGACCAGGACGGCTGATCCTGCAGCTCGTCATCGAACGTGATCTGGTCGACGTTCCCGCCGTCCCGGTCCATGACGAAGATGTCTCCCGTGCCGCTCGGGTAATCCGCCACCACGAACGCGATGCGCGATCCGTCCGGGGAGGGCTCCGGGTCCATGACCACCATCCCCGGCGGCAGGAGCCGTCGCACCGAGTCGGCCTCCGAGTCCCAGACGAGCAGTTCGGCCGTGCCTGAGAGGTAGCCCTCGAAGACGAGGTCGTGCGTGGTGGGCACGATCGGGGGGACGACGGGGTCGGTGCAGGCG
>JBEBGN010000259.1:0-2980 GCA_040081395.1 Longimicrobiales bacterium
GCTCGGCGAAGCCGCCGGGCCCGTAGCCGGCAAGCTGCACACGGGCCGATCCCGCAACGACCAGTCGTCGACGGGCGTGCGGCTCTACGGGATGGCCGCTGCCGACCAAGTGACCGACGAGCTGCTCGGCTTGCTGGGCGCACTGCACGGACTGGCGGAGCAGGGGGTCGACGCGGTGATGCCCGGCTACACGCACATGCAGCAGGCGCAGCCCATCCGCGCGGCGCACTGGGCGCTGAGTCACTTCTTCGCGTTCCTGCGTGATGCGGAGCGGGTGCGCGCGGCCAGGGCCGCGGCGTCCGTGCTCCCGCTCGGGTCGGGCGCGATCGCGGGGTGCCCGTTCCCGATCGACCGCGAGATGCTGCGGCGCGAGCTGGGCTTTGCGCGGGTGAGCGAGAACTCACTCGACGCGGTGTCAGACCGGGACTGGATCTGCGACTTCGCATACGCAGGAGCGATGCTCGGCGTCCACCTGTCGCGCCTCGGCGAGGACCTCGTGCTCTTCTCGAGCAAGGAGTTCGGCTTCGTGCGGCTGTCCGACGGCTACAGCACGGGCTCGAGCCTGATGCCCCAGAAGCGGAACCCCGATGTGGCCGAGCTGGCGCGCGGGAAGTCTGGGCGACTGATCGGGAACCTCACGTCCGTCCTGACGCTCCTGAAGGGGCTCCCCACCGGTTACAACCGGGATCTCCAGGAGGACAAGGAGGTTCTGTTCGACACGGTTGATACGCTGCTGCTCACGCTGCCTGCGGTGGCGGGCGCGGTGGGGACGGCCGTGCTCCAGCCCGAGCGCATGCGCGCTGACATGGACTCGCAGTTGCTCGCTACCGACTTGGCCGACTACCTCGTACGGCGCGGCGTCCCGTTCCGCACGAGCCACGAGGTGATCGGGCGGCTGGTGCGGAAGGCCGAGACGCTCGGCGTGGCGCTGTCGGCGCTCGACCTCGCGGCGCTACGCGCCGAGCACGAAGCGTTCGAGGCCGACGTGCGCAGCGTCTTCGACTGGAAGGCATCGACCGACGCGCGCGACGTGGCTGGCGGCACGTCCGAGCGGGCGGTGCGGGCGCAACTGGTCGAGGCGAAGGAACGACTGGCGCGGCTGGCCGCCGAGGCCTAGCGCCGGAGCGCCACGCGGGACACGGTCGGCTAGCTGGCCGCCGTTTGTGGACGCAGCGCGTAGATCACCGAGACCGCTCCCGCGACGATCGCGAGGGCGAGCGATACCTGAAGGGCCTGCACCACCGACTCCTGCCACGGTGCGGCGCCATACCCAGGCGCCGCGAGCGGCGTGAGGCGACTCGTTCCCCAGGCCCCCGCGAGGATCGACGAGCCCCAGTTCACGAACGTGGCGTAGAGGAAGGCGACCCGCGTGAGCTTGGCTTGTAGGGGACTGAAGGCGAGCAGGCCCCACGCGAGACCGAGCGCCATCAAGACGAGTGCGTTCATCACGCCCGTCTGGTGCGCCGCGAGGCCCATCCTCGGGTTGAGCAACGAGGGGATCACGAAGCCCGTGAGGAGCGCGAGCGTGAATAGCAGGAACCCGGCTCGAATGAGGACGCGGTCCGGCGACTTGATGTCCATGGGTGCTTCTCCCGGGCTTGGGACTATGGATGCGACCGAACGGCTCACTGAGTTGCGATGATGCTGTCCACCAACGCGCGGAAGGCTGCGTTGAACCTCGTCGGTTCCTGCGACCAGTAGTCGCGAGCCGCGCCAAACTCGAGCACGGTTGTGAGCCCGACCTTCCACCCCGCCCAGGTCATGTCAGCCCGCCAGCGTCCGACCGGCCGCCGCCACGAACGGCCGCAAAGTGCGCATCAAGTCGGCGAACTGGTCGAAGTCGAGCGACTGGTCGCCGTCCGAGGTCGCCGACTCGGGCTCGGGGTGCACCTCGATGATGAGCCCGTCCGCTCCAGCCGCGATGGCCGCGTACGAGAGCGGCGCGACCAGGTCGCGTCGGCCCCCCGCGTGCGACGGATCGGCGAGGACGGGCAGGTGCGTCTCCTTCTTCAGCACCGGGATCGCTGCCAGGTCGAACGTGTTGCGTGTGGCCGTGCCGAAGGTGCGGATGCCGCGCTCGCACAGGACGACGTTGGGGTTGCCCTGACTCATGACATACTCGGCGGCCAGGAGCAGGTCCTCCACCGTGGCGGACATGCCCCGTTTGATCAGGATCGGACGGCGCAGGCGACCGACCTCGGTCAGCAAGTTGTAGTTCTGCATGTTGCGCGCTCCGATCTGGAGCATGTCGGCGTACGACGCCACCAACTCGACTTGGCGCGTATCCATCACCTCAGTCACGATGGGGAGCCCGGTCTCCGCGCGGACCTGCGCGAGCAGTTCGAGGCCCTCCTCGCCGAGTCCGCGGAAGGAATATGGAGATGTGCGCGGCTTGAATGCGCCGCCGCGCAGCGCCCTCGCCCCGGCGGCGCCGACCGCCTTCGCGGTGCGCAGCAGCATGTCTTTGCCTTCCACGGAACAGGGTCCGGCGATCACGAAGACCTCCGGTCCGCCGATGGTCGTGCCGCCGAGCGGGATCCGTGTCGGGTCCGCGGCGAATTCGCGCGAGGCGAGCTTGTACGGCTTCATCACCGAGTGCACGGCCTCGACCCCGGGGATCGACAGCAGCGAGATGCCCTGGAGTCGGTCCTCGTCGCCGACACAACCGATGATGGTGCGGTGCTCCCCCTGGGACACGTGCGTGCGCAGACCGAGCGCCTCGACGCGCTCGCGGATGTGATCCAACTCATCGCGGGTCACACCCCGCTTGGTCACGATGATCATGCTCGTTCTCCGGTGGGACTACTCAAGACGGGGGGGCACGAAAAAGGCCCCCGATGAAGGTCGGGAGCCCGTTACTCGTCGCGTGCGAATGACTGTTGCTAACTACGCAGCTAACTACGCACGAAGCGGCTCGGAGCTCCCCCGGTTGGGAAAGCGCCAGTATCGAAAGGCGAGGCCGCGACGCGTGTGCATGGCT
>JBEBGN010000260.1:0-2931 GCA_040081395.1 Longimicrobiales bacterium
CGGACAAGGCGAAGCGCCTTGCCCGCGTGCTCGTGTCGGACATGATCATGTACAACGCCGAGCGGCACCGAAACGCGCTCGAGAGCGGCACGATCGTGAAGGACTTCGAGGACGAGATCGACAAGTCATGGAAGGAGTTCGTCGAGCAGGTGGGCGCTGAGCTCGCCGACGGACCCGGCCGAGATTTCTGGCGGGAGGCCCTGAACGACATCCTGGCGAAGGGGGAGAAGCTCTTCTAGCCAGGGCCAGGTGGCCCTCCGGCGCGGGCCGCGCGAACCGAGGTACTCCGCGTCGGTGCGAGCCGATATATTCCGCATCGGTATCGGGAGGGGCCGCCCGGCAAGGGCGGCCCCTTTCATGTAGTTGGTCAGCTAGCGCCTCGGACGCCACGACGGATATCGCCCCATGAACAAAGACCAAGCGCTGCAACTGGCCCGACTCGAAGAGCGGGTGCAGGAGCTCAGGGGGTACCTTTGACCTCGGATCGCGCGAAGCGCGGCTGAAGGTCCTCGACGACGTCATGGCCGCGCCGGACTTCTGGGGGAACCCCGATGCCGCGCGAGTGACGATCGAGGAGGCGAACCGACTCAAGAGCTGGGTCCGACCGTGGAGCGAACTCGCCCAGAAGGCGGCCGAACTCCGCGCCTTGGCCGACCTGCTCGAGGAAGAGGACGATCCGGAGCTCTCGGCCGAGTTGCTGCGCGCTCTGGAGCAACAGGAGCACGACGTGGCCGCACTCGAGCTCCGCACCATGCTCCAGGGCGAGGACGATCACCGCGAGGCGCTCGTCACGATCCACCCGGGCGCGGGTGGCACCGAGTCGCAGGACTGGGCGGAGATGCTCGTGCGCATGTATACGCGCTGGGCCGAGCGGCGTGGCTTCACGGTGAACGTGCTCGATCTGGAGCCGGCTCAGGAGGCGGGGATCAAGAGGGCCACGATCGAGATCAAAGGGGAGAGTGCCTACGGCTTCCTCAAGGCCGAGCGCGGTGTGCATCGGCTGGTCCGCATATCGCCCTTCGATTCGCAATCGCGCAGACACACTTCGTTCGCGAGTGTCTTCGTGTATCCGATGGTCGAGGACGAAATCGAGATCGAGATCGACGAGTCGGACCTCCGCATCGACACCTTCCGCGCGTCGGGGGCTGGTGGTCAGCACGTGAACAAGACGGACTCGGCGGTGCGCATCACGCACTTGCCTACGAACGTCGTCGTGTCGTGCCAGCAGGAACGTTCGCAGCACAAGAACAAGAGCACGGCCATGAAGATGCTGCGCGCGGCCCTGTACCAACGCGCGCTGGAGGAAAAGGAGAAGGAGCGCGCGGCGGTCGAGGCTACCAAGGCGGACATCAACTTCGGAAGCCAGATCCGCTCGTATGTCTTCCAGCCCTATACGATGGTCAACGACCACCGAACGGAACTGAAGATCACCGATGTGTTCAGGGTCATGGACGGTGATCTGGACGCACTCATCGAAGCGTACCTCAAGCAAAACGCGCAACACCCCGAGAAGGTCGGCTGACGTGGCCCAGGACTCGCAGGAACTGAACCAGGTTCTCCGCGCTCGGCGCGAGAAACTGGCGGCGATCCGGGAGAGGGGAATCCAGGCTTTCGCGCATGTGTTCGCCGTCACGGCCAGCTCCGCGGATATGGTCGCGGGGTTCGAGGAAGCGGAGAGCGGAGGCCGGCTGGGAGCCGATGGCCAGGGACCGGCCGCGGCGCTCGGGGGCCGAATCGTGGGTTGGCGTGACATGGGCAAGAGCGTCTTCGCGCACCTCGAGGACCGGGCCGGTCGCATCCAGCTCTACTTCAAGAAGGACGTGGTGGGGGCCGAGGCCTTCGAGCTGTTAGCGCTGCTCGACCTCGGCGACTGGATCGGCGTGGAGGGCACTGCCTTTCGCACGAGATCGGGTGAGGTGACGCTGCGGGTAAGCTCCTCGATGCTCCTGACCAAGTCGCTCAGGCCACTGCCGTTGGGCAAGGTCGAGACCGATGCCGAGACCGGTGCCCGCGTGGTGCACTCCGGCTTCGCCGACCAGGAGGCTCGCTACCGCCAGCGCTACGCCGACCTCGCCGTGCACCCCGAGGTGCGCGAGATCTTCAGGACCCGCTCGCGGGTGGTGACGGAGTTGCGCCGATTCCTCGACGACGAGGGCTTTCTCGAGGTGGAGACCCCCGTGCTCCAGCCGCTCTATGGCGGTGCCTCCGCGAAGCCGTTCGTGACGAAGCACCATGCACTCGACCAGACCATGTACTTGCGCATCGCGGACGAGCTGTACCTGAAGCGCTTGGTCGTGGGCGGGCTCGACCGCGTCTACGAGATCTCGAAGGACTTCAGGAACGAGGGGCTGTCGCCGCGGCACAATCCCGAGTTCACGATGCTCGAATGGTACCAAGCGTTCAGCGACTACCACGCGCAGATGGACCTGTCGGAACGCATGCTCCTGCACGTGCTCGACCAGGTGCTGGGTCGCCGCACACTTTCGCTGGGAGAGCAGTCGATCGAGTTTCGGCCGCCCTTCCCGCGCGTGCGGTTCATGGATGCCGTTTCCAAGGGGCTCGGCGCCGACGTGCACACCTTGGACGACCGCGAGTTGCGCGCGCACGCCGAGCGGTTGCGCGTGCCGGACCTCAAGGGAGCCGGACGCGGCAAGCTGCTCGACAAGCTGTTTTCCGTGCTGGTAGAGCCCGAGCTCATCCAGCCGACCTTCGTCATCGACCACCCGAAGGAGCTCAGCCCGCTCGCCAAGGAGCACCGCGACGACCCGCGGCTTACCGAGCGCTTCGAGATGTACATCGGGGGTACGGAGATCTTCAACGGATTCTCGGAGCTGAACGACCCCCTCGATCAGCGCGCGCGTTTCGAGGCCCAGACCGGCCTGCGGGCCGCCGGTGACGAGGAGGCACAGCAGATCGACGAGGACTACCTCA
>JBEBGN010000102.1:0-11012 GCA_040081395.1 Longimicrobiales bacterium
TTCCTAGAGTATCGGCTGGAGGGGCCGAAGGTCCAGCCGATACTCTAGGAAGGACCTGCCCCCCCGCCGGTTCTCCTCGGGAGGGTATTGCCTGTGCTCGGAAGCGATCCAACGCTGCTGGTGGTCGAGGACGCGCGCCTCGACGCCATGTTGATCAGGGTCGCCGCGCGCAGGGCACTTCCTGGCCTCGACGTTCGCGTCGCTGGGGACGGACGTGAGGGCATTGCGTACCTCGAGGGCCTCCCTCCCTTCCAAGACCGTCGCTCCCACCCGTATCCCGACCTCGTCATCCTGGATCTCCTCATGCCGGAGGTCGACGGCTTCGGCGTTCTCGAGTGGCTTAGAGACCGGAAGGGCGTGCGGAGCGTGCCGGTAGTGGTGCTCACCGCCTCGGTGGATCCGGCCCACCAGGGTCGGTCGATGGACCTCGGGGCGACGGCGTTCCACAAGAAGCCGGGGGATCCGGAGGGGCTCGCCAACGTCGTCCGCACGATCGTCGAGGGACACCTCGGAGGGGAGGCCGAGTCCCGTGCGCTCGCGGAAATCGGCGACTACTCCCGACCCCCTCGTCCGAAGGCCACCTCGGCCGACCGTCGCTGAACCCTAGGCCCGCCCGACCCGCTCGATGAAGCCGTAGCGGTCGCGTCGCCCGTGGCCGAGGATGACGCCGAGCCCGAGCGGGATGAGCACGAGGGGAAGCCAGACCAGGCCGAGTGCCACGGCGAGATAGCCGAGCACGCTGTGGTGCACCCGGAATCCTCCGACCAGGAACCGGGGATAGTCCTCGCGATCGAGACCGGGCCCGCGTACCAGCCGAGCCCAGACCGCATCGATTCCGAACCCCGCAGCGAACGCGGCGGAAACGAGAGCGCCCCTCGACGCCGCCTGGCGCAGGAAAGCGCGCCGGGTGAGGACCTCCGGGCGCGCCGCGTCGGTAGGATCCTGAGGACCGGAGCCTCCCGACCCGGAACCCCTTATCTTGAGATTCATCGTCCCTCGAAGAGATACCGAACCATGAGGTTGCTCTCGACGTTCTCGCGCGTGCTCGTGCTGTCCCTCTCGCTCGCCATGCCCGTGCTCGCTCAGGCTCCGACCGCCGGGCCCGTGGGCCAGCGCGTCCCCGTGCCAGGCGGGGCCTATTGGGACGTCACCCCCCAACAGCTCCAGGGGATGCTCCAGCAGAAGAACTTCCCGCTGATCAACGTGCATGTCCCCTTCCAGGGCGACCTGCCCCTGACGGACCGCTCGATCCCCTTCGACCAGATCCTAGCGAACCTCACCCAGCTCCCGTCCGACAAGAACGCGCCGGTCGTGCTCTACTGCCGGTCAGGCGCGATGAGCATCCAAGCAGCATCCCAGCTCGCGGCCCAGGGATACACCCGCATCTACAACCTGGCGGGCGGCTTCCGGGCGTGGACCGAGGCGGGCTTCCCGTTGGCTGAGGCCCCCGCTAACCGCTAGCACTGCGATCCGGCGACACCGGCCGGAATACGCGCGCGGATCTGGACCAGGCGCGGTCGGATGGCCTCCATGTCGTGCTTGCATACCCCGCTCTTCTCCACGAGTCGGATCTCGCAGTCGTTGCAGCGCACGCACTCCTTGAAGTCGAGTGCGGGCCCCTCGATCGCGCCCGTCGGGCAGTGCTGCTGGCAGACCTTGCAGTGGTCGCACTGCTCGACGCGCGGAATGCGTCGGAGCGCGACGAGCGAGCCCAGCGCGAGTGACGCGCCGAGCGGGCAGGCGTACCTGCAATAGAAGCGCGGCACGATCGCGGCGGCCACGAGCAGCGTTCCTGCGATCCCCCAGAGAAGTGGATCGCGTCCGATGAAGAACACCGTCCCGAACGGCTCGAAGTACTGATACAGACTCGCCTGCGAGCCCGCGATGGCCGGAAGCAGGATGATGGCGAGGATGAAGTACTTCGACTTCAGCGCCAACCGGTGCGCCCCCCGGGGTAGCTCGCGCTTGAGGCGCGCCGGCACCAGGCGATCGATGACGTCCTGGAGGGCGCCGAAGGGGCAGAGGTAGCCGCAGAATACACGCCCCCATAGCAGCAGCGCGAGGGCGGTGAACGCCACCATGATCAGGAGCGGCAGGTCGCTCGTGATGGCGGACGGCCCCACCCAAATGAGCCCCGTGACATGGGAGATGGAGAGGAAGCCCCCGTCCAGCCAACCGAGCACGACGAGCGTGGTCGAGAGGGATACCCACCGGAGCGCGGCGTTCTTCGTGAGGAACGCCAGCATGGCGAGCGTGAGCACGAGCAGGGTCCACCCCACGCGCGACCACGAAGCGGAGGCGAGCAGCCCGGCGTCCTGCTCGTCGGCGGCGGCCAAGTCGGTGAAGTCGAACTGGACCAGCTGGTCCGAAGGTGGCGACGCGGGCGCAACGACCGCAGGCGCTTCCGCGATGGGTGCCGTCTCGACGGTCGGCATGGGGGTCGGCGCCGGAGGTGCTTCTGGCGCTGAAGACGACGCAGCGGCCGGAGCGGACGCTGCGAGCTCGGCCTCCCGCGCGAGCGAAGACTGGCTCGTGTACGCGACCCGAAACGCGCCCAAGTCCGGCCGGCCCCGGTCGAACACGAACGTGAGCGGCGCGGTGATGTCCACCCGATCGGCGTCCAGCAGGAGGGCCCCTGCCTGACTCGACTCCTCGAGGAGCAGACCTCCGCCGGGCACACCCACGGTGACCACGTCCTCGGCTGGCACCGGCGTCGCCTTCCCACCCTGCTCGATCGACCACCCGTCCTTGAGAGGGGCCTGAAAGCCGGTGCCATCGACCGCGTAGAGGACCACGATAGGCGCGCCGCCGCGACGCTCTACCGCGGCGAGGATGCTCTGATACATGCGGCCCACCATGTGCACGCCGAACGAGTCGCTCGGGACATGGAGCAGCGACACGCTGAAGGGGGCCCGACCCTCCTGCACCACCGACATAGTCACCGCGACCTCGCGCTGGCGCATCTCGTACCACGTCATCGCCTCGAGCTCGGCGTCCGACAGCAGCGATGATGCGCCCGGTTCGCGGACAGCGTACGCGAGCGCGACGCGGCGCGCGGCGTCCCGGACACCGCGTGCAAGTGCGCGCACCGAGATCGTGACCTGCGAGATCCCGTCGATGTCCTGGTTGACCCGGAACCGCTCGGCGACATGCTTGCCCGTGAACTGGTCGAGCAGCCACGGATCAGAGAGGAAGTCCCCCCAGTCGTACCTGCGGCTCTCGCGGTAGTCGGTCACGCGCACACCGGTGAGCAGTCCCTCGGGCGTCATCCCCACCAAGGCACGGACGGGTCCGCTGTAACCATCCACCTCGGGCGGGAAGTCGGATGTGATGAACACGTAGCCGACGAGCGAGTCGCCCGAGAACGCCCGACGCACGGGCGGGTCTCCTTCCGCGCGCTCGAAGCGGTCGGCGCCCGGCATGACTTCGGCGAGCAGGGCCGCGCGGACCTCGGCGATGTCCTGCGCCGCCGTGGGATTCGCGAAGAATGCGAGTCCCACGGCGACTAGGAGCGCCGGGCCGAGCTTACGGCACATCTGTACGGTCCTAATGGTGGTCGAGGATCCCGTTGTCGGTCAGGAAGCGCTGGATGGTGTTGAAGATCTCCACCGTCTGCTCCCGCGTGAAGCCGCCGTGCGCTCCGCCCGGCACGGTATGCAGCTCGTGCTTCGCGCCGGCTGCCTCGAGGGCCGCATGCAGACGAACTGCGTGCGAGTACGGCACGGTCACGTCCGCATCCCCGTGGATGGTGAGGATGGGCGGCAGATCGCGGCGCACATAGGTGAGCGGGCTCACCCGCTCGGCGACCTCGAAGCGGTCGGGCATGCCGCCGAACCACTCGACCACCGCGTTCTGACGATTCGGACCTTCGAGCTGGTCTCCCAAGTCGGTCGGTCCGTACCAGTCGACGATCGCGGCAACGGAGAGCGCCTCGTTACCCGGGCAGCGGTCGTCGAGACCGGCCTCGGGCGTGAGCATGCCGGTCATGAGCGAGAGGTGCCCCCCCGCAGAGTGCCCGGTGGTGACGATGCGCGTCGTGTCGAATCGGTACTGCTGCGCGTTGCGCACGACCCAGCGGAGGGCGCAGCGCGCGTCCTCGACCGCGCCCGGAGCGAGTGAGGTTCGCCCGAGCCGATAGCCGACGTTGACCACCGCCCATCCCATCTCCAGGTACGGGAGGATGTTCAGCACGCTCGCGTCCTTACTCCCCCGCACCCAGAACCCGCCGTGGAAGTACATCAGAACGGGCGTCGCCGCGGTCGCGTTGCGAGGCACATAGAGGTCCAGCCGGCTCTCGTATCCCTCGGCCGTCAGATAGGTGATGTCCGGCGTGATCTGGTACTGGTTCGGGGCGTAGGCCGCCCAGGCGGCCGACGAGCTGAGCTGAGACTGGGCGGCGGCCGGGCTGAGCGCGGCCAGCGCCAACAAGAGCATGGACGATCTCTTCACGAATGTCTCCGGGGTTCGGGGCCGCGACCTGGGCGGCAACTTCTTCAACGTGCGCGCCCCGCGGCCGTCGCGCAAAGTGCATTCGCGAGCCGTCAGGCTTCTCGGTCCTCGAGCTCGAGCCGGCGCATGGAGGGCGATAGCGCACCCGTGAGCACCACGATCAGCATGGTCATGGTTCCGCCGAAGACCACCGCCGGCACCGTGCCCATCAGCCGCGCGGTCACTCCGCTCTCGAACGCGCCGAGCTCGTTCGACGAACCCACGAACATCGAGTTTACCGCCGCTACCCTCCCCCGCATCGCATCGGGCGTGCGCAGCTGGAGGATGGTCTGCCGAATGACGACGCTGATCCCGTCCGCGACCCCGCTCACGAGGAGCGCGAGCACCGAAACCCAGAAGATCGTCGAGAGGCCGAAGACGACGATGCAAGCTCCGAACACGAACACCGACGCGAGCAGCTTGATGCCCGCGCGGTGGTTCAGCGGAAAGTGCGCCACGGTCATCATGACTGCGAAGGACCCGACCGCGGGCGCGGCTCGGAGTACCCCGAACCCCACCGACCCCACGTCGAGTATGTCCTGCGCGAAAACCGGCAGTAGCGCCACGGCGCCTCCCAGCAGCACCGCGAACATGTCGAGGGTCAGCGCGCCGAGCACCTCCTTCGTGCGGAACACGAACGCGAGCCCTTCGCGCAGGCTCTCCACGATCGACTCGTTCTGCGAAGGGTCCGGTGTCGCCTTGCGGCCGATGCGCACCAGCAGAGCGATCGCCAAGAGCGCGCAGACTGCGACCGCGAGAAGGGACCAGTGCACGCCCAGCCAAACGATGGACAGGCCACCCAAAGCGGGTCCCAGCACCGCGCCCATCTGCCAGGCGCTGCTGCTCCAGGTGGCGGCGTTGGTGTAGTGCGCACGCGGAATGACCTGGCCGAACAGCGCGAACACCGTCGGGCCGAGAAACGCACGCACGATCCCGCCCAAGAACACCAACAGGTAGATCAGGCCGACCGTGACCCGGACCGGAAGTCCGCCCTGGATGCCCGGCCAGGTGACCAGGAACATGCCCGAGCTGACGACCAGGAACCCCGCGATGCATTTGAGCAACAGGTCGCGCTTCTCCGACCGGTCGACAAAGTGCCCCGCCAGCAAGGCAAGGGAGATCGCGGGGATCACCTCCGCCAGGCCGATCAGGCCCAGCGACAGGGGATCGCGCGTGAGGGTGTAGATCTCCCACTCGATGACCACGAACTGCATGGCCCACGAGAAGACCAGGAGGAACCGGATCGCCAGGAAGTGCCGGAACTCCGGGAACCGCAGCGCGGCGTAGGCGTCGTTGGCCATGGGGTGCGGGAGGATGTAGGAGCGGACCTCTCCACGCCACCCTTGCGACCTGGGCCGAGAAGTCGGAGCCTGGAAGTATGGATCTGATCCGGAGACGCCCAGTTCGGTGGGTCGCGCTCGTGCTCGCCGCCGCCACGGCGGCCGCCATGGCGCGTTCCCCGAGCGTCGCCGACGACCTGCGCGTGCGCGCGTTTCTCGAAGCCTACGGGCCTCTGATCGACTCGGTGAGGTACCTCGAGGACGACGCGGTCTTCTATCTCCACCTCGGCCGCGAGCCCATCCATTTCCGTGACGGCCGCATGGTGGCCGCCAGCCGACTCGGTGACGCCGCGTCGTGCGACCCCGGATTTTATCCGTACCCACTGGGGCCCCTGACAGAGGTCCCGCCTCCTCCCCCTGACGAGCTGCCGAACTACTGCACGGACGTAATGGAGAGCCTGTGGGGGAAAACCGAGGCCGAGGTCCGTGAGCACGGCCGCTCGGTTCGCTTCCTCGACCATCGCATGTTCCTGAACGGGTTCCTGGTCGCTCCGCTGGCGGCGGCGGAGGAGCAGATCCTTGACGCCGCGACGACCGATACCGAAGTGGCCGCGTGGATCGCCGGCATGAGCGTCATGTATTCGCTCGTCACCCGCGACATCGCCGGCACCGACACCCCGAGCCAACACGCGTGGGGACTCGCGTTCGATCTCGTGCCCTCGTCATACGAGGGCCGGCATGTCTATTGGAGGTGGAGCCGGGCTCTCGACCGAGAAGGATGGTCCCGCATCCCAGTCGAGCAGCGATGGAGCCCACCCGCACGGGTCGTGCAGATCTTCGAGCAGCACGGCTTCGTGTGGGGCGGCAAGTGGACACTCTTCGACGCCATCCACTTCGAGTACCGGCCCGAAGTCCTAGTCTACAACCGGATGCTCAGGGACGGACGGTAGGATAGCCGCGGGGCTCCGACTCGCTCGGTCCAACCGAACGAGCCGAAGCCCCGACTCTCGAGCTCCGCCTACGACCGCACCACAATCAGGTAGCGGCTGTTGGCCCAGAACTGCTGCGGGTCGACGATGCTCAGCGCGTCGCCCACCACGCGGCCCCGCTCGTCCAGGGGCGAGCCTACCGCGGCCAGATCCTGAGGGCTCACCACCATCCAGGTCGCGTCGGCTTCCTCGTCGGGGAGCGCGATGCTCCTCACGGTACGGAGGTCGGCGGCCGTGAACATCGACCGGTCCGGCGTACGGGAGGGCACGAGCGTCTTGCCCCGCTTGCCGAAGATGAAGAGCACGCGGCTCCCACCCTCTTCGCGGATCACACCTCGCTCGAGCAGCTCCTCCTTCGTGCCGACGACATACCAGACCGTATTGGCGTCGTCCGTCATCTCTTCGACGGTCTGGACCAGCCGCTCATTCAACTCGCCCTGCCGCGCCGTCTCGGCCTCCAGACCGGAGATGGCAGCTTCGAGCGAGGCGACCCGCTGGCGTTGGCCTTCGAGGGCCGCCTGTTCCTCGGCAATCGAACTCTCGAGGACGGCGATCCGTTGCACTTGGGTCGCTGAGGTGGCGTTGACCGAGCGTAGCCGCGTCTGAGCGGCGGTGAGCTGCTCCTCGACCTCGCTGACATGCGCCACCAGTTGTCCCACCGTGGCCGGCGCCGACGGCCGCTCGGCCTCCTGCGAGGCGGGGGCGCGGATCATGGTAAGACGCGACAGCTCGGCCTCGATCTGGCTCATCTCGGCCTGGAGCCGCGTGACCTCGCCTTGCAGCCGCGCCTTTTCGGCGAGGACGGTCGGCAGCTCGGCGAGCTGCTGCTGCTGCTCCAGCTCCTCCGGCGTCGGCGCACATGCGGCCATCAACGCCCCCACCACCACCCACGTTCCCGTGAACTTCGCCCTGCCTCGCATCATGAACTCCCTCGGTCGCCTGCTGTGATTCCGCGTCCCTTCCCTTTGCCGTGGATCCTCGAGCAGGAGCGGTGGATCACCGAATGAGGGGGGACCTGTCGCCCCATACGATGCGCAAGAAGCGTACCGTTCGCCCCACGCGAGGGCGGCGGATACGCGAGGACCCTTCGCTGCCCGAGGGCGGCGAAGGGTCCACGCACCCCACGAGCCAGCCTACTTCAGGTGCTTGCTGACGAGCTTCGTCATCTCGAACATGCTCACGGCCTTCGTGCCGCCGAAGACCGCCGCCAGCTTCGCGTCGGGATTGATCATGCGCTTGTTCTTCGGGTCCTGCAGCCCATGCTTCTTGATGTAGACCCAGAGGTTCGAGGTCACCTCGGTCCTTGGCATCGGCTTGCTGCCGACAACCTCGGCAAGGGCCGCGTCGGGCGTCATCGGCTTCATGAAGGCGGCATTCGGCTTGCGCTTAGCGGGCATTGTGGCTCCCCCAGGGTGAGCGAGTGGTGCGGTCGAGTGATCCTGCAGGTAATCTACGAAAGGTTGGCGATGACTTCGCCGAGCAACTCACGTGTCGACCGGGCGAAGTCGGGGAGACGCTGCTTCATGGCACGCAGACGCGCCCGGCGCTCGTCCAGGTCGATGACCATAAGGTCCGTGAGTTTGCTTCGGCTTTCGATGCTCTTCTGCAACGCGACAGCCGCGGCGAGCGCCTCACGCGGATCGTTCAGGGTGCTCAGGGCTGTCTTGGTGATCAGGCGCTGGAACGGATCACGGGCCGTGTAGCTGTACGTGATCTCGGCGGGATAGACGGTGTTCGCGTTCTCCGCCAATTCGCGGGTGCGGGTCGCGGCCTCCTCCAGTCGGGAGATCTCGGTCTCCTTCATCCCGCGTTCCGCCGCGAGCTCTTGCTCCAAGGAGTCCACGCCATGGCTGGCCAAGGCCACCACATCGAGCGTGACCTCCGTGACCGGATCCTCACTGCTCGCGCGGGTCTCTGACCACCCCAGCGCGTCGCCCGCAATGGCCAGGGCCCGCCGTAGCTCCTCTTTCTGCCGGTGCGTCAGCGGGTTGTCCTGCACGGCGAGCGCCAACCCGGCCAACTGTCGACACACCTCGAGAATCTCGGGCGAGTTCGGCAGTCCGCCGCCGAGGGCCCTCTTTCTCTTGGCCGCAGAACCCAGCATGGAAGGCTCTCCCGAGCAAACGAGTGATGGCGCCTCGGCTCGGAGGATCCGCTATCCGGGCCCACAATAGTAACGGCGGCGCCCTCATTCCCTGTAGGTGCGGGGCTGCAAACCCGGCTCCGGCACTTGCAGGACCCTTCCACCATGGAGCCAGACGGGATCGAACCGTCGACCTCCTGCTTGCAAAGCAGGCGCTCTCCCAGCTGAGCTATGGCCCCTGAACGGGTGGAAATTAGTCCAAGGGACCAACTTCGAGGAAGCGCGGCGGGGGCGATGCCATGTCCAAGACAGAAGCGGCGGGCCCGATCTTTCGGACCCGCCGCCTAGTGGTCTTCGCCGTCACCCGGCCGGGTGCGCTCGACCCCGCCCCTTACGGAGTCTGCTCGAACTGCACGGCGATCACTTCGTACTGGTCGACCTCACCCGGGATGGTGTAGCGACCCAGGATGAACCCGGTGCCCCGCGCGCGCACCTGGCCACCCGAAGCGAGCACGGCGTCGACTGCGGCCAGGTCGGTGGGACCGGCGCCGACGGCCGTGATCACGGTCGTCTGAGTGAGGAGGGCGAACGAGCCTCCCGCGAGGATGAGTCCACCGCTGCCCGGGTCGATCGCAATCACGTCGAGGTCGAAGGTTCTGACCTGCGCGGCCAACACGATCTGGACCGCCTGCACCTGCTGGTTCGCGTCCAAGAGGCCCTGGGCGCGCACCTCGACGCGGCGGTTCTGGTCGAGAGCGTTGATGAGTTCTTGGATGGTCGCTGGGCTGCTCGCGTCGGCCGCGACGACCTGCGTCGCGCTCGTCACGAGCACGGTCGTGCCGCCGACGAGTACCACCGACCCGTCGGACGCGACGAAGTCGGCGTTACCCACGGTGATGGGCATCGGCTGTGAAGCCGGCGCCTCGCCCTCGAGCTCCACGCGCAGCGCTTCCACGACCAGCGGTTGCTCCTCGACCAGCTTGCCACGGCCGCGCGCGATCACCTCGCGTCCGTTCTGGAGCGCCTGCTCGAGCTCGTCCAGCGTAGCGGGGCTGTGCTCGTCCGCTCCGACCAGCTCGGTGAAGGAACGCACGCGCACCAGCGTGCCGTTCGCGAGCGCCGCGAGCATCCCTACATCACCAGGACGCAGGTCGGTCACTACGCCCTCGAACTCCACGATGACCGGCTCGCTCTCGGCAACCTCGACCTTGAGGGCCACTCGGAGCGCCATCAGCCGCCCGTTTTGCTCCTGCGCCACACCGAGCCCACGCGCATGGACCAAGTTGCCTTGCTCCAGCGCTTCGGCGGCGGCACGCAGTGTACGCGCGTAGCCACGGCGGCGAACGATGTCCGTCCGACCAGTGACGCGCACCGTTACGCCCTCGGTCAACTCGAGCGTGCGCGCGTCGAAATCGATCCCGACGACGCTACCCTCGAACCCGACCACGCGCGCGAAATCATGGCGGTGGCGCGTAGCGTTGGTGGTGCCGTCCCGCATGCGCATGCGCAAGTGACTGCCAAGCACCTTCAGCCAGGCGTCCGGTTCACCCGCGGACGGGTTCGAGACCCGCTCCACGTTGCCGTGACCCACCTTCACGCGAAGCGCCGGCGTTCCGTCTCCGCCGACCACAACATCACCCGCCACGAACGTCTCGTCCTCGGGTCCCTGCGGAGCCTCCGGCGCAGCACGCTCGACGACCACGGGTGGGCGGCGGCCCGCCGACAGCTCCTCGCGCATGCGCTGCGTGAAGACCTCGCGGCTGACGGCATCGTCGCCGACCCAGAAACGGGTCTGGGCGCCCACCGTCACCTCGACGTCGCCCAAGAGGAGGCCCAGCCGGCCATGCTCCGCGTCGAACGACGCCACGCGGCTCTGAATCCTCTCGTCGGCGGAGAACGCTTCGGTGCGCACGCCGACTTCGCCGACGGTGTGACCATCGTCCAGGAGCACGAGCTCGAATTCGGCACCGGCTTCCGCGACCGCCTCCAGACCGGCGGCGTCGAGAGCCTCGACGAACGGCTCACCGATCTCCTCGTCGAGCATCAAGGCGGGAGCCTGGACATCCGTGACGCCGCAAGCGGCGATCAGCGGAAGCAGACCCACGAGCCAACCCCTCATCAGCGTGCGCATGACTTTCTCTCCTCAACTCGATTTTTTGCCGCACGGGGGGG
>JBEBGN010000103.1:0-10994 GCA_040081395.1 Longimicrobiales bacterium
ATCCCGTGGGAACAGGCTGAGAAGAGACTCCGCACCAAGTCGTGACGCGTCGCCTGACGCTTCGCCCCGAAGCGCTAGCGGAGATGCACGAGGCAACCACTTGGTACGCGCAGCGCGCGTTCGGTCTCGACGATGCGTTTCTCGATGAGGTTGCGCGGTTGCTGGGCGAAATCCGCACGTCGCCATCGCGGTATCCAGTGGCGGAAGGGGACACACGCAAGGCGGTGCTGACCCGCTTCCCTTATCTCATCCTTTTTCGAGCAACAAGCGACGAAGTGGTCGTGACCTCCTGCGTTCACGGCCGCCGCAACCCGAAACGCTGGCAGGGTCGCCGGTAGTCACCCGCCGCCCCACCCAGGCGCCACACTCGCGTTGACGACCTCTTGCGTGGCCTACGCGCCGTGTGCCGCGCCCAAGACGCTCTTCGCACACCCTGATCGACGCGATGCAGTTGCCGGCGATCCAGGAACTCGAGCCAGCCCGCCGTCACTCAGGCCGCCGCCCTCTTCAGCCCAACGCCCCGACCGCGCGGGAGGGGACCGCGTTCCCCCGAAGGGGTCATCGGTGCGGCGCGCACGAGCAGCGACGGACCCGCCAGGTAGTCGAGCCGCGCCGTAAGCGAGCCCCCAGTCCTACCCACCTGCTGTCGCGAGCGGGCCCCGTAGGGGGAATGCGGTCCCCGACCAAGCAGCCCAGGCGCCAAGCAAAGCGGGCCCGAGGACATGAGTCCCCGGGCCCGCCCGCCTACTGGTAGTCGAATCTACTAATTACTGCACCGCGTTGATCATGTCGAAGATCGGCAGATACATGGCCACGATCATGCCGCCGACGATGACGCCCAGCACCACGATCATGATCGGCTCCATGGCCGCCAGCAGTGCTTCCACCGCCGCGTCCACTTCTTCGTCGTAGAAGTCGGCGATCTTGGAGAGCATCTCGTCGAGACCACCCGTCTGCTCGCCGACGTTGATCATCTGCACGACCATCGGCGGGAACACGCCCGACTCCTTCAGTGGTCCGGCGATCGTCTCACCACCGGCGATCGAGGCGCGCGAGCCCATGACTGCATCGTGGATGACGCGGTTGCCTGCGGTCTTCGCGGTGATCTCCAACCCCTCGAGGATCGACACACCCGACGAGACCAGCGTGCCCAGCGTACGCGTGAAGCGCGACACTGCGGCTTTGCGCTGGAGGTCGCCGAGGATCGGCATGGCCAAGAGGATCCGGTCGATCATCAGATTGCCGGCCGAGGTCTTGTAGTAGGCGCGGATACCCACCACCCCGCCGATGACGCCGGCACCGACCGCCCACCACCAGGCCTGGAGGAACGCCGACATGCCGATGACGATGCGGGTCGGGAGCGGCAGCGGAATGCCCGCGGCCTCGAACATCGTCTGGAAGGTCGGGATCACGAACGCGAGCAGGATCAGGATCGCGCCGCCGGCTACCGAGAAGATGACGGCCGGGTAGATCATGGCGCCTTTGATCTTCCGTACCAGCGCATCGTTCTTTTCCAGGAAGGTCGCGAGGCGCAGCAGAATCGTGTCGAGAATACCGCCCGCCTCACCCGCCGCGACCATGTTCACGTAGAGCTGCGTGAAGATCTTCGGGTGCTTGCCCATCGCGTCGGCGAGGGTGTGACCCGACTCGACGTCGTAGAGCACGTCGGAAATCGTCTTCCGCAGCGCCTCGTTCTCGGTCTGCTCCGCGAGAATGTCGAGCGACTGCACCAGCGGCAGACCCGAGTTGATCATGGTCGCGAACTGGCGCGTGAAGATGACGATGTCGCGCATGCTGACGCCGGTGCCGAACTGGATCTTGATGTCCTTCGGCTTCTGGCGGACCGTGACCGGGATCAGGCGCTGGCGCTGTAGGTGCGCGCGCACGTCCTCGACGCTCGGGAGATCGATCTCTCCCGACTGGATCTCCCCGCCTGCGGCGGGTCTGGCACTGTAGTTGAAGATCGGCATGAGCTTCGTTTACCTCGCTCCGTACACGGTTCGGGTCACTGGTCGCCCGGGGCCTGCTCACCCACTGCCCTGAGTAGTTCGTTCGGATCGCTCGAGTGCTTCAGGGCTTCCTCTAGCGTGACGTCGCCCTTGATGTAGAGCGCCTGTAGCGCGTCGTTCATCGTCTGCATGCCGTGCTTCTTGCCCGCCTGCATCAAAGAGTAGATCTGGTGGATTTTCTCGTCGCGGATGACCGCGCGGATGGCGGGGGTGCACATCATGATCTCGACTGCCGCCACACGGCCCTTCCCCTTCGCCTTGGGGATGAGCGTCTGCGTCACGACCCCCTCGAGCACGAACGCGAGCTGCGCGCGCACCTGAGATTGCTGATGGGACGGGAACGCGTCCACGATGCGGTTGATGGACTCGGCCGCTGAGTTCGTGTGCAGCGTGGCGAAGACCAAGTGGCCGGTCTCGGCGATGGTGAGCGCGGCGGAGATCGTCTCCAGATCGCGCATCTCGCCGACCAGGATGACGTCGGGGTCCTGGCGCAGGCAGTACTTGAGCGCAGCGGTGAAGGACTTCGTGTCCGCCCCCACCTCGCGCTGGTTGATCATGCAGCTTTGATGGCGATGGATGAACTCGATCGGGTCCTCGATCGTGATGATGTGACCCTTCCACTCCTTGTTCACCTTGTCGACCATCGCCGCCAGCGTGGTCGACTTGCCCGAGCCGGTCGGTCCGGTCACGAGCACCAGGCCGCGCGGCCGCTCCGACAAGGTGGCGATGATCGGGGGCAGCCCGAGCTTCTCGATGGTGACGATCTCGTAGGGGATCTGCCGGATCGCCATCGCGACGCAACCGCGCTGCTTGTACACGTTGCCGCGGAAGCGGGACAGGTTCTGGACACCGAACGAGAAATCGAGCTCGTCCTCGGTCTCGAACCTTTTCTTCTGGTTGTCGGTGAGAATCGAGTACGCGAGCGCCAGCGTGTCCTTCGGCGCGAGCACCTGGTTGATGCGCGAGTTCGTCAGGTCACCGTCGATGCGGAGCTTGGCCGGATTCCCCACCGTGATGTGCAGGTCGGATGCACCCCGCTGGATCATCTCCTGGAGGAGCACCCGGAGCGAGAGCTCCTGCTGGCCTGGGGCTTGAGCGGCTGCGGCGCCCGGCTGATTCATGCGCGATTCCTGACCTGGATCATGACTAGTCGACGACCGTCGTTTCTTTCACCACTTCATCGAGCGTGGTGACGCCCCGCTCCACTTTCTTGAGCGCATCCTCGCGCAGCGTCAGCATGCCTTCCTTGCGCGCGACTTCGCGTAGCTCGTCCGTGCCGGTCTCGGCCATGATGGCCTTCCGGATCGCGGTCGTCATGATCATGACTTCGTAGAACCCGCAGCGTCCTTTGTAACCGCTCTTGCCGCAGGCATCGCACCCCTCGCCCTTGTAGAGCGTGTGCTTGTGCATCCAGTCTGGGTCGACCTTCGCGGACTTGAGGAACTCGTCCGAATAGGTCGTCTCGACCTTGCAGTTCTGGCAGATACGCCGCGCGAGCCGCTGCGCAGACAGCAGGTTGAGCGCGGAGGCCACGTTGAAGGGCTCGAGGCCCATGTCGATCATACGGGTGATGGTCGACGGCGTGTCATTCGTGTGCAGGGTCGACAGCACCAAGTGGCCGGTGAGCGCAGCCTTGATGGCGATGCCCCCGGTCTCGATATCGCGGATCTCTCCGACCATGATGATGTTCGGGTCCTGCCGCAGGAACGCCTTCAACGCGGCCGGGAACGACATGCCGATCTCGGTGCGCACCAGCACCTGATTGATACCGTAGATGTTGTACTCGACCGGATCCTCGGCCGTCATGATGTTCGTGTCGATCGAGTTGATCTGCGAGATCGCCGAGTAGAGCGTGGTCGTCTTGCCGGAGCCCGTTGGGCCCGTCACCAGCACCATGCCGTAGGGCCGTTGGATGGCCCACATGAAGTCCTTCTCGGCCTTGGGCTCGAACCCGAACTTCGTCAGGTCGAAGGTCAGGTTCCCCTTGTCGAGAATACGCAGCACGATCTTCTCGCCGAAGATCACGGGCAGCGTCGATACGCGGAAATCGACCACCTTGCTCTTCAATTTGAGCTTGATGCGCCCGTCCTGGGGCACGCGCCGCTCGGCGATGTTCAGGTCCGCGAGGATCTTGATACGGGACGTGAGCGCCGCCTTCATCTTCATGGGCGGCTTCATGATCTCCATGAGCGCGCCGTCGATGCGGTAACGGATCCGCATCTCCTTCTCGAACGGCTCGATGTGGATGTCGGAGGCCCCCTTGTAGACGGCGTCCGTGAGCAGCCCGTTGATGAACTTCACGACCGGCGCGGAGTCGACCTCCGCCGCCATGGCCGAGTAGTCCTCGTCGTCCGTCTCCTCGATGACCTCGACGTCCAGCTCGCCCCAGTCCGCCATGTCGGGCATGGGCGCTTCTTCGGGGCCACCGTAGTACTTCTCGAGGTGCTTCTTGAGCGTGTACTCGCCGACGATGACCGGCTCGATCTCGAGCTTGGTGATGAACTTGAGGTCGTCGATGGCCGAGAAGTCCGTCGGGTTCGTCATCGCGACGGTCAGCATGCGCCCCACCCGGCGCAGCGGCAGCACGAAGTGCTTCTGCGACACGTTCGCCGGAACCAGCTTCAGGATCTTCGGGTCGACCGTGATCTTCTCGAGGTCGACCGCAGGCACGCGATACTGCTTCGCGAGCATGCGGGTGAGCTCTTCCTCGGCCACGAACCCGAGGTGGACCAGCGCGTACCCGATCCGGCTCCCGGACGTCTTGGCCTCGGCGAGTCCCTCCTGGAGCTGCTGCTCGGTGATGAGACCCTCTTTGACGAAGAGGTCTCCGAGCCTGATCTCCTGAGCGACTTTAGCGGCCATTCCAGCGGTCGTCCTCGGGGTTGGTGCCGGCGGGGTCCCCACGCCAGGAAAATCGCCTACAGAATACGGGTGGACGGGGTCACTCTACAAGTTTTTCCTCGAAAGTACGCCCTCGCCGGGGTCGACCGAGGGGGTCACCGCGCAGGCCCGACGGTGGCGTGAGGCCGCAACCGCGCCAGAGTCGCGGGCCCGACGCCCGGAACCCGCTCCAGGTCCTCCAACGACGTAAACATGCGTTCCTGACGGGCCGCGAGGATGCGCGTGGCGATCGCCGGACCGATGCCGGGGAGCCTCTCGAGCGCCGCTTGGTCGGCCCGGTTGAGGTCCACGAGTGTGGGGGCGGCTGGACTGGCCGGGCGACGGTTCGTCGTCGCGGGCTGGCGCCCCCCCGGGCGGGCCGGGGCCGCGGGGGCGGAAGGGTCGAATCCCAAGTGCGGGCGCATGCGCTCGAGGGTGCCCGCGCCGATGCCGCGCACCTCGAGCAGGTCCTCGGCTCGCCGGAACACCGCCCCGCTGTCGCGCGCCGCCACGATCGCGCGCGCGGTGGATGGCCCCACGCCGGGAAGACGGTCGAGGTCCGCGTCGCTCGCGCGGTTGGGGTCGAGGCGCTCCTCCGTGCCCAGGGGCTCGCGGCGCCGCGCGCCCTCGGCCGTGGCTTCGCGCGTGCCCGCCACCAGCTCGGGAAGGACCGTGGCTCCCGAGTTCTCTTGCGCCGGCGCGCGGCGTGACCACCCCCACCGCGCGGCGCTCACCGCGAGCAGAATCAGGGCGGCGCGCCTCAGGGCGCGCGTCTCGTCACTGTGCATGCGCCAACCTGACGCCCGCGCCCGGGCGCCAGGATGGCAAAACGGGACGCGCGCGAGCGCTACCCGATCGGCAACGCCCCGGCGGTGAACTCGAGCTGTCCGAAGACGCCGACCGAGAACTGCGTGGAGCCCGTGCGCTGCCCGATGAAGGAGCGACGATCGTCCACGCTCGCCTGCACGCCGACCGCCACGCCCTGCACGCTCGTGTCGAGCGTCAGGTTCAGTGTCCGCCCCGACTGATGCACGAACTCGACGCACGCGCCGGCCGCGGTCGTGGTTCGGCACAGGCGCTCGGAGCTGTACGCGCCGAGCAAGGACAGGCTCACGGGTCGGTCGAGTCGGCTGCCGAGCCAGGACGGCGGTAGCAGCTGCGTGGTCACCGACACGCGGTGGCTCGAATCGTCGCGCTCCGTTTCGCCGGTCGGGTCCTCGCCGCGGCCGACGCGGAACGACCCCTGGTATGACGCGACCAGGGTCCGCACCCAGGTCACGGACACGTCGAGCGGCACGCGCAGGTCCTCGTCATGCCGCCGCTGTGCCGCGCGGCCGCCGAACTGGATGGTGCGGAGCGTGCGCGTGATGCCCGACGTGACGCGGATGGCCCGGATGCCGAGCACGGCCGGGGGCGTGAACGAGGGGAGACTCGCCTGGATCTGGGGCCAGCTCTCGAGCACCGTGCGCCGCCGGCTGCGCGTGTCGAGCGTGGTGCCGTCGGCCCACTCGTACCCGAACTGCACACCCGCCCCGGCCGGCAGGTCGAGGCCCGAACCGAGCCGCCAGGTGTAGCGCTCGGTGAGCGTGGCGGCGGTATCGGCGTCGAGCAGGCGGTACACCTTCGAGTCGGCCCACCCGAGCTGGTAGCCGACGCCGGGGTCAACGGGGTCGCGGTCGAAGCGCGAGGTGACCCCGTCCCGGTACGTTGCCGACAGCGGCCGGACGGCGCGAAGCAACCCGCGCACACCCGCAGCGTCGGCCGCGGCATCCGTCCCACCCAGTAACGCATCTGCGAGCCGCCCCGGATCGATGGCCAGGGTCGCACCCCAGTCGCGCTCTCCGCGGACGTTGCGCGCGAGCGCGTACAGCGTATCCGCACCAGATGGAGTGCGCTGCACGAAGTTGGAGTTCCGCTCCGATTGGTACTGGGTGACCCAGTCGATGTCGTTGCGCAGCCAGGAGACCAAGACGGGCCGGAACGCGACTGTGGTACGAAGGGTGCGCTGCGTCTCCCACCCGAAGTCGGCGCCCAGCGGGGTGGCACGCTCCGCGCGCAACAGGTCGCTCACCTTCGGATTGTTGGTGACCTCCTCGGGCCTGAGCAGGTCGCGCACGGTGAGCACGGCGAGATCGGCGGTCAGCGGACCGAACGGGCGCAGGCGGAGGTCAGCGGCCGACTGCATGGTCTCGCGCGGCAGGAACGCAGCGAGAGCCAGCGTGTCCGCGGGGCCGCGAATGAGCGTCTCGAAGCGCTGGATGCGGCTGTCCTGCCGCATGTACGACGTACCGAGGGAGACCCGCTCGGGTGTGAGGCGCAGGCGCGCGTCGGCCAGGTCGTCTTCGAGGAATCCGGGCAACAGCGCGCGCAGGAGTCCGCGCGCGAACCCCGGCACGACCGGCACCGAGCGCGAAACCGGTGCGCGCACCCAACCCACGCCGGTATCGAAGGAGCGCGACTCCCGCTCTGTGGTCACGGTCGATCCATCGGACGACGAGTACGAGGCACGCGCATCGAGTCCGTCCAGCACGAAGCCGATCCACGGGTTCGCGGTGGGTGTGGTCTTGCGGAGCCGCACGCCGACCGCGGTGCGATGCTCTTCGGTCGGTCGCAGGGAGCTCAGCCGGTCGGCACGCACATCCGAGGCCGCCAGAAAGTGAGGCGAGGCGGTCGAGCGCCCGACCTCGAACGTGAACGGCACGTCGAGGCCCCATACCGCGGGTAGCCAGCGGTCGACCGCGAGCGTAGACACCAAGTTCAGGGTCCGGTCGGTCTGGTAGGTTGGGCTGTCGCGCAGCTGCCGGAACGCCGAACCGCGCGTCCTCACGCTGAGGCGCGAGTTGAGCACGCCCCCCGCAGCGAGGTCGATGTCGAGTGAGCCCGCGAGGCCCGGATCACGCACTGAGCCACCGAGGCGCAGCTCGTCGATCCAGATCTCACCGGAGCTCGGCAGCGACCCACCGTTCCACACCCCCATCGAGACCTCCCGCACCGCGGCCAGGTTCGGAGCCCGGCCCCGGTCGCTCAGCACGACCGCGTAGGTAGAGTCCGTCGACCAGACCTGCACGGGGGTGCCCGGCGGCACGACCCTGTAGGAGAGCAGGGTCTCCGCGTCGAGCCGGAGGTCGTACCAACGCGACAGGTCGATGCGCACCTCGGGGAGCCAGTCCGCGGGTAACACGCCGGACGAACTCGCCGGCGCCGGCAGAGGCGCGCGGTAGAGATAGAAGTTGTCCGGATCGGACCCGACCTTGAAGAAGAACTGGTTCGGCCGGCCCTCGCCGAAGTCCCCCTCGCGCGCCACCACCCAAAGCCGCACGTCTTCGTAGGCGAGGAAATCGCGCGGCGTCTGCGGGAAGCGCTGATAGACCTCGGCTCTCGCCCCCGCAGGCAGGTCCTCGAACTCGAGGCCCAAGGACCGCTCGTTGAACTCGATGCCCTGCCCGCCGAACGCGCTGGTGGGATCGTCGAGCTCCTCGAGCACGCCTGGGGGGGAGGCGTACGCCGCTCCCTCCGTGACCCGAGACACCGACGACACCTCGACCCGCCCTAGCCCCGACAGCTGGTCCCCGGTCATGCCGAAGAGAACGCCTTCCCCAGCGCGCTTGATCCAGCGGGACCCCACCAGGCGCATACGCGCGATCTGCACCGTACCCGCGGGGCCCGTGGCGGTGATGCGCAGATGCCGGATCTGGCGCAGGTCCGCCTCGCTGAGCACGCCCCCCACGAAGGTCGACGCCGAGCGGATGGGGATGCGGAAGAGCTGGAAGCCCGTGCCCGTCTCGGAGGCGGTGCGCTCGAGGTAGGGAGACGAGGCGTCCAGGGGAATGACGTAGCGCAGGTGCCGCTCGCTGCCGTCGAGGTTGCCGTCGGCGTCCAGGTCCTCACTGTCGGGGCGCCCGTTGGCGCGCGTGCAGTTCGCGCGCGGGTCACCGGGCCGGTGGATGCGGCCCCGCTCCGCGACGCACGTCTCGCCCCATACGCCGAATGCGTCGGTCGCGTCGCTCCAGATCTCGCCGAGTCTCGGATCGGCTTCCTGGTCGAGTTGCCCGATACCCCACAGCCGCCCATCGCTCCGCGCGCCGTTGACGCCCCCCGCCGAGTCGACGAAGAAGGCATCCTCGCTCACGGTGCCCAAGTCGACGACCAGCGTGATGGTGCGCTCCCCCGAGGCGTAAAACTCGAGGAACTCGGTCTTGGTGAGATCGAGCCCGTTGGTGGCCAGCGACGTCGTGATCGAGCGCCACCCCCGCGCCTGTGGCGTCGGTAGCGCGCCGAAGGTCAGCCGCAGGCCGGGCTCGCGTGCCTCGGAGCCGGCCACGCGAATCTGAGGATCGACGTCGAGGCGGGGAAAAAAGCCCTCGTGCACCCCGATGCTGTCCCCGGTGAAGGACTCGACGATCCAGGTGTGCTGCCAGGCCAGGTTGGCCGCGCTCGCAGCATCCAGAACGGCGGGAAGCACGGACTCGGCGCCGTCGCGCACGGTGGGCGCGCTGCCCAGCACCCACTCGGAGGCGAGCAAGGACACGGGCAGCCGCGCAGCCGCATCGAAGTCGTCGATGAACGCCCGGCCGCGGGTGTTCGGGTTCGGTAGTGAAGCCGCCAGTTCTCCACTGATCGACAACGAGCTAGCCTCGTCCACGCGTAAGCCGGGCAGCACCCCCAGGGCACCGGATAGCCCGTTCACGTCCGCGCGATACGAACCCGAGAGCCCCGCGAGCAACGCGGCACCGGGCTCGGTCCCGAGCACGGGTCGCGACACGACGGACCGCTCGGAACGGTACAGGCCGAGGAAGTCGAGTCCGCCCCTGCCACCGAGGTCCGCGTGCGTGCGGAGTCCGACGACCTGCGTGGGCGCCACCTGGAAGAGCGAGCGCTGCTCCCAAGTGGCACGGACCGGCGCGTTGGGTGCTGAAGCGAAGAGCAGGTCGGGCTCGAGCAGACGCACCTGTCCGACGTCGTAATCGATCTCGTAGTCGACGCCGCGCGTGAGCAGACGATCCCCGAGGGCGATGCGCTCGCTGCCGTCGCGAATGCCGAACGCACCCAAGGAGAAGGAGGAGATGACCCCCTCGCTCCGCAGCCGGTAGCCGAGCGTGAGTCGGAACCGCCCGGCGTTGTCACGCTCGAAGGGATCCTCCTCGAAATAGGCGCGCGGGTTCGCGTCGGACGACAGGATCTGCGCCGCGTCGATGGCGCTCAGTCCCAGGGACGGGAGGGGCGGAGGCTCCGCGAACGGTCGCAGCGTGGGGAAGACGATGAAGGTCCCCTGCACCGGCGGGTCGTCCGCGAAGAGTTCGGCCGCAGGCTGATAAAGGAAGGAGGCGTCGAGGGCATCCGTGGGCGCCTCCTCGTCGAGCCCGAACAGCTTCAAGAAGGTGACGTCCTCCCCCGACGGCCCACGCTTGAAGGTTCTTCCGGCCGACAGCTCCCCGAGGGAGACGGTGAGCGACACAGAGGCGGGTTCGACGTCGGGGGAGCCCGACACGCGATAGATCTGGTGCATCTCCAGATCCCACGTGGGGCGCCCGGGCTGGTGGTTCGCGCCCGACGCCTTCAGCAGGCGGAGGCGGGGGCGCCCCCCCGCGTTATGGATGCGCTCGGGGTTGTAGTCACCGACGGTGTCCCCCGCTGCGGTGATGAACGTGACCGCGAGCATCTCCTCGCGCGCGAGCGGTGCGCGCAATGCCACCCAGAGTCCGCTCGGATGCACGAAGTAGTCGAGCCCTTCCTGGAGGTAGCGGAACCACCCCGACTCCACGACCTGGCCGACACCGGTGCCCGCCTCGGCATCGGCTTGAATGAACCCCGAGATCTGCTGTCGGTAGGCGGGATCGTCTTCGAGGCGATAGAGCTGGATGGGCTGGTCGCCGGGAGACTCCCACGGGGGGGCCGACGACGGATCGAGCCCGAGCGCGTCCACGTGCGGATAGTCGTCCAACACGGTCGGGTCCACCAGGAAGAAGAACTGACCGCGCGCGTAGTCGGCGTCGTCGAGCACGAGCGTGTCCTCCTGCACGAACCCGCGCTGGTCACCCACCCCGCTCAGCTGGAAAACGCGTGAGTTGAGGTCGCCGCGCTGCTGCGCCCATACGGTCTGGTAGT
>JBEBGN010000261.1:0-2902 GCA_040081395.1 Longimicrobiales bacterium
CTCCCTGACCCCCGGATCGGTGGCGTAGACGTAACACCCCTTCAGCCCCCGGGTCATCAGCGTCCGGTAGGTATTAAGGATGATAGTCCGCGTAGCCGCGAGCGTAGCTTCGCGCTCTTGGCCCAGCCGCTTCTTCCACCCCCGGATCGACCGATCCTGCCGCGAGCGCTTTTCGGGCCGCGTGACGAGTTGCCCTTCCTGAACGACCAAGTCTTCACCGATGATGACCCCGACGTAGTCGAGGTCGAGGCCCTGGCAGGTGTGGATGCAGCCGATCTCGCGTATGGACTCGGGGTGCGCGAGCCAGCCGCTGCCGTGTTGGGTCAGGTTCCAGCGCATATGGAAGTCGTGCTCGGGGAGGACGACGTCCCAGGCGTTGGGGTCCTTCTTGCTCTGCCAGTCCCAGCAGTAGCCGGCGACCATGCGTGAGCGGCCGGACTGGGCGTTGCGCTCCTCGATGAGGCGGCGGACCTCGGTGGGGGAGTCGAGCACGCGGAAGTCGTAGTCGTAGTCCAGCGTGGACAGATCCTCGTTCGCGGTCTCGCGGATGCCCAGGGTGTGGTCGAGCCACGCTAGGTATCCATCGGATCCGTTGCAGCGGAACTGGGAGTGGAGTCGTCGCTCCTCGACCTCGGCACCGAGCTCGCTGGCCCAGAACAGGATCTCATCCCGCGTGCCGATGTCCTGGAGCGTCACGCGCTGATCCTCATCCAGGAAGAACACGGTGACGTCGGCGGCGTGGATGAGCTCCTTCACCTGGTTGTCGCCGAGGTTCTGGTAGAGGCCTGACTTCTCGTTGAGGCGATGGGCCTCGTCGACCACGAGCACCTTGAACGAGCCGGGCTCGGCGGAGGTGAACGCACCGGAGCCGCGGAACAGGTTCGAGTACATGGTCTTCTGACGCGTTCCGGTGAGCATGGTCTCGAACACGGCGCGCGGCGCGGCGTTCTTGGTCACGTACTGCACGAGCTCGCGACCCTGGGTGATCGCCACGAGCAGGTTCACTGCGACCACGGACTTCCCGGTGCCGGGGCCGCCGTGGACGATGAGCACGCGCTTCTCACCGGTGGGGGTCGTGCGCGCGAGGTGGAGCGCTCGCTCGTAGACCACCTTCTGCTCGTCGATCATGGTGAACTCGCGCTTCCCCTGGAGGAGCGCGGCGAGGGAGTCGGCGAGGGTCTTGGATGGGCGGATCTTCCCCTGATCGATGCGGAGGATGATCTCGCTCCGGTCCCCGTAGCGGATCCACTTCTTGATGAACGCGCGCAGGCGCTCGTTCTCCCCCTTCGCGAACAGGGGAGCCTTCTCGAGCCAGTCGTCGTAGAGCTCCTCGTCGAGCGCGCCGGGGCTGCGGTAGTTGTGCAGGAACGCGCAGGGGTGGATGGCGACGTCGTTCTCGTAGACGGTCTCGTTGAATCCGCGCAGCAGCTCGGCGTACGACCACGCCTGGTAGGAAGGGTGGGGCGTGTCGACGAGCGCGCCCCCCATGACGGTGCGCACGACGCCGTCCATGGGGGTGGACTCGGCCTCCTGCCACTGCTTCAACTCGACGATGATGACGCGGTCCGTCGAGTTGTCGTCGCGGCCCGAGAGCAGCACGTCGATCCGCTTCGCGGTCTGCGGGATCTGATACTCGATGCCCACCCCGGTATCGGCGGGGATCTCGGGGTCGACGAGCACGAGGTGCATGTGCGCGAGGGAGGCCTGCCACGCGCGCATCTGACTCGCGGCGGCCCCCATGCCGAGTGCGCCGCGCAGGCGGCTGAGCACGATGTCATCGATCGCGCCGGTCTCGACATCCCGGCAGAAATCGAGCTTGGAGGACTGGTAGACGATCATGGGGTGGGCAAGCTAGGCGGAGGGGCGCCTTCGTCGACAGACACTGTCCCATTCCGAGTGAGGCCGCCATGGTGGTACCATGCAGTTCGCCACATACAACTGACGTCTCGTTCAGCCATACCGGTGGCCCAGGACTCCATTCAGCTTGGGGGCATGATGCTTCTTGAATTCAACGCGGTGTTCCGGCGCACGCCCACGGGCTACATCGGCTTCATCGAAGAGCTTCCGGGAGCCAACACACAGGCGGCCACCCTCGACGAGGCGCGCGAGAACCTTCGCGAGGCGGCACTACTGGTTCTCGAGGCGAACCGAACGCTGTCGGAGTCCGGGCTCGCCAAGGGCGACTTCATCCGCGAGCCGTTGACACTCTCCTCACCGTGAAGCGACGTGACCTCGTCCGCCATCTCGAACGCCACGGCTGTCTGGCAGAACGGGAGGGGTCACGACACACGGTATTCGCCAACCCAGTGGCACGGAAGGCATCGACCGTCCCACGCCACCGTGAGATCGACGATTTTCTAGCGCGAAAGATATGTCGTGACCTCGAGGTGCCCGAGTGCTAACCGAACTCGCGCTTCCTCGCGCGCCCCTCATGACAGGCCCACGTCCCCTCCGCGCATTCTCGCGCCTTCGTCTCGGCCTTTCGGCCCCAACGTCGAGCAGCCTACCTTTGGACCACGACGCCCCGACGACGTCGGGGCGTGGACGGAAGGAGGCAGCATGAAAGCCAAGGACGCAGTTCGCGGCTTACTCGAGAAGCTACCCGATGACTGCACGATGGAGGACGTTCTCTACCATCTGTATGTCTTGCGGTCGATCGACCGGGGCCTGGCGGACGCCGATGCCGGAAGGACCATCTCCCACGAGGAGGTTGCCGAGCGGATGCGACGCAAATGGGTCCTCGGCGCACCCGAGTTTTGCACGGGCGGCGCGACGTCGATCGATGGGGGCGTGGCGGTTTGAGCTCATGAGATCGATCTCGCTCCAGGTGACGTACCGAAGGGGCAGGCCTTCCGCCGCGTACATCTGGCTCGGCCAACGGGCAGGAACCAAGAGCGCTCGT
>JBEBGN010000104.1:0-10929 GCA_040081395.1 Longimicrobiales bacterium
CCCCCCCCCCCCCCCCCCCCCCCGTCCTGTCGGAACTGGCGCCGTGCTACGGCATCCGGACGTTCACCACGCGCTGGGCGCCCGCGTTGTCCTGGAAGTGCAAGGACACGATCTCGCCCGGCGCGATGCCGTCGAGTGCCTCGCGGACGTTGTCGGGCGTCGAAATGGCCGAGTCATTGATGCGCACGAGGCGGCTGCCGACGAAGGCGGCCACGTTGCGGCGGGCGGCGGCGCTTCCCGGCGCCACCTCGCGCAGGACGACGCCGCCAGCGGTGGAGAACCCCAGCTGTTGGGCGAGCTGCCCGTCGAGCGCCTCGACATTGATGCCGAGCCGCTCCTCGGCGTGGACCGTTCGTTCCGCCACGACCGGCGGTGCGTTGTTGATCGGCGCTTCCGCGAGCCGGACCCGCACGTCCGTGCGTCGGCCGCTGCGATAGACGGTAACGTCGACGGTCTCGCCGGGCCGGTGCTCCGCGATCTTCGCCTGAAGCTCGGCCACGTAGCCTACCGGCTCACCGTCGATGGCCACGATTACGTCTTCGGCCTCGAGTGCGCCCACCGACGGGCCATCGGGCTCGACGGTCTGGACCATGACGCCCGACACGGACGGGAGGCCGTACACCTCCGCGTCTTCGGCGGTGACATCCTGAATCGACACGCCGATGCGCGGGCGCTGCACGCGGCCGAACTCGACCAAGTCCTCCATGACGCGGCGCGCGAGGTTGATGGGGATCGCGAACCCGTACCCCTGGTAGACGCCGGTCGAGGACGCGATCGCCGAATTGATGCCGACGACCTGGCCGCGCAGGTTCACCATCGGGCCCCCGGAGTTACCCGGGTTGATCACCGCGTCCGTCTGGATGAAGTCCTCGATCGCCCAGCGGGACGCGACGTCCCCGAAGCGCGGATCCTCGAGCAGGTCGCGCTGGAGCAGCTGGAGTCCGCGCCCCCGAGCGCTGATGATGCCCGCCGTGACGGTGAAATCGAGCTGCGCCGAGCTGCCGAAGCCGGGGTTTCCGATCGCGAGGATCCACTCGCCGACCTTGAGGTCATCGGAGTCCCCGAACGCCATGTGGGGGAGGGCCCCCGGGGCGTCGATCTTGATGACCGCCACGTCGGTGAACGGATCCGCGCCGACAATGGTGGCACGGAAGTAGCGGCGATCGGGGAAGAAGACTGTGACCTCGTCGGCTCCCTCGACCACATGGTTGTTCGTGAGGATATAGCCGTCCTCGGTGACGATGAAGCCGCTTCCGGAGCCTACCCGGGGCTCGGGCTCGCCCCCGTTGCCGTTCGGGGCGTCGAAGAAGCGACGGAACGCCTCGGGTACCGCGGCCTGGGATACCTCCACGCCCGGGCGACGGCTCTCGATGCGGACCACCGCGGGCGTCACGGCTTCGGCGAGGTTCGTGAATGCCTCACTGAGGTCGAGTGCCGGCTGCACCGCCGCCGCCGACACTTGTGGGGCCTCGGTGACGCTCGGCATCGCGTGCGAGGGGCTGGTCCAGCCGAGCCCGCTCGCCATGCCGATGCCGAACAAGAACGCGATGGCGCTATAGAAAACCACCTTGGCTTTCGCCTTCAGCGGATCGTACATCGGGTCATCCTCCCTGTCGTTTCGTCCTGTCTACACGAGAGGGCCGGACCCGGGTCCGACCCTCTGCGTCCACCTTCTATAGATGTCATCACAGGGGCGCTTCGTTGCCCCTGGTGATTACTTGTTCTCGTCCACGATCTCGTAGTCGGCTTCGACTACGCCCTCGTCGGCCGGGCCAGCCCCTGCCGAGCCGGCGGGCTCTTCGGCTCCGCCCGAAGCCGCGCTCTCCTTGCTCGCCTCGGCCGCCTGGGACTGGTACATCTCCTGGCCGGCGGCGCTGAACGCCTGCATGAGCGCATCCCGTGCCGAGGTGAGCGTCGCGAGGTCGTCCCCCTTCAGCGCGGCCTTGGCCTGGTCCACTGCCTCGCTCAGGCGCTGCTTGGTGGGCGCCGACACCTTGTCGCCCCACTCGCCGGTATCCTTTTCGACTTGGTAGATGAGCGTGTCGAGGCGATTCCGCGCCTCGACCTTTTCCCGACGGTCCTCGTCCTCGGACGCATGCGCCTCGGCGTCCTTCACCATGCGGTCGATCTCCTTGTCGGAGAGACCGCTCGATGCCTCGATGCGGATCTTCTGTTCCTTGGCGGTCGCCCGGTCCTTGGCCGACACGTGCAGGATCCCGTTCGCGTCGATGTCGAAGGTCACCTCGACCTGCGGCATGCCGCGCGGTGCCGGCGGAATGCCCGTGAGCTGGAACCGGCCGATCGTCTTGTTGTCGATCGCCATCTTCCGCTCGCCCTGGAGCACGTGTATCTCGACGGTGGTCTGCGCGTCTTCGGCGGTCGAGAACACCTCCGCCTTCTTGGTCGGGATGGTCGTGTTCCGCTCGATGAGCGTGGTCATCACGCCGCCGAGGGTCTCGATGCCGAGCGAAAGGGGGGACACGTCGAGCAGCAGCACGTCGGTGACGTCCCCGGCGAGCACTCCGCCCTGGATCGCCGCCCCGACCGCGACCACTTCGTCGACGTTCACGCCCCGGTGGGGATCCTTGCCGAAGAACTTCTTCACGATCTCCTGGATCTTCGGAATGCGCGTGGAGCCGCCCACCAGGATCACTTCATCGATCTGCTCGATGGTGAGCCCGGCGTCCTTGATCGCCTTTTCCATGGGTGGGATCGTGCGGTTGATCAGGTCGTCGACCAGCTGTTCGAACTTGGCGCGCGACAGGCTGTAGTTGAGGTGCTTCGGGCCTTCCTGCGTCGCCGTGATGAAGGGCAGGTTGATGTCAGACGACAGGGTGGTCGACAGCTCCATCTTGGCCTTCTCGGCGGCTTCCTTGAGCCGCTGGAGTGCCATCGAGTCCTTGGAGAGGTCGATCCCCTGATCCTTCTTGAACTCGGTGACCAGCCAGTTGATGATGCGCTGGTCGAAGTCGTCACCGCCCAGGTGCGTGTCGCCGTTGGTGGACTTCACCTCGAAGACGCCGTCGCCGAGCTCGAGGATGGAGATGTCGTAGGTGCCGCCGCCGAGGTCGAAGACGGCGATCTTCTCGTCCTTCTTCTTATCGAGCCCGTACGCGAGGGCTGCCGCGGTCGGCTCGTTGATGATGCGGAGCACCTCGAGGCCGGCGATCTTGCCGGCGTCCTTGGTGGCCTGGCGCTGCGCGTCGTTGAAGTACGCCGGCACGGTGATGACGGCCTGGGTCACCTTCGTGCCGAGGTAGTCCTCCGCCGTCTGGCGCATCTTCTGGAGGATCATCGCGCTGATCTCGGGCGGGCTGAACGTCTTGTCCGCGTTCGGGATCTTCACGTGCACGCGTCCGCTCGCGTCGGAGCCGACGTCGTAAGGGACCAGCTTCTCCTCCTCCTGGACCTCGGTCTGCTTCCGGCCCATGAACCGCTTGATGGAGAACACGGTGTTCTCTGGGTTCGTGATGGCCTGGCGCCGGGCGACCTGTCCCACGAGGCGCTCGCTGTCCTTCGTGAAGGCGACGACCGAGGGGGTCGTCCTACCGCCTTCGGAGTTGGGGATCACGACGGGCTCACCGCCCTCCATGACCGCGACGACCGAGTTGGTGGTGCCGAGGTCGATCCCGATGACTTTGCCCATGGTCTTGGTTCCTGTTCCGGCGCGTACCGCGTGAGGGTTGCGTTCAGGCACGCGACGTGCAATCGATGTGCCCACGCACGAGCCCGAAAAGCCGCCGTTTCGACGGGTTTTCCGCCGGCCCACTGCCCTTATGGCAGGTCCCGGCGCTCACTATACGCCTCAGGCGTCCCGGCGCCGCATGTTTCCCCTCCACGACGACAACCCCACCGAAATTTTTCCCATCATCACCATGCTGCTCATCGCGGCGTGTGGTTGGGTGTGGTGGTCCGTTCAGGGAGCTGGCCTTTCGGAGGAGGCGCTGGGAGGCTCGATCTGCGCTCTCGGGGCAATCCCCGCGGAGGTGACGGGCAGGCTCGCCGTCGGGGCAGAGGGGCCGTGCCGGCTCGGAGGGCTCACCTGGCAGGCGCTCTTCAGCTCGATGTTCCTACACGGCAGTTGGATGCACCTCATCGGCAACATGTGGTTCCTCTGGATCTTCGGGAACAACATCGAGGACTCCATGGGGCACCTGCGCTTCCTGCTCTTCTATGTGCTCACGGGACTGGTGGCGGCGCTGGCTCACGTCTTCACGGCGCCGGGCTCGGCGATTCCGATGGTGGGCGCCTCCGGCGCGATCAGCGCGATCATGGGCGCGTACTTGCTGCTGTACCCCCGGGCCGCGGTCCACACCCTCTTCTTCTTCGTGGTGTTCGTACGCGTGATCCCACTGCCGGCCTGGGTGATGCTCTGTTACTGGATCGCGATCCAGATCGGGTCAACCGTACTCACACCCACCGAGGGCGGGGGTGTAGCGTACATGGCGCACATCGGCGGATTCGTCGCGGGGCTTGCGCTCATCCTGCTCTTCCGGAATCCGAAGCTGGTGAACGCCAAGCGCAACAAGATCAAGCTCGCGCCTGTCGAGATCGCTCACCGGGGATGGTGGTGAGTCCCATGAGCGCCATCGACGTCCGGGCTGCCGCGACCTACCTGAGGTCGAAGTTCACTTTGCGACCCCGTGTGGCCGTGGTCCTCGGCTCGGGGCTTGGCTCGCTTGTCGACATGCTCACCGACGCGACCTCCATTGCCTTCGTCCACGTTCCGGGGTTTCCGAGCACGACGGTCTCGGGACACGCGGGCAGGTTCGTGATTGGGCGCCTCGGCGGCACCGACGTGCTCGTGCAGGCCGGGCGGTATCACCTCTACGAGGGATACGCGGCCGATGTCGTGGCTGCGCCGGTGAGGGTGATGGCCGAGCTCGGCGTGGAGGTGGTCGTGCTCACCAACGCGGCGGGGGGCGTCCGCGCCAACCTCCAGCCCGGCGACCTCGCCCTGATCGAGGACCACATCAACCTGACGGGGAGGAGCCCACTCGTCGGGCCGGTGCGCGATGGCGAGGCTCGTTTCCCGGACATGAGCGCGCCGTACGACCCCGGGCTGCGACTGCTCGCGGTGGAGGCCGCGGCCGAACTGGGCATCGGGCTCACGAGCGGCGTGTATGCCGGTGTGTTGGGGCCGTCCTACGAGACGGCGGCTGAGGTGCGCATGCTCGCCAGGCTCGGCGCCGACGTCGTCGGCATGTCCACCGTGACCGAGGTGATCGCGGCGCGGGCGCGCGGCCTCCGCTGCCTCGCGATCAGCGTCGTCACGAACAAGGCTACCAGCCTCGGGGGTGGCGCACTTTCGCACGCTGAGGTCATCGCCGTGGGAAAGGACGCGGGCGTCAGGCTGTCGAAGTTGGTTGAGGCGATCGCGCCCAGGGTGGGGAGGTAGGGGCCGGGGGCTGGCAGTAGGCTACCGTGTCGTCTCCGGGTTAGACTGAGCCGTTCAACTCAGTCCGGAGTCACGAAGTGATTGATGGGCCCATGCCCGGATCCCAACCCCGGCGCGAGCGCGATCGCCTTGGCCACGTAGCGGACCGCGTGATCCACGGAGTCGACCAGCGAATCGCCGCTCGCGAGGCACGCCGTGATCGCGGCCGACAGTGTGCACCCAGTGCCGTGCGTGTGCGGCGTGTCGATGTGATGGCGGCGCCAGAGCCGCTCCCCCGTGTCGTCGAGCAGCAGGTCGATGGCCTCCTGCTCGAGATGCCCTCCCTTCACGAGTACGGCCCGCGCACCCAGGCGGCGGATCTGTTCGGCGGCGATGCGCATCTCGACCAGCGAAGTCACCGGCATGTCCGCGAGAATCGCGGCCTCGTGCAGGTTGGGGGTGACGACGGCCGCGAGCGGGAGCAGGTCGCGCTTCAGGCTGACGACCGCGTCTTCGGCCAGCAAGCGGTCCCCGCTGGTCGCCACCATGACGGGGTCCATTACGTAGTTCAGAAGCCCGTGACGCCGAATATCGGCGGCTACCATTCCCACCAGCTCGGCCGTCGCGAGCATGCCGGTCTTGAACGCGGCCGGGTGCAGGTCGGAGGCGACCGCGTCGAGTTGCGCGCGCACGTCGGCCAGCGGCACGGCATGCACGGCGCTCACGCCGCTGGTGTTCTGCGCAGTGATGGCCGTGATGACACTGGTGCCATACACGCCGAACGATTGGAACGTCTTCAGGTCGGCCTGGATGCCTGCGCCGCCGCCGGAGTCGCTCCCGGCGATGGTCAACGCGATCGGGATCTTGTCGCTCATTTCCTCTCCTGCCGCGGAAGGTGGCGCCCATGGCGGGCCTGAGCCAGCGCCAGCGGGCACTCCTCGCCAAGCTGCGGGTGCCTAAGTCGAGGGCCCGAGAGGGGGCGGTGCTCGTCGAGGGCGTGCGCGGGGTTGGCGAGGCGCTCGCTGCGGGGGTCGACGTGCAGTTCGTCGTGACGTCGGCTCGGTTGGAGGCGACCGAGGAGGGCAGGGCGCTCGCTCACCGACTCGAGGCCCACGGAGTCGTGCCCGTCGACGATGGCGAGCTCGCGCGACTCTCCGACACCGAGTCGCATCAGGGTGTGCTCCTGGTCTGTGACGAACCGCAGGCGCGGCTCGAGCGCATCGAGCCCACCGGTTGGTACATCGTGCTCGACGGCATCCAGGACCCCGGGAACGCCGGCACACTGGTGCGTGCGGCGGTCGCCTTCGGCCTCGACGCGGTGATCGCCCTAGACGGCACGGTGGATCCGTGGAGTCCGAAAACGGTGCGCTCCTCCGCGGGCATGATCTTCCGCCTTCCTATCGTGCGTGCGGCCGCCGCAGAAGCCATCGCGCGGCTGATCGAGGTGCGCGTGCCGATTCTCGTCGCCGACGCGCGCGGGGAGGATGCCGACGCGAGCCGCCATGATCGCGGCTTCGCGCTGGTGGTCGGCAACGAGGGCGCGGGGGTGCGCCCGGAGATCTCCGGAAGCGCGGCCGCAATGGTTGCAGTGCGCATGCAGGGCCCCGCCGAGTCGCTCAACGTGGCGATGGCCGGGGCGATCCTGCTGCATGCGCTGACGAGGGAGAGCGGTACGGCCTGACCCGTCGTCCTGCCTACGGCGTGATGGTCACTACCACGGTGCCGCTGGGCTGCACGACGTAACCCGGGGCCGAGACGCCGACCGTGGTCTGGCCCACCGCCACCGGGTCGAGCGCGAAGCCTCCGGAGGCGAACGAGGACGGCGTGTAGTAGAGGCCCGCTGGGATGAAGGCGGTGCGTGAGGCACCCGACCCGGTCGAGGTTGCGATCTGCGCAGCGGCGATGTTACTGCTGGTCGCGGTGACCGTCAGTCCCGGGCCTGGGCGAACGTTCTGAGCGCTCACCGAGCTGCCCGACGGGTATCCGACGTAGGCGTAGAAGTGCTGGTCGGCTGCTCCGGCTGCATACGAGGTGCCGAGCGACACCAGGATGACACCAGGTTGGACCACGTTCATCGCGGCGGAGCCGTCCAGGAAGCCCGCGGCCGACACGGTGACGGTAGCCGAGCCGGTCGCGCCCTCCACGCCCTGCACGTAGAAGACGACGCCCGTACTCCCATTTGCGACGTTGAATGTGATCGAACGCGTGCCCGGCGTGCTCGCGTTCGGGGCCAGGACCAGGATGGTGGAGTCGGAACTGGTGAGCGTGACCAGGACCCCGCCGTGGTTGGGGGCACCGAGGCCGAAGCTCGTCGACTCCTGGAGGCCGGCGCCAACGGTGCGCGCGCCCACGGAGATACCCGGCACGGAGACCGTGACCTGCTGCGTGGCGATCGGCTGGGCGACGAAGCCCGGCGCCCTCGCGGTCACCGTCGCGGTGCCGACACCGATCGGGTCGAAGGCGACGCCACCGGTGGCCACCGATGAAGGGGTGTAGTACAAGCCCGGGGGGATCACCGCGGTGACGGTGTCGTCCTGGATGATGGCACCCGCCTTGAGGGCGCCGATGCCCAGGTTGTCGACCGCGAACGTGACGGTGACCGGAGGCCCCCCAGCGCGGACGTTCTGCGCGTTCACCGAAGTACCCGAGGGGTACCCGACGTAGGCGTAGAAGTGGTTCTCGGGGGACAGCGTGGTCGTGCTCGTCGCGAGACTGGCGAGAATGATGCCCGGCTGCACGACGGTCATGGTCGCGGAGCTCGACGTGAACCCGGGGGCGTTCACCGTGACGAGCGATGTTCCCGTGGTCCCTTCGACGCCCTGTACGTAGAACCCAACGCTGGTCGTGCCGTTGGGAACGACGACACTCAGTGAACCCGTACCCGGTGTGGACACGTTCGGCGACAAGAGCACCCGCGAGGAGTCGGCGCTCGTGAGCGTGACCGTGATGCCACCGTGACCGCTGGCTCCCAGGCTGAAGCTCGTCGACTCCTGTAGGCCGGCGCCGATCGTGCGCGCGCCGATCGAGCTGGTGGGCGCGGTCACGGTCACTTGCTGCGTGGCGATCGGCTGAGAGATCAGACCAGGGGACGTCGCGGTCACGGTCGCAGTGCCGGGGCCGATCGGGTCGAACGCAACGCCGCCGGTCGCGACGCTCGTCGGCGTGTAGTAGAGGCCCGGCACGATGACGGCCGTCACCGTGTCATCCTGGATGACGCCGGCCTTGAGCAAGCCCACGTTCACGCTGTCCACCGCGAAGGTCACGGTGATCGGAGTGCCCCCCGCACGGATATTCTGCGCGTTCACGGACGTTCCCGACGGGTAGCCGACGTAGGCGTAGAAGTGGTTGTCGGGTGAGAGCGACGTCGTGTTGGTCGTGAGGCTGGCGAGGATGATCCCCGGCTGCACGACCGTCATGGTCGCGGAGCTCGACGTGAACCCGGGAGCGTTCACCGTGACGAGCGAGGTCCCCGTGGTTCCTTCGATGCCCTGGACGTAGAACCCGACGCTGGTCGAGCCGTTGGGAACGACGATGCTGAGCGAACCGGTGCCCGGTGTGGACACGTTCGGCGACAGGAGCACGCGCGAGGAGTCGGCGCTGGTGAGCGTGACGGTGATGCCACCGTGGTTGCTGGCACCCAGGCCGAAGCTCGTCGATTCCTGGAGCCCAGCCCCGATGGTGCGCGCGCCGATCGAGCTGGTGGGAGCGGTGACCGTGACCTGCTGTGTGGCGATCGGCTGCGCGACGAATCCGGAAGCCCGCGCGGTCACGGTTGCTATGCCCACGCCCACGGGGTCGAATCCGACGCCGCCCGCGGCGATCGAGGTCGGTGTGTAGTAGACGCCAGGGACGATCGTCGCGGTCACCGTGTCGTCCTGGATGACCCCTGCCTTGAGCAGGCCGACGTTCACGCTGTCCACCGCGAAGGTGACGACGACCGGCGGGCCACCCGCGCGCACGTTCTGCGCGTTGACGGACGTGCCCGACGGATAGCCGACGTAAGCGTAGAAGTGGTTGTCCGGCGAGAGCGTGGTCGTGCTCGTCGTCAGGCTCGCGAGGATGACGCCGGGCTGTACGACCGTCATGGTCGCCGAGCCCTGGGTGAAGCTCGTGGCGGCCACCGTGACGTTCGCCGTGCCGGTGCTCCCCTCAACGCCCTGTACGTAGAACGAGACCGAGCCCGTTCCGTTGGGCACGTTGACGGTGATCGACGGAGCACCCGCGGTGGAGACGTCGGGCGAGACCAGGAGCCGGCTCGCGTCGGAGCTGGTCAACGTCACCGTGGCCCCGCCGTGGTTGCTCACACCCAGGCTGAAGCTGGTGTTCTCCTGGAGGCCGGCCCCCACCGTGCGCGCCCCTACCGTGATCGTCGGTTGGGGGGTCACGCTCACGAGCACGGAGTCCGAGACGATGTTCGGCGCCGTCGCGTGCACGTACGTCTGGCAGGTGGGCGCGGTGGTGCCCCCCCACGTGAGCGTGGTCGTGCGCGTGGTCTGACCCGCCAGGATCGTGACCGGAGACGAGACCGCTACACAGCCGGGGTCGACCGCGGTCAGCGTGATGGGCAGGCCGCCCACGGGGGCCGCGGTCGCGATGCCCTGGCTTTCGAGCTGCAGGGTGATCGCGTTCGAGAACGGGGATGCGAACGAGACGCTCCCGACCAGGATGTCCAGTTCGGCGCGCACGGTCGCAATCACCACCGCCGATCCGAATTGCGCGTTGGCCACCGTGATGTTCGCGACGCCCGGCAGGACGCCCGTGAGCGTGACGTTGGCCGACAGGGCGCCCGCAGGGATGAAGACCGTGGGTGCCGTCGGGTTCGTGATGGTCGGAGCGCTCGACACCACCGAGAGTGTGATTCCTCCCGTGGGCGCGGCTTGCGACAGCGTAATGGGTAGCGAGGCCGTGCCGCCGAACGGAACGTTCAGGGTGGCGGGCATCGTGTAGAGCGCGATGGTCACGCGGACGGTGTCCGCACCCACGCCCGCGTGGGAGTCCGTGACCGTGGCGGTGACCAGGTGCACGCCCGCACGCAGCGACGAGGTGGTGACCGAGGCCCCCGTGCCGAGGTTCCCGTCCAGGCTCGAGCGCCACACGATCGCCGAGGTCAGGTTGCCATCTTCGGGGTCGGAGGCCGTTCCCGTGAAGGTCACCGCGTCACCCGGGTCGTACACCGAGCTGTCCGGCGGCGCGGTGATCGTGACGGTCGGCACCGCCGACAGCGGGAAGTTCAGCGTGACGCGCGCCGTGTCGTTCGCGGCGACGCTGTCGCTCGGGGTAACGGCGCGTAGGCGGGCGGTGTTCGAGGCGGACGTGCCTGCCACGCCCGTAGCGACCGTCACATCGGTCGTCCAGGTCGCCGTGGCGCCGGACGCGAGGGACGGGATCTGCCAGAGCGAGTCGCCCACCAGCGCACCCGCGGACACCGCGTGGGACGGGCTCGTGAACGCGGCCGCCCTGAGCGTATCGAACACGGCGACGTTGGACGCGGCGACCGGGCCGAGGTTCGTTGCCGACACCGTGAACCGGATGCGCGCGCCCACGAGCGGCTG
>JBEBGN010000105.1:0-10877 GCA_040081395.1 Longimicrobiales bacterium
TGCTTCACGGTTCCGGTGGTCGGCTCGAGCTTGCCGACGAGCAGGTTGAGCAGGGTCGTCTTCCCGCAGCCGTTGGGCCCGATGACGCCGACCTTGTCCCCCCTCTGGATGGTCGCGCTGAAGTCGCGGACCGTCGCCGTGGTCGACGTCGGATAGCCGAAGGAGACGTGTTTCGCCTCCATGACCGCCGTCGCGGAGCGACCGGATTCCTGCACGTTCAGCCGTACCTGGCCGACCCGCTCCCGCCGGTCTGCGCGCTCCGCGCGCAACTGCTTCAGTGCACGAACTCGACCCTCGTTGCGTGTACGACGCGCCTTGATGCCCTGGCGGATCCACGCCTCTTCGATCGCGAGCTTGCGATCGAACAGATCCCTCGCCTTGTCCTCGTTCGCCAGCATATCCTCTTTGCGGACCAGGAAGGTGGGATAGTCGCAATCCCACGACGTAAGGCGCCCCCGGTCGAGCTCGACGATTCGTGTTGCGATCGCCTGAAGGAACGCTCGATCGTGCGTGATGAAGAGAACGCTCCCGTTGAAGCGCAGCAGCATCGACTCGAGCTGGTCGATATGATCCAGATCGAGGTGGTTCGTGGGCTCGTCGAGGAGCAGCACATCCGGATCGCGGACCAGCGCCCGTCCGAGCAGGGCTCGCCGCTTCTGGCCCCCGGACAGTGAGACGAAGGGCTGCGCGGGATCGAGGTGGAGCAGGGAGCAGAGTCGCGCCGAATGGTGCTCCTCCGAGGAGGTATGGTCCGTCCCCGACGCGATCACGTCGAGCACGGAGCCGGGCAACTGGAGCGGCAACTCCTGCCCGACCAGGGCCACCCGAACGCCGGATTCGAGCACGACCTCACCCTGATCTTGGCGCACCTCCCCCGCGATGATCTTGAGGAGCGTGGACTTTCCCTCGCCATTCCGGCCGAGGAAACCTACGCGCTCGCCGCGCTCGACCTGGAGGGTGGCGTCGTCCAGGAGCTGGGGCCCACCAAAGGCGATGCGTAATTGTTGGCAGCTGAGGAGGGCCATGCGCGAACCATCTGTGGATCCGCGCGATTGTCAACCAGGACTCGCACCGCCGAATCGGTGTACGGCCCCTGAGGTCTACTTGACCTTCGGGATGATCCCGAAGAAGCTCTCGATATCCGCGGCGCGGGCATCCGCCTGCTGCTTCAGTAGCTTCTGGGCAGCCTGGGCCGCGAGAACCGCGAACATATCGACCCCTCCAGTGACTCCATTCAGTTGCTGGCCGGTGAGTTCCCCCTCGGTCGATGGGTCCTGATCGCCTTGCGTCGGGCTGGTCCTTGTCTCCGGGCTCTCTGCAGGTCCCTTCGGAACATCTTGGGGCATATGACCTCTTGGTGGGACTCGGCTCCATGGTGCGGCGCACACCATATGACGGAGTTCGAGGAGCATTGTCCAGGAGAGACTCCGTGAAGAGGCCCGTGTCTACCGCCGGCCCCTGGACCGGCCGCCTAGATCAGCGGCTGGATCGTCACCCGGCCCACGCGCTCGAACCCACGGTCGAACGTCGCGATCGACGTGACCCCGTGGTTGAGCATCACTGCCGCGTGCACGGCGTCTCTGGCGGATAAGCCTCCGGTCGTCGTCAGCAGGTCCCGCGCCAAGTCGGTATCCGCGAGTGTGACGTCGAAGACCTCGTGCACGACCTGAACGAACAGGTCATAAACGGACGCCGCGAGGTCGAGGCGCCCGATCGCATTGTACCGATAGAGGATCTCCTGCAGGACCTCGGTGCTCGTGCATGCCTCGTAGTGTCCCGCCCGCACCGATTCCAGGAGACGCACCGCCGGCTCGCGATTCGGGTGGGGGGCGCCGGCCACGTACATCGGGATGTTCGAGTCGATGAAGAGCTTCACCGACGGCCGGCCTCGATCTCGCCAAGCATCACCTCGATGTCGGCCGTGGGTGCGTTCAAGCGCGAAAGCGCTCCGATCGGGTCGCGCGTTGCGGTTGCCTCACGACCCAACTTCTCCTCGATCGCCGTGCGAACCCACTCCCCCTTGGAGAGGCGCGAGCGACCGGCGGCCTTTCGGAGGCGCCCGTCGAGTTCCTCAGGAATCAGCACCTGCAGGCGATGGCTCATATGAGTCTATGCTCATATGAGCAGGGCGGGCCCGTCAAGACGGTCCGGGGTCCGCTCTCGCGCGGAGGCCGGCAGCGCCTGCATTCTCAGCCAGTGTCCCGTCGACCGCGCTCCACCGGAGGTCTCGTTATGCGCCCCATGGCCCTGTTCCTGTCGTTCGCAGTGACGCTGTCCGGTGCGCCCTACGTTTCCGCGCAAGTCGCGGGGACGGCTGTCGCGCCCGCAGTGTTGGTGAGCGAGGTCGACTGGATGGGCGTGCTCAGCCGCTCGGCGAGCAACAACACGCTCGACACCAAGGTGGCCGAGACCGCCGTGCGGGGAGGGGTGGTGCGGGTCGGCGTCATCTACCGCTCGCGCTCCGAGACGCGCGCGCTCGTGCACCAAGAGCTGACGGAGATCTACTCCATCGTCGAGGGCTCGGGCACCCTGATCACCGGGGGCACGGCCACCGAGTCACAGCCGGTGTCCGACCCCCCGAACCTCGGGCTCACGCCGAGCTTCTTCGTGACCCAGGTCGGCGGTGAGCGTCGCAGGGTCGGTCCGGGAGACATCGTCGTGATTCCCGCGGGGCTGCCCCACCGACTCATCGAGTTGGATGGACCGATGTCATACACGATCTACCGCTTCGAGCCGACGTCGCCGCGATAGGCGCGGGGACCCATAGCATGAGATTCCCGAACGATAGGTCAGCAGTGCTCACGTCGCGCAGTCGCTGCTTCTTGGGACTGAGCGTGGCGTGGGTGGTGGTCGCCTGCTCCGAGCCCGAGCCCCCGCCGAGGCCGCTCCCTGAGGTAGGCGCGCTGGCGCGACCCATCACCCAGGACATGCTGACTTCCCAGCGATTCATCGCCTTCTCCGACATGTGGAGCGTCCCGGTGCCAGGGGGCGATCCGGTACGCTTCCTCCCCGATGGCATGGTCGAGAACGAAAGAGCAGGGTTAGCGGGACCCTGGGGGATCGTGAACGACTCCACGGTCATGATCCGGGGTTCTCTCTTCCGCCACCGCGTCTCGGAGGGCGACCTTTTCGGTCCATTTCCGGAGCGTCCCACGGCGGGTGACACTCCGTCCGACCAGCGACAGCTGGGCACGCGAATCTTGCTCGCCCCGCGGTAGGGCTCGCTCGACCCGCGCGACTGACGCGTCATCGCGACAGTGTTCGCACGCGCGCCAATCCGATTCGACACACGGTTCTATTTCGCCCGTGGCTGCTTGCGTGGCACATCAATTGCTCTTGGCATCCCCCGAGTCGCATCGGGCTGTCGATGCAGATCACGACGCTGATCAGAGCATATCCGCCGAAAGGCGGTGACGCAGAGTTTCGGGGCTAACGTGATCTCCTGATCACCAGGCCGGCCGGGCCGCCAGCGCCTCTCGAGGTCACTCGGGACGAAACCTGGCGGCCCGGCCGTGCTTTGCGGCCATCCCCATCAGTCGATGGATGGCCGGAGGCTTATCCGCAGTCCAGCCACGCGACCCGAGCTGGACGTCCAAGCCCTGGAGGAAGAAGCGATGGAAGAGAGAGCGACCCCCGGGGGGGCGGTCGCAGGACGGAGCATCGTCCATGCCGCACCCCATCTGAACCTTCGCAATACCCTACTCCTCGCTACCCTGGCGTGCTCGTTGCTCGTCGGGTGTGGGGACAGCTCCACGATCCTGGGCACCCTGCCCGAGATGCCGCCGCCCGCCACTCCGGCCGAGTTGGCCGACGCGGACATCCGTCTCGTCAGCGGTGACTCGCAGGAGGGAGAGGTGGCCACCCTGCTCGCCGACTCGCTGGTGGTGGAGGTCACGACATCGTCGGGCGCTCCCTTGGGGGGAGCCCCCGTGGAGTGGCGATTCGATGCTGGCCACCCGCCTCTGGCCGGGGGAGCCACGGTTCCGGACCAACGCCTCGTCGGCATCACCGATCGAAACGGGAGGGCATCGACGCGTTGGGTGCTCGGCACGGGCGCTGGTGATCAGTCGGTGGCGGCGCGTGTGATGGTGCCAGAGTCGACCGCCCCGGTCGGTGAAGGGCCCAGCCTCGCACCCGGGGACCTCTATCGATACTTCTGGGGGCGGGCGAGGCCGGGCAGCGCGTACTCGTTGACGGTTACACCCGCGGAGAAGGGTCTGATCGTCGGTGATTCGGTGCAGCTGGCGGCTCAGGTGAAGGACCGATACGGAAACGTCCTCCAGGGGCGCTCGATCATCTGGGCCTCCTCGGCCCAGACCGTGGCGACCATCACGGAGACCGGCAAGGCGCGAGCAATCAGCCCGGGGGCCGCTACCATGAGGGCCACGTCGGAGAGCGTCACGGGGACTTCGGCGCTCACGGTGACGGCCGGGGAGTCCGTGCCGGTCCCGCCACCCACAATCACGGTGCGGGACCAGAATGCGTTGGTAGTCCAGAGCCTGACTCTGGTGAGAGGAACCTCCGCAACGCTCTCGGCCACGGCGACGACCGCCGCAGGTGTATCCCTCGGGACCATCATCCCGACGTGGAGTTCCTCGAGCGTTGGCGTGGCAACCGTTTCCGCCCTAGGCGTCGTGCAGGCGCTCGCGGCGGGGAGCACGAACCTGGTGGCGACCTATCAGGGCTCGACCAAGACGATCCCGACGATGGTGACGGTTCCTGTGAGCCCGCCACCGCCGCCACCACCGCCGACAACGGGTGTGCCGCAGCCGAGTGGGTCGATTCGGCTCGACACGCGGTCGGGGGGAGCGCAGAGCATTCAGGCGTCGACGAGCCTCGCCACGGCGCTGTCCGTGTCCGGCTTCCACGCGGACGCGACAGACGCATCGGGTTCGGTCGTCACGTTCACGACCGATGCCGATGGTGCCGGTTCCAAAGCCTTCCGTTTCGACTGGAAAGGCGTGGGTGCAACGACGGAAGTGGACTTGAGCCTTTATCGTCCCATGGCCACGGTGACTGCGGGCGATACCTATCTCCAGATGATGATCTGGCAGTCCAGAACAGCAAGCGGAGGCGGTATCGGGACGGCGGGCGATTGGGACTGTTGCTCGCAGGGTCCGGGATCAGGAAAGCGGATGGTCTGGTTCCGCTCATCTGGAGGCAACTCCGGACGGCTGGCCTATGCTCCGGGGGACCGCTCGTTTCGCGGACAGCTGTTCGTGGAATCCACTTACAATCCGGCGACGGCGAGCACGCCGTTCAATTGGGACGCCCTCGTGAGTCAATGGATCGCACTCACGATTCGCATCGCGCCGGAAACAAGCGTGGGCGCACGCAATGGAAGGATCCAGGTGTGGGTCAACAACACGCTGACGCACGATGTCGCGAGTGCCAATACGTACTCGACGGGGCTCGCTGGCGAGCTCCAGATCGGCGGGCCGACATGGATCGGCGTTCCCCAGGATCAGACGATGTACGTCAAAGACATCGTGGTGTGGCAGCCGTGATGTGCGCATGATGCTCACCCCCCTCGGGGAGCCTCGGCGCTCCGAGGGGGGACCTGCGCCGTGCATCGAAGGCGCGACGCCTCTGCGGGGGCGACGCTAGTCGCGTGTGGCCGCGTCCGCGACGATGCTCAGTAGCGGATACGGGCCGACCTGCACGATCTTGGCGCGATGTCCGACGTAATCTCCCGCCTGAACGTGGCCCTCCACGGCCGCTATCGCGTCGAGCGCCCGCTCGGCGAGGGCGGCATGGCGACGGTGTACCTGGCGGACGACCTGAAGCACGAACGTAGGGTGGCGCTCAAGGTCCTGAAGCCGGAGCTAGCGGCCGCCGTGGGCGCCGAGCGCTTCCTGGCCGAGATCAAGACCACGGCGAACCTGCAGCATCCACACATCCTCCCCCTCTTCGACTCGGGGGAGGCGGCCGGCTTCCTCTTCTATGTGATGCCGTGGGTGGAAGGCGAGTCACTCCGTGAGAAGCTCGACCGCGAGCACCAGCTAGCTGTGGATGAGGCGGTTCGCATCGCGACGAAAGTGGCTGCGGCCCTCCAGGCGGCGCACGAGCGCGGCGTGATCCACCGGGACATCAAGCCAGCGAATATCCTGCTGGCGAACGGGGAGCCCCTCGTCTCGGACTTCGGGATCGCGCTCGCGGTCAGCAGAGGTGGCGGGGGCCGCCTCACCGAGACAGGCATGAGTGTCGGTACCCCGCACTACATGAGCCCGGAGCAGGCAACGGGGGATTCCCGCGTGGGCCCGGCGACGGACCTCTACGCGCTCGGATGCGTGCTGTTCGAGATGCTGGTGGGAGAGCCACCCCACACGGGGAGCACGCCACAGGCCATCTTGGCCAAGATCATCATGTCCGAGCCGGTGTCGGCGAGTGCCCACCGGCGGACGGTGCCTCCCAACGTGGAAGCGACGATCAAGAGAGCGCTCGAGAGGCTTCCTGCTGACCGCTTCGGCAGCGCGGCCGAGTTCCTGAGAGCGCTCACCGAACCCACCTATCGCTACGGAGGGGTGGTGGACGGTGCAGGGTCCCACGGACCTTGGAAGAAGATCTCCATGGGGCTCGCGGCGAGCACGGCCGCGCTCGCCCTCGTGGCTGTCTGGTCGGCCTCGGCGCTCCTGGGCCCCGAGCGTGCCGCGGTGGCCCGTTTCGACGTGACCCCCGCCACCGAGGGTCAGCTGCTGGCGGCTTCAGCGCAGGGTGTCCGCGCCGTGCCTTCCCCGGATGGGTCGTGGTTCGTATACGTCGGCGAGGCCCCCGGTGGAGGCAAGCAACTCTGGCGACGCACGCTGGACGACCTCGTGGCCGTGGCGCTGCCCGGGACCGAGGGCGCCAACGCGCCGGTCGTCTCACCGGATGGGTCGTCGGTGGCGTTCGTGACCGACGACCTCGCGATCCGCATCGTGTCGCTACAGGGCGGTCCGCCGTTCACCGTGGTCGCCTCGGGTGGCCCATTCGACTGGGGCTCGGACGGAATGATCTACTTCGCCCGGGACGGCATCATCCATCGGGTGTTGGCGACAGGGGGAGAGGCCACACCGTTCACGGCACCGGTGGAGAACGTGGTCCCGAGGAACCTCGACGCGCTCCCGGACGGGCGCGGTCTCTTGATGACGCTCTTCGTGGGCACGCCGGCCCAAGCCAGGATCGCCGCGGTGGGTCCGGAGGGTGGCGAGGTGCGGGAGATCCTGGCGGGGACGATGGCCCGCTACGCGGAGTCGGGCCACATCGTCCATGCGACCGCGGCGGGCACACTGATGGCGGCACCGTTCGATGTTCGCCGCCTCGAACTGACGGGTCCCTCGGTGCCACTCCTGGAGGGGGTTGCGGTGGACAACACCGCGAGAGCGCAGTTCGCGTTGTCGCAGTCGGGAACGCTGCTGTACGGCATCGGCGCTGGGTCTGCCTCCGAACTGGTTTGGGTTAGTCGGGACGGTCGGGTCGAGCCTGTGGACGAGACATGGACGGGCGAGTTCGGGTCCCCCTCGCTCTCGCCCGACGGCACGCGTGTGACCGTCGCGATCCAGGGGGCGACGTCCATGGACATCTGGGTGAAGCTGCTCGATCGCGGCCCGAGCACTCGATTGACCCTGGATGGCGGTCGAAGCGACTACCCGATTTGGACGCCCGATGGAGGGTCGGTGACCTTCACCTCCGACCGGGCCGGCCCGTCATTCGACCTATGGACGAAGCGGGCGGACGGCAGCGCGGAGCCAGTGTTGGAGCTCGACGAAGAATGGGCGTTGGCCGAAGCCGCGTGGTCACCCGACGGCGCGTGGTTCATCCACCGGACCTCCTCGAACCTGCGGGGCGCGGGTGACATCCTGGGACACCCCCACCCCCGCACAGCCGCCCCCGTACCGCTGGTCGCATCGAGCTTTACCGAACTGGCCCCAATGGTCTCACCCGACGGGCGGTGGATGGCGTACTCGTCGAACGAGACCGGGCGATCCGAGGTCTTCGTGGTGCCGTTCCCCAACACGCGGGACGCGAGATGGTCGGTGTCGGTCGGCGGAGGCTCCGAGCCGCTGTGGTCTCGGGACGGCCGAGAGATCTTCTACCGCAATGGGCAGGGAGACGTCATGGCCGTGGCGGTCCGGGCCGACCCCGGGTTCTCAGTGGGGACGCCGAGTGTGCTGTTTCCAGGCGCAGATTATCAGCGCAACATCGTCCATCGGCAGTACGATGTGGCGCCGGATGGCGAGCGATTCATCATGGTCCGTCGGGTCGGTGCTGGCCAACAGAGTCGGCTCGTTCTGGTTCAGGGCTTCTTCGAAGAGTTGGCCCGGATCGCGCCGAGCTGAGGCTGATGTCGCGTCGAAGGTGTAGCCCCATCAACTGGTCGGCCGGGGTCCGTTGGCGTTTGGGCAACTGAATCCAAGGAGCAACTCATGTTCGTTCCACGCATCGGGGCGGCGCTCGCCGCGACTTCCGCGCTCTGGGTCCTCGCGTGCGCTCCCGCTGGCGATGGCGCTACGCAGGACCCTGCCTCGGAAACGGCCGCCGTCGACGTTTCGGCGTTCACCGAAGCCTGCATGGCTTCGTCCAACCTCGAACGCGCCATCTGCGAGTGCGCCGGTGGTCTCGCCGCGAGTGAAATGTCCCAGAACGCCTTCGCCTTCCTGGTGGCGAGCTTGAATCAGGATGAGGCAAGGACAGAGGCGCTACGCGCCGAGCTGTCGATTCAGGAGGCGATGTCCGCCGGGACGTTCATGGCGCGTGGACCGGCGCAGTGCGCGCGCCCCTGACCCGGCCTTTCCTTCACCCCTCCCGCTCCTGTCGATCCGAATTGGCGCGTATCGCAGCAGAGACGTAGGCCGTCATGCCGGGCGCCATCTTCTCGTAGGTGGCAGAGAAGCGTGGGTCCGCCTCGTACATGTCGGCCAGGTTCCGGTGCATGGCGGGTGAGCATGGGTAGAACCAGCGGTCGATTTGTTGCCGAGCCGCTTCCGCCAGGTCCATGGCCCGCGCGCCGGTCGGGCTCGCTCCTGCGGCCTGGGCCTCGACCCACTCCCGACTCGCGGCTTCGCTCTCCGCTTGGAAGCGCCTCCAGTCTTCCTTGGTATAGCGCTTGGTGCGGCGCATCGACTCGCGGTACGCGTCGGTGTCGCCCCAGCGCTCCTGTACCTCCTCGTCGTATTGCCTATTGAAGGATTCGAATCCATCGAACATTCCCTCGGTGCTCATCGTCCCTTCTCCGTGTAGGTCCGCCAGCGCGCGGTCCACGCCGCGCAGGATGGCTTGGGTTCGCGTGCCCTGTTCGATCAGCAGCTCGCGTTGGGCCTCGAGCAGTTTTCGACGGTCGAACGACGCGCCGTCCAGGAGCTGTTGGATCGCCTCGAGGGTGAATCCGAGCTCTCGAAACAGCATCACTTGCTGTAGCCGCCGAAGGTCCTCTTCAGAGTAGTGTCGGTAGCCTGACGACGTCCGTTCCGAGGGTCGCAGCAGTCCGATCTCGTCGTAGTGGTGGAGCGTGCGCACGGTGACGTGAGCCAGCTCGGCTAACTCTCCGACGCGCCACGTCCGCTTTCCGGGGCCCTTCGCTGGTGGGGCCTTCCCCTTGCCGATCGTCTTCATGTCGGAAGGCTAATCCCTCACGTAGCGTGAGGGTCAAGGGGCTTTGCCCGCCTTGAGTCGAGGGAGTCATGCCCGCAGAATTGGCCGTGCTCCCGAAGCGACTGCCCCTGCTCTTGGCTCCGACAGCGTTCCTGATCGGCGCCTGCGCGTTCGGCGCCCCGGCCGTCGACGCCGACGGTCGTTGGGGATGGGACTCGGGGGCGGGCTGCGACGCCAACGTCGCCGTGGTGCGGATCGCCGCGGACACGGTGGAATGGATCGAGGGCGGACGGGTGGTCGCGCGAGCTACCGACCTACGCCGCGAGGTGAGTGCATCGGACTCCGAGAATCCCCGACCGACTCAGGTGCTCTGGTTGTACTCGTTGAACGGCGTTCCGACCGCCGATCGGTTCTATGTCTCGTTCTGGCTCGGTCGCCCCCACCTGGCCCTCTCCGAGCGGAGCGGCTCGCGTGACGCTGCTTCGATTCCTCACTTGGATGACAGACTCCGCCACTGCGGCGACTGAGGGGCTCGTCACCCGGCTGAGTCGCTCCTCATGGCGTCGGGCGCTTTCCGCACGGCCTCGTCGAGTCGCGTGCGGATGAGCCACACCCCCACAGCGAAGACGCCGACGCTAGCGGCGATGACCACCGTCCAGAACGCCGGCCACATCGCGCTGCCGGACAGCCTCGGCTCGAGCGCTGGCATGAGGAACCGTGTGGTCGTCTCGGCAAAGAGCGCCGCGACCAGCCCCACGTATGACCACGCCATCCAGCGCGCGTGGGCCGCGATCCAGTACTTCTTCGGTCTGCGGCCGAGCACGGTCCACATTCCGCCGACGATCGAGGCGCCCGAGATGAGCGCTGCGAAGTGGAATGGAGTCACCCGACCCGTGAGGTTGTACATCGCGAACGAGGTACCGACCACGCCGACCATAACCCAGACGTAGCCCTGTCCCCAGGTGCGGTGCCAGCGCGTGCCCTTCGGAAGCAGGAGCACGACGGCGCCGAGGGTCAGGGCCAAGAGGCTGAAGAGGAGGTGGAAGGTCCCGGTCGGGGTCATGGGTGAAGTTACGCGGCTGCTCGGTGCAACCTTCATGTAGGCCGCGCATTGAACTGCAGAGATTGCCCGGGGCCTACCGAATGCCTAATTCACCTGCTCCACCGACGTACCCCAGGAGGCAGCATGCGGCTCACCCGGTTCCTCATTCCGGCTTTCCTCGCGCTCGCGTCTCGGCCGGTCGCGGCCCAGTTGGTCCTTCCACCGCAGCCAGCCTCCCAAGACCCGATCGCCCTCATGGTCGGCC
>JBEBGN010000106.1:0-10792 GCA_040081395.1 Longimicrobiales bacterium
CCCGTCTACCCGCCCGCGTTGACCCTCCCCCGCGCGCTTTCTAGCTTTGCAGGCTCTCGATCTGCAGCCTGGCACCCAATCTGGATTCATGGACGATACCTACGGCCGGGGACCCCTACTTCTCCTGAGCGGGCGGGCGAACCACCCCCTCGCGCTCGAGATCGGGGAGCGGATCGGGAAGTCCCCCGATGCCGCCACGATCAAACAGTTCTCCGACGGCGAGCTCTTCGTCCGTATCGACCGGAACGCGCGCGGTCGCGACGTCTACATCGTCCAGCCCACTCCCGCTCCCGCCGAGAACATCATGGAGCTCCTGCTCCTGATCGACGCGGCGCACCGTGCCTCCGCGGCGCGGGTCACGGCGGTGATCCCCTACTTCGGCTACGGCCGTCAGGACCGGAAGGACCAGCCGCGGGTTTCGATCGCGGCGAAGCTGGTCGCCAATCTCATCGTCGCCGCCGGCGCCGACCGCGTCATCTCGATCGACTTCCACCAGCACCAGATCCAGGGATTCTTCGACATCCCGGTGGACCATCTCTACGCGGCGCCGGTGATCACGAAGTACTTCAGGAACCTGGGGCTTCAGGATCTGGTCGTCGTGGCCCCGGACGTGGGTTCGGCGAAGATGGCTCGCGGCACGGCCCGCAGGCTCGATGCCAGCCTCGCGATCATCGACAAGCGGCGCCCGAAGGCGAACCTGTCGGAGGTCCTGAATGTCGTCGGCGAGGTGGAGGGCATGAACTGCCTCATCATGGACGACATGGTGGACACCGCCGGCACGCTCAGCAATGCGGTGTACGCGCTCAAGGAGCGGGGTGCCAAGGCCGTGTACGCGGCTGCGACGCACGCGCTCTTTTCCGGCGAAGCGGTGTCCCGGCTGCGGGACGCGCCCCTCGAGGAAATGGTCGTCACGAACACGATCGAGGTGCCAGAGCACAAGCGGTTCAGTACTCTTCGGGTCCTCTCGGTGGCCGATCTGCTAGCGAAGGCGATCGATCACGTGCACTCGAACGAGTCCGTTACCGAGCTGTTCGAGGAAGTTTCGACTGGACATGACTGAGGGCCAGGACGACCCCGGCCCGTTGACGAGGAAGTGAGACGATGGCGAAGGCAAATCTGAAGGCGAAGAAGCGCGACGACTCCGGCAAGGGATCTGCGCGCACGCTGCGCCGTGAGGGCAGAGTTCCCGCGGTGATCTATGGCCGCGAGCTCGAGCCCGTCCACCTCTCGGTGGACGCGCACGAGGCCCAGAAGCTCTTCCACTCGATCTCGGTCGACAACACGATCGTCGACCTGGACGTCGAGGGTGAGAAGAAGCCCTACCAGACGCTGGTGCGTGAGATCCAGATGCACCCGTGGCGACCGGTGATGCAGCACGTCGACTTCCTGCGCATTCAGGAGGGCGTGGCCGTCGACCTGGAGGTGCCGATCCGCCTGAGCGGGGTGCCCGCGGGCGTCCGCCTCGGAGGCGGGGTGCTGGAGCAGATGGTGCACGATCTGCCCATCCGCTGCGTGCCGTCCAAGATTCCCGAGGCGTTCGAGCTGGACGTTACGGGGCTGGAAGTGAACCAATCGCTGCACGTGTCGGACATCAAGCTCGCCGAGGGCGTCGAATCGCGTATCCCGGCCGACCGGACCATCTGCTTGGTCGCGATCCCTCGTCTCGTCGAGGAAGCGGTCACCGTGGCTCCGACGGTCGAAGGTGCCGAGGGCGCAGAGGGCGCGGCTCCGGCGGAGGGCGCTGCGGCCGCTGCGGGCGAGGGTGGCGACAAGGACAAGAAAGACAAGAAGGACAAGGACTAGTCACCCGGAGGGACTTCGGGCCGCATGAAAGTCGTCATGGGGCTCGGGAATCCGGGTTCGGAGTACGACGCCACCCGCCACAACGCCGGTTGGTGGGTCGTCGACCGCCTGGCGTACGACTGGGACTTCGAGACATTCCGACGCGAGGGAAGGGCGCTCGTGTCGGAGGGGGTCGTGGGGAGCGAGCCGGTTCGGCTCGTGAAGCCCACGGCCTATATGAATCGAAGTGGTCTCGCGGTAGGCGCGCTCACGGAGATCGAGGGCTTCGACTCCGCGAAGGACTTGCTGGTCGTCGTCGACGACGCGGCACTGGACGTAGGGCGGGTGCGCTTTCGCCCGGGTGGAAGTGCGGGCGGGCACAACGGATTGAAGTCGATATCGGGCGCGCTCCAGTCCGAAGCGTACGCGCGACTCCGCGTCGGCGTGGGGCGAAGGCCTGAAGGGGTGGATCTGTCGGATTGGGTCCTCTCCCCCATGCCCGACGAGGACGAAGAGATAGTGGTGGGGCTGCTACCGCAGTTGACCCAGGGTGTCGAGGTGTGGGTCGCAGAGGGAGTCGAAGCGGCGATGAACCGCTTCAATCGATGAGAAGGGCCAGTTCGAATCACCGCCGTTCAAACCACGAAAAGGGTTGATGCGATGACCGACATTGTTGCGCTCACCGACTGGGCCTGGGTGCTCGGCGTGCTCGGGCTGGCCGTTGCCGCCGGCGTCTACGGGTACATCCGCAAGCAGCCTCCCGGCAACGACACCATGATCGCGCTGGGGGAGCTGATCCACGACGGCTCGATGGCGTTCTTGCGCCGCGAGTACACGGTACTCGCCGGCTTCATCGTGGTGGTGGCAATCCTGCTCGCCCTCGCCATTGGTCCGCTTCCGGCAGGAGCGTACATCTTCGGCGCTCTGAGCTCGACGGCGGCGGGCTTCGCGGGCATGAAGGCCGCGACGCGCGCCAACACGCGCACGGCCGCAGCGGCCAACACCGATGGGCAGGGGAAGGCGCTCCGGATCGCGTTCTTCGGCGGCGCCGTCATGGGCCTCGCGGTCGCTGCCATTGGCCTGGTCGGCATCGGCCTCCTGTACGTGATCTTCGCGGCGGACGCACTTCCGGGTACCGACGACTTCCCGGCCTTCTCCGGCATCGTCTCCGGCTTCGCGATGGGTGCCAGTTCGATCGCCCTCTTCGCGCGCGTCGGCGGAGGCATCTACACCAAGGCCGCCGACGTGGGCGCGGACCTGGTGGGCAAGGTCGAGGCCGGCATTCCCGAGGACGACCCCCGCAACCCCGCCACCATCGCCGACAACGTGGGCGACAACGTCGGTGACGTCGCAGGCATGGGTGCCGACATCTTCGAGTCGTACGTCGGCGCCATCGTCGCGACCATCGCCATCGCCGCCATCGAGCCGACGCTGTCGGCGCACCGGGCGGCTGCCGTCGCGCTGCCCATTCTGACCGTCATGGTGGGTCTGGTGGCCTCGCTCATCGGCATCTTCGCGATGAAGGTGCTCGAGAAGAGAGATCCGGCGTTTGCGCTCCAGGGCACGACCTGGATCGCGGGCGGCCTCTTCCTCGCCATCATGTACTTCGTCGTACAGGGCCTCGGCATCACGTTCACGAACTCCGCGAACGGCGAGACCTATCCGGTGCTGGGTCCGTGGATCGCGATCGTGGCGGGTACGCTGTGCGGCATGATGATCGGCGCGGTGACGCAGTACTACACGTCGGCCAAGCCGGTGCGCAGGATCGCCGAGGCGAGCGAGACGGGAGCCGCGACGAACATCATCGCCGGCCTCGCGGTCGGTATGGAGTCGACGGCGATCCCGATCATCCTTATCTGCGTCGCGATCGGCGGGTCGTACGCGTTTGCCGGGCTGTACGGCATTGCGATCGCCGCTGTCGGCATGCTGGCGACCGTGGGCGTGACCATGACCGTGGACGCGTACGGTCCCATCGCCGACAACGCAGGCGGCATCAGCGAGATGAGCCACCTCGGCCCGAAGACGCGCGAGATCACCGACTCCCTCGACGCGCTGGGCAACACGACGGCGGCGATCGGCAAGGGCTTCGCGATCGGCTCGGCGGCGCTCACCGCGCTCGCGCTCTTCTCGGCCTACACCTCGGCCGTCGGCCTCCAGACGACAGGCCTCGACATCGTCGATCCGATCGTGGTGATCGGTATGTTCATCGGCGGCACCCTACCGTTCTATATCTCGGCGCTCACCATGACCGCGGTCGGTCGCGCGGCGCAGGGCATGGTCGACGAGGTCCGCCGCCAGTTCCGTGAGATCCCCGGTCTGATGGAAGGCACGGCGAAGCCGGACTCGGCGCGTTGCGTCGACATCTCCACGCAGGCCGCACTCAAGGAGATGATCCTTCCTGGCGTCACGGCGATCATCACGCCGGTGATCGTGGGCTACTTCCTCGGCGTCGAAGCGCTCGGCGGCCTGTTGGCCGGCGCGACGGTGACGGGCGTGCTCATGGCGCTTTTCATGGCGAACGCAGGCGGCGCTTGGGACAATGCAAAGAAGTACATCGAGGGGGGCGCCCACGGTGGAAAGGGCTCGGCGCCGCACAAGGCCGCGGTGGTCGGCGACACGGTCGGGGATCCCTTCAAGGACACCTCCGGTCCTTCGCTCAACATCCTGATCAAGTTGATGAGCATCGTCGCGCTCGTGCTCGCCCCCTGGTTCGCGCGGGTGCACGGCCTCACGGTCGACGGGCAGTCGTCGACGTGGATCGGCGACGTGGTGAGGTCGCTCTTCGGCTGAGGTTTGCCGGGCTCCGTCCGTGACGAGGTCCGTGTCGTTCGAGAGTGCGCTCTCGTTCGCCGCGGACCTCGTTCGCATTCCAGGGCTGCCCGGATCAGAGACCGACGTCGCGACCCGGGTCCGGCAGGAGTTCGAGCAGCTGGGGCTCGCCGACATCCGGGTCGACGACGTGGGCAACGTCGTCGGCGTGGTGCGCGGGCGCGGCGAAGCGCCCGCGGTCATGCTCGCTTCTCACCTCGACGTGGTCGCTGAGGGGGATCATTCGGAGTGGGAGGTCCCACCGTTCTCGGGTGAGGTGAGTGGGGGCTTCCTGCACGGCCGCGGCGCCATGGACATCAAGGGCCCGCTCGCGCTCCAGACGTATGCGGCCGCGGCGCTCGCCGACTCCGCTCGGGGAGATGTGATCGTCGCCCATACCGTGCTGGAAGAACGAGGCGGACTCGGCATGAGGCACCTGCTCGAGAGCGGCTCCGTCTCACCCGGCGCCGTGATCCTCGGCGAGGCGACGCACGGCGACATCTGCATCGGACATCGAGGGCGAGCCGAACTGGAAGTCGTGATCCAGGGCACCGCGGGTCACGCGAGCGTACCGGAACGGGCCCGCAACGCGCTCGACCTCCTGGGGGAAGTCCTCGCGTCGGTGCGCGACCTCGCGGGTGCGCGCGCCCACGATCCGGTGCTCGGCCCGGAGAGCCTGGTGGCCACCATGGTGGACGTGCGGCCCGAGACCCGGAACGTGATCCCGGATCTGGTCGTGGTGGCCGTGGATTGGCGTGTGCTCCCTGGGGCAGAGGGGCCAGCGCTCCTGGACCGCCTGTGGCGCGCCATCGAAGGGCGAGTGGGAGCTGCACCCCCGGGGCTCACCTGGAGCGTTCGCCTCGGGACGGAGCGGCAGCGCACCTACACCGGAGTCGAGGAAGATGTCGGGCTGCTCAGCCCAGGATTCCTCATGCCGACGGACCACCGGGTGGTGCGCGCCGCGGCCGCCGCGGCCGGCGCGGGGCTGGGGGCATCGGGGTCGGCAGCTGTGCGCCCGTGGAGCTTCGCCACGGATGGGGGGTGGTCGTGCGGGGTGCACGACATCCCGACGGTGGGCTTCGCGCCCGGCGAGGAGCGGTTCGCGCACACGAACCGGGAGCGCCTCGACGTGGAGGAGGCCCGCTGGGTCTACCATCGCTACCCGGACGTGGTGCGCGCCATCCAGGGGTCCCTGGTCGCCTAGCTTTTCAGCCCCTGGGCCTTTGTGTACCTTCCTCGCCGCGTCTCCTCAGGCAACGACCCCGAGGGGCGCTCAGACAATCATCCCGCTTCGCTGGATCGCCCGTCGCCGCACGCCGGGCCATTCCGCGGGGCCCGTCACCACCACGGACCGAGGGAATACCCGAAATGCGGCTCTACGAAGTCGTTTACATTCTCGACCCCGCGCTCGATCAAGCCGCGGTAACCGCCAAGCTCGAGAAGTTCCACGCGCTCGCCATCGCCCAGGGCGGTGAAGTCGTCGCGGTGGACCACTGGGGCAACCGGCAGCTCGCCTACACCGTCAAGAAGCGCAACAGCGGTTACTACGTGGTCGCGCAGTTCCGGGCGCCCGGTGACGCGCTCCCTGAGTTCGAGCGCCTTTTGCGCCTCGACGGCGAGGTCGTTCGCTACCTGCTCGTGCTCAACGAGGGAGAGCCGACCAAGGGGCATTCGATCGTTGCCGAGATCCCCGCGCACGTGCTGGCGCGTGAGCGCGACGGGGAAGGGGACGACGACGACGAGGGCGAAGACGAGGACGACGATCCCGAGAAGGCTCCCCCCGAGTTCCAGGGCGCGCGCGGTCGCAGGCGCCGCATGGACGGTCCGGCGATCACGCTGCTGAACTACAAGGACGTGTCGACGCTTTCGCGCTTCGTCACCGAGCAGGGCAAGATCCTCCCCAAGCGCACGACCAAGGTCACGGCCGCGTTCCAGCGACAGCTCGGTCGTGCCGTGAAGCGCGCCCGGTACCTTTCGCTGCTGCCGTACACCGGCGGGCGCGAAGCGTAGGGACGTTGGTGGAGCGGAGTGCCGTGACGGGTAGCGCCTCATCTCCGGGCCGGGGCTGGCCGCGCGCGGCCGCGCTGCTCGGGGTCGTCTTGGCGACGTCCATCGTGAACGCGGGAGTGCTCATCGCGGTGCCGTTGCTCGCGCTGCTGATGGCGCGTGGGCTGCGTGGGCTCGGCGTCGCGCTGGCCGCACTAGTCGCGACGCTGGTGGTCGCCAGCGGCACGCACGACGGCATCTGGTACGCGGAGCGCGCTTGGTCCGTGTTGCTTGCGGGGAGCTTCGTGGCGCTCACCATGGTCGTGCCGGCGTGGCGCTTGTCGTCTCGCGCACTGGCTGCGGTCGGAGGTGCGGCGTTCGTGGCCACAGGGCTGTTGGCGGTGCGCTCGGATGCCTGGGGCGCGCTGGACGCCGCCATCTCGGGGGAGGTCCGGGCCTCGAGCGACCAGGCGCTGTCGACGCTGTCCACGCTCGGGCGGGGCGAGCCCCCTTCGGACGCAGTGGTCGGGGCGATGCAGCAGCTCGCCGAGACCCAGGCATCCGTGTTTCCTGCGATGATCGCGCTGGCGTCGATGGCCGCCCTGGGCGTGGCCTGGTGGATCCGTACACGGCTGGTCGGCGAGGGGGACCAAGGGTTGGGTCCGCTGCGCGACTTCCGCTTCAACGACCACCTGGTTTGGCTCTTCATCGGGGGGCTGCTCCTGCTCTTCGCCCAGTGGGGCGACGCCCTGGTCCGTCTCGGTTCGAATGCGATCGTCTTCATGGCGGCGCTCTACATGCTGCGCGGCGCCGCAGTGTTCGTGTTTCTGAGTGGTGGGATGTCCCTGTTCGGGTACGTGACAGTGCTGGTCGGACTCGTCGTTGCCGCGCCGGTGCTCATGGGCATGGCCGTACTGATCGGAGTCGGGGACACCTGGCTGGATCTCCGCTCGCGTGTGCGCGAGCGGACCGCGTGACCCAACGTTCGGAGGAGAGATGAAGGTCATCCTGAAGAAGGCGGTGCATAACCTCGGGGGTGCGGGCGCGGTGGTCTCCGTCAAGGACGGATACGGGCGCAACTACCTCCTCCCGCAGGGGCTGGCCTACGTGGCGAGCGAGGCGAACATGGCGCGCCTCGAGGCCGAGCAGGCGCTCGCCGCAGAACGCTCGCGTCGGGATTTCCTGGAAGCGCGTCGCAGGGCGTCGCAACTCCAGGACCTCTCGCTCGTGTTCACGGCACGCGCGGGGGAGGACGGGAAGCTGTTCGGATCCGTCACGCGCGCGGACATCGCCGATCAGGCGAACGCACGCGGGCTCGACTTCGAGCTCGACAAGCGCATCGTGATGCTCGAGGAGCCGATCAAAGCGCTCGGGGTTTCGACCGTTTCCGTGCACCTGTACGCCGACGTGCACGTGGACATCGAAGTCCGCGTGGAGCGCGACGAGAGCTGAGTCCCCGGCCGAAGGCCTCCGCCAAAGAGCCGGCCGCCGACGGATCGCATCTGCCGACGGCGGTGCGACAGGTCGTTGAGATGGCCTTGGAGCGGAAGGCGCGCGAGATCATCGTGCTCGACCTACGCGGCATCTCCTCGGCGACCGACTGGTTCGTGGTCGCCAGCGGTACGTCGGACGTGCACGTGAAGGCGATTGCGGAGGGGGTGCTCGATGGACTTCGCGAGCATGGCGAGTCGGCGAACCACGTGGAGGGCCTCACCGGGGGGCGGTGGGTCCTGCTCGACTACATCGATCTCGTCGTGCACGTCTTCCATCCGCAGGCCCGCGTGTTCTACCAGTTGGAGAACCTGTGGGGGGACGCGCCACGCTGGGAAGCACCCGAGGAGTGACCCTTCGCACGGGTGGTCGTACCCCGCACCGCGGGGGCTTTCGGGCCCTCCCGGCCGCGGTCTAACTTCAGGCCCGCCGCACGCGGCGAGCCCACGTCGCAACACTTCCAGCCACCTCTCTGCCACCCGACTAGATGGCTCAACTACCCGACTGGCAGCCCCTCGACGGCGGGGTGTCCCTCCCCGACGGGGATGGCACCGGGCGCGTGGTGGCGGTGGTGGCATCCGAGAAGGCAGTGTCCTCGGGATGGGCGGGTCCGGCGGTGCTCGAAATCGCGCGAGCCTGGAGCCGTGCCGGCGACAAGGTCGTGCTCGCGGACGGGGCGCTTCATTATCCGACGCTCCACACCCTCACCGAGGTCGAGAACACCGAAGGCCTGAGCGACGCTGCGCTCTTCGGAGCCTCGGTGGGCAGAGTGGCGCGAGCGGTGGATGGGGGCGCCTTCTTCCTCATCACGGCGGGGACCGCGGTCGCAGATGCGAACACCGTGCCCGGAAGCCCGCGGTGGGGACGCTTGCTGGATGGATTCCGCGAGGCGGGCGTGAAGCTCATTCTCTTCGTTCGCGACGGCGATAGCGGGTGTGCCTCATTCCTCGGTTCCGCGTCGGATATCGTGGTGCTTTCCGATCGCGGCGAGCGGGCGCCCTCCGCGATCCGGGATCTGGAGCCTATCGTCCGGGTGGTCGCGGGGCCGAGTACGGTCATGCGCACGGGGTCGAGCGCGGCCCCGCGCGCGGGAAGCGCCGGCGTGGCGGCGGCCTCGGAGGCGAGCCCGCCTGCGGAGTGGACCGCGTCCTCCGATGAGGGCCGCACGCGTGTGCGTACGCTCGGGCTCGCAGCCGTCGCGGTGATCGTGCTGCTCGCGGTCGCCCTCTTTTTCGTGATTCGCTAGGAGACAGCACTACCGGATGAAGCTGCGCACCCTGAAGGTCCACGGCTTCAAGTCGTTCGCGGACGCCACCTCCATCGAGTTCCACGACGGGATCACCGCGATCGTCGGCCCGAACGGGTGCGGCAAGTCGAATATCGGCGACGCCATCCGGTGGGTTCTGGGCGAGCAGCGCCCATCCGCGATCCGCGGCGGGAAGATGGAAGAGGCGATCTTCCAGGGGACTGTGGGCCGGCGGCCCGTGAATCGCGGCTCGGTTGCGCTGACGGTGACCAACGCCGACGGGGCGCTTCCGGTCCCCTTCGAGGAAGTCGAGATCGGTCGGCAGGTGTTTCGCGATGGTGGCAGCGAGTACCTGATCAATCGGTCGCCGTGCCGACTGCGCGACGTGATCGACCTATGCCGGGACACCGGGCTGGGTGCGAACGCATACGCGATCATCGAGAACCGGATGATCGACGCGATCCTATCGGATCGCGCAGAGGAACGCCGGGGCCTCTTCGAGGAGGCCGCCGGAATCGGCAAGTACAAGGACCGCCGGAAGGCCGCGACGCGCCGCCTCGAGCGCGCGGAGATGGACCTGCAACGCCTCGAGGACGTGATCGCCGAGGTGCAGACCAAGGTCCGCTCGCTGGCACGACAGAAGGGGAAGGCCGAACGGTATGCGGAGTTCCGAAGCCGCCGACTGAGCGTCGAGGTGGCGGTGGTGGGCCACCAGCTCCGCACGCTACGCGAGCGGCTCGAGGGTGTGGAGCGGGATCTCCAGGGAGACCTCGTCTCGGCAGAGAGCATGGTGGCTGAACTGCGCACCGCGGAAACGCAGTTCGAGACGCTGCGGATCGAGGAAGTCGAGGCCGAGAAGGCGCGGATTGCGGCCGCCGGAGCCCTGCAGACCATCCGTGAGCAGCTGGTCACGTGGGAGCGCGACCTCGCCGTGGCGGACGAGCGAGCCGCGTATGCCGAGCGGCGCCTCGCCCAGATCGATCGCGAGCGAGGGGACGCGCGCGAGTTGGTCGGATCCCTGACGACCGAGGAGCGCGACCTCGCGGCGACACGCGAAAGTGTAGCCGCCGACCTCGAGCGCGTCCGTGGGCTGGCGGCCGCGCATGCCGAAGAGGTGCGCGAAGTTCGGACTCGCTTGGTGGAGTCGCGGGAGCGGCTCGAGTCCGTCGAGGTGAAGGGGCGCGACCTGGCGCGTAGGGGCGCGCAACTCGAAGGAGACGCGGACGCCTCGGCCGCCCAGGCGGAAGAGCTGGAGCGGCGGCTCGCGCAGGTGGGTGAGGATCTGGTCTCGACAGCCGCGGAGATCACTCTGCTCGACGAGCAGGGGGATCTCTTCTCCAGTCGGGTGGATGGCCTGGTCGAGGCCCTGGGCAAGGCGAGTGCGCGCTTCGAGGATCGTGTGCGCGAGCTCCACGCGGCGCGTGCGGAGTTCGAGGCCGCGAGGGCCAGCGAGCGGGAAGCCGCAGACGCCGAAGCGGC
>JBEBGN010000262.1:0-2831 GCA_040081395.1 Longimicrobiales bacterium
ACGACGTTGTTCCGGATGTCGTCGAAGACCAGCTTGTCGTACGTGTCGCGGTTCGAGTGCCAGGTGTGGGTCGTGTAATCCCACGACAGGGCACTCAGGTTGAAACCGGGCGCGCCATGGCACATGAAGGACGCATAGTCGGAGCCGCCGCCCCCCGGATTCCCGGGCACGTCGAGCTCCACGTATTGGCCGACCTCGGCAGGTACCTGCGCGAGCCAGCGGGCGAGCGAGCCACCAGCATCCACGAGCCCCTGCGCGGAGAGGCTGATCACCCTGCCCGTGCCGTTGTCCTGATTCCAGAGCGCCTGGAGTCCCGCGATGACCTCGGGGTGGTCCTCCGTGAACGCGCGCGAACCGTTCAGACCCTGCTCTTCGCCGCTCCACAGGCCGATCAGAATGGTGCGCCTCGGGTTCGGATACACAGCGCGCAGCACGCGCATCACCTCGAGCATGAGCACCGAGCCCGAACCGTTGTCGGTCGCGCCCGACGAGCCTTCCCACGAGTCGTAGTGCGCGGACAGCATCACGTACTCGTTCGGAAGCTCGGAACCGCGCACCTCGCCGATCACGTTGAAGACCGGGACCTCACCCAGGTTGCGGGCCTCGGCCGTGAGGCGCACCACCGGTTCCTGAATGTTCTCCGCCAACCGGTGTACCAGGCCGTAGTCCTCGCACGACAACTCGAAGGTCGGCGTCCCCCGGTTGTCGGCATCGAACACGCGCGTCGTGCCGGGGGCACCCGGCCAATCCGACGTGATGACGCCAGCCGCACCTGCCTGCTCGAGCGCCGCATGAATCTCCGCGGTGCCCCCGAGCAACGATCGCAGCACGGTGAGGCTCTGGTCCCAGCGTTGACTGGCGGCCCGTCGAGCCTCGTCCATGCGCTGGCCGGAACCGCTCTGCTGGAACTCGACCCACTGATCGTCCGTGCGGCATGTAGGCTGCGGCAATGACAGCATCACCCACTTGTCCCGGACGGTACTCAGAAACGAGTCCCAGTCCCCGCGAGAGTCCACCTCGGGCAGGTAGGTCACGCCCGCCTCGACGGGTCGCCCGTTCGTGCCAGGGCTCCACGCGAGAATGCTTCCCTCGAGCGAACGCACGCGTGGCCGCACGAGATCGATGTGGCTCGGGCCGCGGTCCCAGCCTTCCCAGGTGCCGTATCGCTCGAGACGTGCATCGACGCCCCAGCTCTCGAGCATGCCCACCGCCCAGTTCTGCGCCCGCTCCATGCCGGGAGAACCCGTGAGGCGCGGCCCGATCGAGTCGAGCAGCGCTTGCGCGAGTGGCTCCAGTTGCGAGTTGGTCGTGGCTTCGCGCCAGATACCACGCAGCACGGCGTCGTCGCTGGCCAGGTTCTGCGAGGTAGCGGGCGTTGCGCCGAGGACGAAGGGGGCGAGGATCAGGGCAGCGTGGATTAGTCGCATCAGAGGCCTGCCTTCTTCTTGACTCGGTCGAATTCGTCTTTGGTAACCGACTGCACGGACAGCCGGCCGTACCGCACCAGCTCCATCTCCGCGAGATCCGGGTCGGACTTGATGGCCGCGAGGCTCACAGGCTCCTTCGCCTTCGCGACGAACGCCACGTCGACCAGATCCCAGCGCGGGTCGTCGGGGTCGGACTTCGCGTCGTGGTACTCGCTCTTCTTGTCGAACTGGGTCGGGTCAGGGTACGCCGTCCGCGCCACCCGCGCGATCCCCGCTACGCAGGAGGGGTCGGCGTTGGAGTGGTAGTACAGCACCTCGTCACCCACCGCCATGGCCCGCATGTTGTTACGGGCCTTGAAATTCCGCACCCCGGTCCAGGCGGTGGAGCCGTCCCGCTTCAGGTCGTCGATGGAGTAGACCTCGGGCTCCGACTTCATCAACCAGTAGCGCTTCGCCATCGCTCGCCGCTCCTCGTCAGGCCTTGGTCGCGCCGACCGCTACGTGAATGTCCCTCCAGCGTTCCCGCTTGAACACACTCACGCTCAAGGTGGCCCGTAAGGCATGGCCCATGACGATCGCCAGCCAGATGTCGCTCGGGTCGAGACGGCCGAGGCTCTGGAGTATCCAACAGAATCCGAGCGGAACGAAGATCTGGGAGACGAACGAGATGTACATCGGACTCTTCGTGTCCCCCGTACCCTGCAGTCCGCCCGTGTACGCGAGCGCCACGGTGATGAAGAGCCCCGACACCGCCAGGTAGCGCATCAGCTGCACGCTCAACTCGGTCACCAGCGGGTCCGTCATGTCGAAGACGCGCAGCAAAATGGTGGGGATGAGCAGGAACGCAGCCCCGATGGTGCCTGCCACCGTGAGCCCGAACCCCGCCGCCGTGCGCACCGCTTGAGCCGTGCGCTCCGGCTTGCCGGCGCCGAGATTCTGCCCTGCGACAGCCGCCGTGGCGCCCATGATCCCCACGGATGTCCACGTGATGAACGAAAAGAGCTGCGTGTAGCTCACCACGTAGGCGGCTTGCGCTTGCGCGCTCATCGCGAGTGAGCCGATGAACGCGAGCAGCACCACCCCGCCCACATTCATCGCCACGCCCTGGATGCCCGTGGGCAAGCCGAAGCGGAAGAGCTGGCCTATGATCTTCCAGTCGGGCTTCCAGTTCATGCCGCGATGAAATGCCACGACCCACTTGCCGCTGAACAGTTTCACGACGGAATAGGCGCCGACCAAGCCGGCTGCAATGACGGTTCCCATGGCCGCGCCCGCGGTGCCGAACGCGGGGATGGGGCCGAAGCCGCGGATCAGGATCACGTTGAAGAAGACGTTCAGCGCCGTCATGGTGACGCCGAGACGCAGCGGCGTGCGCGCATCCCCCGCCGACCTGAGCGCGCCACC
>JBEBGN010000107.1:0-10691 GCA_040081395.1 Longimicrobiales bacterium
GTAGCGAGTAGCGTGCGCACGAGCGGGGTCCGAGCGTGCATCTTGGTGGGGGCGGAGGGCGAGGATGAGGCCCTACTGCACCGCACGTGGAACCCGGGCATCCCGGTGTCGTCCGGTCGCGACCGCGTGGCGACGGCGGCCCGCGCGCGCGCTGAAGGCGCGGAGGTGGCCGTTCTGGACGACGGCTTCCAACACCACGCCCTCGCGCGCGACCTGGATATCGTGCTGCTGTCGGCCGACGACCCCCCTCCGGGCCAGGTGCTCCCCAGGGGACCCTATCGGGAGCCGATGGAGGCGCTGGGACGGGCCGATCTCGTGGTGGTCACGCGCCGCAACGCGGACGTGTCCCGCTCGCGCGCCCTCGAGGAGGGGGGTCGACCGCCGCTATCCCGGGCTCGTGGCTGGCGCGGTCCATCTCGCACCAGGGGCGTGGCGCCGCTTGGATGGGGCCCCCGGTCGTCCGGCGGCTGGTAACCTACTCGCCGTCTGCGGGATCGGGCGGCCGGATGCGTTCGCGAAGGCCGTGGCCCGGGAAGGGACCGGAGCCGTGGAGCTCTTCTCGTTTCCGGACCACCACCCATTCACCTCGGCAGATGTGGCCCGCATGGCGGCGAGGGCGGCCGGCCGTTCCATCGTGGTCACCGAAAAAGACGCGGTGAAGTTGGAACCTCTCCTGGGCGCGCTCGCGTCTGTGCCGGTCCATGTGATGTCCGACCGCTTCGTGTGGGACTGGGGCGAGCAGGTGGTGAGGCAACGCATCACGGCCATGGTCGCCGAGCCCCGGCCTACATGAAGGTCCAGGTCGTCGTCGTGGGCCGGGTGAAGGGGGATCTCGCGGACGCCGTCGCGGAGTACGAGGGGCGGGCCGCGCGTTACTGGAAGCTCGAGGTCGTCGAGGTGAGCGCGGCCACCGGCGGGCGAAACATCCCGGCAGAGCGCGTCCGGGATGAGGAAGCGGAGCGCATCCTGGCGAAGATCCCATCGGAGCACGAGGTGGTCGCGCTCACGCGTGTGGGGGAGCCGCTGTCTTCGCGGAACCTCGCGGCGTATTTGGAGGAGAAGGGGACGCGCTCGGCAGCAGGTGTCACCTTCGTGATCGGGGGCGCCTTCGGCCTCGGGGAGTCCTTGATCCGGAGGGCGAGAAGGCGGGTATCGCTGTCGGCGTTGACGCTCCCCCACGAGATGGCGCGGCTCGTGCTCGCGGAGCAGCTTTACAGGGCCGGCACGATCGTCCGCGGCGAGCCATACCACAAAGGGTGACCATGCGTATAGCCGGACACACATCGCCTAGGAGATACGCGTGACCGTCGCTCCGCCGCTGGAGCTCATCGTCGGCCGACCGGGAGGGAGCGCCCTCGTCAGGGCCTACCTGGAAGGAGCCCCTGCCGCCACCCCGTTCTTCGGGGGCCACTTCAGTGCATTCGAGTCGTTCGCGATCAAAGCGCGGGAGGTGGACGGACGATTCGACCGAGCGGCGCGCGAGCGCATGCTCGAATCCGTGATCGTGCCCCCCGGTTGCGACGCGCGGCGCCTCGAGCGCTTCGTGGCCGAGGGCGGCTACGTGGTTACGACCGGCCAGCAACCCGGTCTGTTCGGCGGGCCGCTCTATAACGTCTGCAAGGGGCTCACGGCGGTTCGCCTGGCGGAGGCCGTCGAGGCGCGTCTCGGCAAGCCGGTGCTCCCCCTCTTCTGGGTATCCTCCGAGGACCACGATTGGGAGGAGGCGAGCCAGGCGAGTCTGGTCGGGATCGACAATCAGGTGCATACGCTGACGGTGCCGTATTCGGGGGGGGGGCCGGCGTCGTCGATCCATCGGATTCCGCTCGGACCCGACTGCACCGATATCGTTCGCAGGTTCGTCGACCTGCTGCCGAAGAGCGACTTCAGCGCGCCCTACGTCGACCTGCTGGTGGAGTCGTTCCGTCCCGGAGCGACGATCGGGGACGGCTTCCACACCACGCTCCAGGCGCTGCTCGGTCGGTTCGGCCTCTTCTTCACCGATGGGGTGCTCCCGGCGGTAAAGCGCGATTCGAATGCCGTTCTGGAGGCGGAGCTCTCGCGTGCCGCCGAGATGGAAGAGGTGTTGCGCCGTACCGCGACGGACTTGGAGGCGGCCGGGTTCGGGCTCCAGGTGCCTATCCTCGAAGGAAGCGTGAACCTTTTCTTGGAAGGCCCCTCGGGTCGAGAGCGCGTCTATCGGCAGGACGGCGCGTATCGGTTGCGCTCGTCCGGCGAGCAGCTCACCGCTGCGCAGATCAGGGCCCGGGTGGCGGCCGACCCCAAGACCTTGAGTCCGAACGTGCTCCTGCGCCCCGTGGTGGAGAGCGCGGTCTTCCCCACGCTCGCCTACGTCGGAGGTCCCGGCGAGATGGCGTATTTCGGTCAGCTGCGTGCGTTCTTCCAGGCTCACGGCATCGAAATGCCCGTGGTGTATCCGCGGTGGGCCGCCACGCCCGTCGAGGGGAAGATCCGCAAGGTGCTGGACAAGTTCGGACTCGATGTCGACGCACTAGACAGGCCGTTCCACGAGATCGCGAGCGACGTGGCGCGCGAGGAGGTCCCGGCCGACGTGCGGGCGGCCCTCGGCAAGCTACGCGGAGCGATCGGCGGTGGGGTGGCGGAACTGAAGAAAGCGGCCACGGGCGTCGACAAGACGCTGGCCGGGCCGGTGCAGCAGGTGGGTGCCCAGACGATGGCAGCGCTCGACGACGTCGAAAAGAAGATCGTGCAGGCCGTGAAGCGGGAGAGCGAGACTGCGCTGGCCCAGCTCGAGAAGGCCCAAGTGCACCTGTTCCCGCTCGGGAAGCCGGCGGAACGGGTGCAGAGCCCGTTCTATTACCTGGCGCGCTATGGGGGCACGCTGCTGGACGCGCTGCACGACCGCTTCCGTGTGAATCTCTCGTGAGCCACGCGCGTACGTCGAGTTGTCACCGACCGCACCCGACCTAAGTTGACGGCATGTTCTTCCAGCTGATCCTGATCTTGGTCGTAATGATCCCGCTCCTGGCGGTCGTGCTCGACTCGCAGGTCGGGCGGGCGCTCGCGTCCCGTTTGGAGCGGAGGGGGCTCGATGCGCCGAACGATTCCTCGGCCGAGCGGCTCGCGTTCCTGGAGGGGGAGGTGGAACGACTGGGCACGGAGATCCAGCGCCTCGACGAGCAGGGGGAGTTCATGCAACGGTTGCTCACCGAACGCCGACAGGAGGGAGCGACGCTCCCACCCGGTGACGAACGGAGCTGAGGCGGCACCCGAAGCCGCCGCGCCGGAGGCAGCGTCGCGTAGAGGGGGTGCGGTTCGTGTGGGCGCCGGCATCTTTCTCAGCCGCGTCTTCGGGTTCGTACGCGAGCGCTTTTTCGCCCACTACTTCGGGTCGAGCGACTTCGCCGACGCGTGGCGAGCCGCGCTCCGGCTCCCCAACGTGGTGCAGAACCTGCTCGGTGAAGGAACCCTGTCCGCGTCGCTGGTTCCGGCCTACTCGGAGCTGATCGAGCAGGGGAAGTCCGAGGAGGCGGGTCGCTTCGCGGGTGCGGCTCTGGGGCTGCTCGCGGCAGTCGCAGCCGGTGTCTCGCTCCTGGGGATGGCGCTCGCTCCGGCCCTCGTCGCTGTGTTCTTCTCGCGCTGGGACCCGGCCAAGCAGGAACTGACCACCGCGCTCGTCCGCATCCTCTTTCCCATGACGGGCGTTCTGGTGGTGTCGGCGTGGGCACTGGGCATTCTGAACAGCCATCGGCGCTTCTTCGTCTCGTACGTGGCACCGGTGTTCTGGAACCTCGCGATGATCACGAGCATGGTCGCCGGGGCCGCGTACCTGGGCTCGGACGCGCCGTCGCGCGACCTGGTGGTGGCACTCGCGTGGGGAGCACTCGCCGGTGGGGTGCTCCAGTTCGTCTGGCAGCTCCCGTTCGTAGCCGGTCATGTGCGCGGCCTTCGCCTGTCGTTCGGACGCGGCGTGGAAGGCGTGCAGGAGGCCGTGCGCAGCTTTTGGCCCGTCGTGGCCGCGCGCGGCATCGTCAACCTGAGCGCCTGGATCGACCTCATTCTGGCGGGCCAACTCCGCGCAGGCGCGGTGGCCGTGCTCGGCTACGCGCAGACGTTCTACATGCTGCCGATCTCGCTGTTCGGCATGAGCATCGCGGCGTCGGAGCTGCCCGAGCTCTCTCGTATGCGTGGGGACACGGAGCGCGCCGTTGCGGAGAGGGTGGTGAAGGCGCTCAAGCGCATCGCCTATTTCATGGTGCCCTCGGCACTGGCGTACGTGGTGCTCGGCGACGTGATCGTGGCCGCGCTCTACCAGACCGGCGCCTTCGACGCGAGTGCCACACTCGTGACCTGGGTCGTCCTGAGCGGATATGCACTCGGTCTCCCGGCGTCGGGCGCCTCACGCGTGATGTCGTCCGCGTTCTATGCGCTTCGCGACACCCGTTCCCCCTCGCGCATCGCCTACGCGCGCGTCGCGGTCTCGGTAGCCACAGGCTTGGTCCTGATGATTCCCCTGGACCGTGTCGGCATCGGTGGTCTCGGGCTGGGCGCCGCGGGCTTGGCGCTCGGCGCGACCGTCGGCGCGTGGGTGGAGTACGGCCTGCTCCGGCGCGCGCTCGGGGCCCGCATCGGCCCGCACGGCCCCGGTGGCACGACCGAGCGCGTCTGGCTCGCCGCAGCCATGGCGAGTGGCGTGGGGGTTCTCCTCCAGCGAGTCCTCCCAGCCGCGCATCCCGCGATCGTCGCTTTGGAAACGCTGATCCCGTTCGGGGTAGTCTACGTCGTCGGCGCCGCCCTCCTGGGCGAGCGGTTCGCCTGGCGTCGCTCGAAGGGCGCCTGACGGACCACCCGCGCGCCGAGGCTCTCCGCTCCGAACCGTGCCCGTCGACCTCGAACGTCTCGCCAAGCTCGCCACCCAACCGGGTGTCTATCTCTTTCGCGACGAGCGCGGCACCGTGCTCTACGTGGGGAAGGCCAAGTCGCTCCGGTCGAGAGTGCGGAGCTACTTCCAGGCCGGCGCCGATCTCAGCGCGAAGAACCGCGAGTTGGTGCGCGCCGTGGACTCCGTCGAGACGCTCGTGGTGGCGTCGGAAGCGGAGGCGCTCATCCTCGAGGCGAACCTGATCAAGGAGCACCGGCCTCGCTTCAACATTCTCCTCCGCGACGACAAGAAGTATCCGTACATCAAGGTCACAATGCGGGAGCCCTTTCCACGCGTGTACGTAACGCGCCGCATCGTCAACGACGGCAGCCGCTATTTCGGTCCCTACACGGCGGTCGGGCCGATGCGACAGGCGCTCGAGGTCGTGAAGCAACTCCACACGGTGCGGTCCTGTCGATACGATCTGCCGCGCGAGGCGCCCGAGCGCGCCTGCCTCGACTATCACATCGGGCGATGCAAGGCGCCGTGCGTGGGGCTCCAGTCGGAGGCCGAGTACCGCGGCATGATCGACGAGATCGTGCGCATCCTGGAAGGGGACACCGAAGGTTTGCGCGCGAGTATCGAGGAGCGTATGCGCGCCGCCGCGGAGCGGCTGGACTTCGAGCGCGCCGCGGAGCTGCGCGACGTGGTTGCCGGGCTCGATGCGCTCGCCCGGGACCAGCGGGTGCACCGGACACAGGGCGGGGATCTCGACGTCGTCGGGCTCGCCCGCGACGGCGAGCTGGGCGCGGGCGTAGTGCTGCGCGTGCGGTCAGGGCTCCTGCTCGGGCGCGAGGCACTCCGCTTCGGCAACGTGCTTCAGGAGTCCGACACCGACCTACTCGGCTCGCTCCTCTCGCGTCATTACTTGGGTGGAGGAGACACGGTGCTCGCGGACCTGCCGCGGCAGGTCCTGCTTCCTCTCGACGTGGAGGACCGCGAGGTCCTCGCCCAGGTGCTCACCGAATCGGCGGGGCGCCGCGTCGAGGTCGTCGTTCCCAAGAAGGGCGGGAACGTGCGCCTGCTCGAACTTGCGGAGCAAAACGCCCGCCAGATTCTCGAGGACCGGGTCACCGCGCTCGCCTATGCAGCCGATCGGGCGGAGGACGCGCTCTACAGCCTGCAGGACGAGCTGGACCTCAAGGTCGTGCCGCGCCTCATGGTGTGCTTCGACATCTCGCACACCCAGGGAACCGAGACGGTGGCCAGCGCCGCCATGTTCGAGAACGGCGAGCCCAAGCGCGCCGGGTATCGGCATATGCGCATCAAGGGCGACTGGGGAAACGATGACTTCCGCTCGATGCAGGAGGCAGTCACTCGTTGGTTCAGGCGACGCATCGACGGCGGCGAACCGCTGCCGGACCTGACGGTGATCGACGGCGGCAAGGGCCAGCTCGGGGCGGCCCTCGCGGCGCTCGAGAGCCTCGGCGCGAGAGACGTCGCCGTGGTGGCTTTGGCGAAGAAGGAGGAGGAGGTCTTCCTGCCGGGCCGGGCGGAGTCCGTCCGTCTCGACCGCAGGGATCGCGCGCTGCATCTGCTGCAGAGGCTACGCGACGAAGCGCACCGGTTCGCCGTCGCTTACAACCGGAAGCTTCGGACGCGACGCACGCTCAGGAGCGACCTCGGAGACATTCCGGGGATTGGCCCGCACCGCCAGACCACGCTGCTGAAGCGGTTCGGTTCCCTCCAGGGCGTGCGTGAGGCCACCAAGGATGAGATCGCCCGCGTGCCGGGGTTTTCGGAGGCTCTCGCGAGCCGCGTCCTCACCTATCTTGGTCGCTGATTTCCAGGGCCGAACGCGCGCCCGCCCCATTCCCGGAGCCTTGAGCACGTGACCGTCCGCACCCGCTTCGCGCCGAGCCCCACCGGCCGACTCCACCTCGGCAACGTCCGCGCCGCCGCCTTCAACTGGCTTCTGGCCAGGCAGAAGGGGGGGGCGTTCATCCTGCGGATCGAGGATACGGACCTCGATCGGAACGTCGAGGGGGGCGAGGCGGGCATCATGGACGACCTCCGCTGGCTCGGCCTGGATTGGGACGAGGGGCCGGACATCGGTGGTCCGCACGGGCCCTACCGACAGAGTGAGCGCGATGCGTCGTACGCGCCCGCGGTGGAGAGGCTGGCGGCCTCCGGGGCGGCCTACGCCTGCTTCTGTTCGGAGGAGGACCTGGAGGGGGACGCGGAGGAGTTCGGGGAGGGGCGGACCGCGCTTCGCTACTCGGGGAGATGCCGGGCCCTGGACCCCGCGGAGCGCACGCGGCGGGTGCAGGCGGGGGAGCGCCACGTGATCCGATTCGCGGTTCCGGAGGAGGTCAGCGCGGTTGAGATCCAGGACGAGATCTTCGGTCGCATTGCCTTTCCCACCAGCGACATCGACGACTTCGTGCTACGCCGCTCCGACGGGCGCGTCACGTACAACTTCGCGGTCGTGGTGGACGATATCGAGATGGAGATCTCCCATGTCGTACGGGGGGTCGGGCACCTGTCCAACACCCCCAAGCAGGCCCTCCTCTTCGACGCCTTCGGGGTGCCGCGCCCTGTGTTCGGCCATCTGCCGACCGTGCTCGGGGCCGATGGGAAGAAGCTCTCCAAGCGGATGGGCGCCACCGCCGTGGCAGAGCTGCGAGGCCACGGCTACCCGCCGGACGCGGTCCTCAATTACCTCTCCCTTCTGGGCTGGTCGCACCCGGACGAGAAGGAGGTCCTGTCGAGGGGGGAACTGATCGCGGCGATCGGGCTGGACCGGGTGGGGAAGAGCGACACCCAGCTCGATCTCGAGAAGCTTCGCTGGGTGGCGGCCCAACACCTGGCCACCGAGCCCCTCGGCGTGCTGGCCGACCATGTGCGTCCGTTCGTGGATACCGACCGGTTCCCGGGGGCGCTCGAGAACCTCGAGGCGGTGGTGGACACCCTCCGGAGCCGACTCTCCACCTACGGGGACGTCAACGCGCACCTGTCACTCCTATATCCGCCCGAGGAAGGGGCCCAGATGCAGAGACGCGGTCTGGGTGCGGATCCGGCGGTGCGCCCCGTCTTGGAAGCCGTAAGAGCGCGGCTGGAGGGCGCCCCGCAATGGGAGGCTGCCCCCCTGGACCTGGCGGTCCGGGCGGGGGGTGCGGACGCGGGGGCGAAGGGCGCAGCACTCTTCCACCCTGTACGTGTCCTGCTCATCGGCTCCGAGAAGGGGCCGGACCTCGGCAAGATCCTTGCAGCCATTGGTCGTGAGGAGGCGCTCCGGCGCTTCGGGCAGGCCCTGGGGTGAGGGTCGTTCCGCGGCTTTCGGGTGTATTCCACGAAGCCCTTGGCGGCTTTTTCTGGCCCATTTACGTTACCCGGTCTTTGCAGGTAGATCGCTTCGAATGGAGGTAGTCGCATGACGATGCGTAGCGGATTCGCCCTCACGCTCGCCCTGGGCCTGGTCCTGGGTGGGTGCGCCTCGGGCGGCGGCGGTGCTGCCTCCACGGAGCCTGCGGCTCCGGGTGCAAGCGGTAACCTGCTCGCGCAGGGTACACGCCCCCGCCAGACGGACAACACCGACGCGGCCGAGGAAGCGCTCGAGGAGGCCGAAGGTCTCGCGGCGCTCGGCAATGAGGCGGCGTCGCAGGCGCAGTATCAGCTCGCTGCGCAAGCGTCGCAGGCGGCGATGACTGAGGATCCGACGAACCCGTTGGCGCACCGACTCGCAGGGCAGGCGGCACTCGGCCTGCGTGACTACCAGGCCGCAGCGCTCCACTTCGACCACGCGGTCGAGCGGCGTCCGGTCTACGAGATCGAGATCTCGCCGTTCCGGGAGGAGGCTTACATCACTCTCTTCAGCGAGGCTTCGCCGTCGCTGCAGTCGGGCGCCTATCTCGAAGCGGCCGCCGTTCTGGAGAACGCCAACACGATCTATCCCAATCGTGCCGAGGCGATCATTCTGCTCGCGCAGATCTACGCGCAGGAGCGGCAACACGATCAAGCCCTCGAGAGCATCGAGGAGGCGCTCGCGTTCCTGGCCTCGGATCGCATGGCGGATGTCGACTCCGCAACCTCCGCCGGGTGGCGCGAGGATGGAGCCAACCTGCCTCTGATCCGGGCACAGGTGCTCGCCGACGCCGGCCGCTTCGAGGAAGCAGTCGGAGCGTACCGTGAGATTGCAGCTGCCGATCCGGGCAACGTCGGCGCAGTGCAGGAGATGGCCGCGATCCTCATGACGATGGGTCGCGAAGATGAAGCAGTGACCGTGTACGACCAGTTGCTTTCTCGCCCCGGTCTGACGGCGCCGGACTACTACCGCGTCGGCGTCGGCTTCTACAATGCGGCCGACTACGGTCGTGCCGCAGATGCATTCGGACGCGGCGTCGGCGTGAGCCCGCGCGACCGCGACGGTCTCGAGATGTGGGCGCGTTCGCTCCAGCTCGACTCCGCCTACGCGGCCGTGCCGGCCGTGGCCAACCGCTGGATCGAGCTCGATCCGGCCAGCCAGAATGCGATCGCAATCCTGGCCCAGGCGACGAACTACGGCGGCAATCCGCAGGGCGCCGCCGAGGCGATGCGCCGCGTCGAGGCTCTCTTCGTGATCGTCGACGATCTCGAGATGCGCGGAACCGGTGGAAACGTCGTAACCGTGGCCGGTTCGGTGGCGAACCGGAACATCAATGCGGGTGACCGCGTGACGCTGACCTTCACGTTCTACTCCGCGTCCGGCCAGGCGCTCGGTACGGCCACAACGCAGGCGACCGTGCAGGAGACGGGTGCGAAGACCCTCTTCCAGGTCGACTTCGAGTCGACCCAGCCTGTGGTGGGGTACGGCTACACCATCGTGAGGGGCTGAGCAGGGAAGGGTGATCGGATTAGCAGGTCGCGGCCTCAGGGCCGCGACCTGCTAGATTCGCCCGCGCGCGGGAGTAGCTCAGTTGGTAGAGCATCAGCTTCCCAAGCTGAGGGTCGCGGGTTCGAGTCCCGTCTCCCGCTCTGAGTTATAGTCAGGAAACATCGAGGCCCGGTGCCGCTGAACAGGCGGCCCCGGGCCTTTTTTGCTTCCCCTCAACGCCTCCGGGCTCCCGCGCGTCTACATCCCTGACGCCCTGCAACCACCGGCCGCGGGAGCGCCCACCTACCCGGCGGGTATTCCCAGGTCGTAGACTTCGAGAGGCCGGTGGGGCGCGCCCGTCCTGGGCAACACCGGTGCCCGCTGAACCCCGAGGTGCAGTCATGGACCGCTCACTCCTGGCCCTCGTATGCCTGACCGCGCTGGCTTCACCGGCCGCCGCGCAGGTACCCCCCGATTCGACCGCCCAGGTCCCGCCGGATTCGGCGGCCCTTCAGGCAACGGATTCGGCAGGGCCACGAGGTGGTCGCCAGGAGCGTTCCGACTGGGACCGCCTGACCGAGGACGCGACGTTCCGCACGGGGTACTTCGACACCTACCAGGACGACGCTCGGCTGTTCTTCGTCGTGCCGGAAGCTCGGCTGGGTGAGCGCTTCCTGATGACGTTCGAAGCGTCGCAGGGACCGGGGACCGGAGGTCTCTACGGCGGCACGATGCTCGATAGCGAGGCGCGCATCGTCTCCTTCGAGAAGCGGGCCGGGCGCATGTTCCTGGTGCAGCACCAGAACATCTACACGGCACCTGAAGGTTCGCCCGAGCAGCGCTCGATCGACCTGACGTTCGGCTCGTCGGTGCTCGCGACCACGCGCATCGAGGCGACGCGCGACTCGACCGACCACCTCGTGGACGTGCACGACTGGTTCGTGTCCGACATCTCCGAGGTGAGCGAGCGCCTGCGGGGCGCGCTCGCGGGCGATGGTG
>JBEBGN010000263.1:0-2827 GCA_040081395.1 Longimicrobiales bacterium
GCTACGCACCACCCCCCGACCCCGCGCTCCCCACCGTCGGCCTGGCGAGCGACCCCGGCGTGCTCGAGGTCAACCTGTCTCCGTGCGCCACCTGGGCGGAGTACGACGCGCAGCTCGAGTCCCTCTACACCGCCGCCCACGCCGTGGGCCTTTGCGCGCGCAAGCTGCAGTTCAGTGGACGCGAAGCAGGAACAGGCGGCGGCGCGCACCTCGTGTTCGGCGGACCCACGGGCATGCTGTCTCCGTTCTTCGCGTATCCTGCGTTGCTGCCGTCCATGGTGCGCTACTGGCAGCGCCACCCCGCCCTCAGCTACGCGTTCTCCGGCGCGTTCTTGGGCCCCAGCTCCCAGGCGCCGCGCGTCGACGAATCGACTTTCGAGGCGCTGTACGAGCTCGAGATCGCCTGCGCCGGCGCGGAGACCATGGGCTCGCCGCAGAACCTCCCCCTCTTCGACCTGCTCTTCCGCGACCTCCTGATGGACCGTTCGGGCAATACGCACCGCGCGGAGATCAGCGTCGACAAGCTCTGGAATCCGTTCGCGCCCAATGGCCGCCTGGGTCTCGTCGAGCTGCGGGCCTTCGAAACGCATCCGGCGCGCGCCGTGCAATCCGTCACCGCGCTCTTCGTGCGTGCGATCTTGGCGCGCCTGGCCGCGGACCCCTATCGCGAGCCGCTCATCCGTTGGGCCGGGGAGCTGCACGACCGCTTCTTCCTGCCGGCCTTCGTCCGCGAGGACCTCGTCGCCATCTGCGACGACCTCGCGCGGCACGAGATCGCGTTCGACCCCGAGTGGTTGAGCGCGCCCTGGAACTTCCGCTTCCCGAGACTCGGCGAGATCGAGCTCGTCGACCAGGAGGCCGGTCCCTTCCAGGTCCAGTTCCGGCAGGCCCTCGAGGCCTGGCCACTGCTCGGCGAGTCCCCCAATGCCGGCACCGTATCGCGCACTGTCGACTCGAGCGTGGATCGCATCGAGGCACGCGTCGGAGACGCGACGGTGCTCGAGCGCGGCCTGCTACTGGTGAACGGCCTGCCCTGCGAGTTCCGCGCGACCGCCGATGGCGGGGCTGCTTGCGGGGTCCGCTACCGAGCGTTCCACCTCACGCCGTCGCTCCAGCCGCACGTGCCGGTGCACGCGCCGCTCCTGCTCGAGTGGGTCGATCGCGCGACGCTCGTGGTCGTGGCAGCAGCCCGTTGGCACGCATGGAATCCGCGGGGGGAGGCCTACGATGCGCCCCCCGTCGACGACGCCAGTGCGGCGGCCCGCCGAGCCGAACGCTGGGAGCCGTGGACGCTCACGATCGGTCAGGCGCGCTTCATTCCTCGGATCGACTTTCCACCCGAGGGCAGGCACACTCTCGACTTGCGCCGCTATCCGGCACAGGCTCGGTAGACGCAGAGTAGCTGCAAGAGCGGCGGTGGGTGCCCTGCACCTACCGTGCGCCCGCCCGCCGGAGGTAGCATGTCGTTGACACTCCTCCCCCCTGGATCCACGTCTATGAGACTCACGCTGACCTTCGCCCTCCTGGCCCTCGTCGCGTCCGAAGTCGCCGCGCAGACGCCGCCCCCCGCCGTCGACGTGAGCGCCGCCCGCATCGAGGAGTTCATCGACAGCCTTCCTGACGACCGGATCAGCGACCTCCCGATCCGCATCGCTGACGTAGGCGGCTACCGCGTCGGCGTCTATGGCGTGTTCCGCCCACGAGAAATGCCAGGAGGCGCGATCCGTCACCAGACGAGCGTCACCGAGATCTACTACATGCTCGAAGGGTCGGGCACGTTGGTCACCGACGGCACGCTCGTGGACGAACGGAGCACGGGCAACAGCCCCAACACCGGTCGGCCCAACTTCGGAGGGAGCCGGATCGATGGAGGCACGAGTCGGCGCATGGTGCCGGGCGACGTCGTCATCATCCCGGGCAATGTGAACCACTGGTGGAGCTCGCTCGACTCCGACATCCGCTATCTGATTTTCCGGCCGGATCCCGAGAGTCTCCAGCGCGAGCGCTGAGCCGCGGCCGCGCGATAACGCCGGCGAGGTCGCCGGCCCGACCCGACCGCCCTCACTCCCCGGGCGACGTCCAACCGATTCCGAGGAAGCGCCCGAGGGCTTCGTCTACCCGCTGCATCGTTCCTTCGTCGAGGGTACCGATGCGCGCGCCGAGCTTCTCGCGCGGGACGGTCATGACCTTGTCGATCTGGACCTCGGAAGGGACGCGAAGTCCGGTCGCCGCGCCCAGTTCCACCGGGATACGCACGATCGGGAGTCGGCGAAGCTCGCTGGTGAGGGGCAACAGGGTGACTGACGGCAGGGCCGCGAACGCGTCGTGCTGCACGACGAGCCCGGGGCGGGGCTTTCCGTGTCTGCCGGGGAGGACCACGGCCACGACATCTCCCCGCTTCACTCGCCGGAGCCCTCGTCCCAGACCCACTCGTCCGCGAACTCCTCGAGGCCAGCGCTGAGAACCCGCTGCATGGCGGCCTCGTCAGAAGCGGGATCCTGTGCCGCCGCAGCGAGCGCGGACGCCGTGCGGCGGGCCTCTGCCTCCCAAGCTGCTCGCGCCTGGTCCGTCACATACGTCTCGACCACCTCACGGACGATTTGGCTCGCCGGCTTGCCCTGCTGCTCCGCAATCCGATCGAGGGCCTCCTTGTAACTCCGCCCCAGGCGGAAGTTGATGGGCTGCTTGGGATCATCCCTCAGGAGCGCCTCCCGGAGCGGGTCCAGTCACGTAACGCTGCATGCGCTACCGGAACGTAACGCATGTCGTAACGCGCCGGAAATGGGATCGAGGAAAGGCCTTGGCGGGCCGATCCTCCCCCCTGCGC
>JBEBGN010000014.1:0-37401 GCA_040081395.1 Longimicrobiales bacterium
GACATGCCCACACCACCCCTGATGTACGCGGACCTGGCCAAGTGGTGGCCGCTGCTCTCCCCGCCAGGCGACTACGAGGAAGAGGCGGCGCACTTCGCGACCCTGTTTCGGGAACTGTGCCCCCCGCCCCGCCGAACGCTACTCGAGCTGGGGAGCGGTGGCGGGAACAACGCCCTCTGGCTGAAGCGGGCGTTCGACCGAGTGACGCTGGTGGACCTCGCGCCGGGCATGGTGGCGGTCAGCCGCGCGCTGAATCCAGACTGCGAGCATCAGATCGGGGACATGCGGACGTTCAGACTCGGCCGCACGTTCGACTGCGTGTTCGTCCACGACGCCATCTGCTACATGACCACGCTCGACGACCTTCGGGCGGTCTTCGAGACCGCGAGGGTGCACTGCCGCCCGGGCGGGATGGCCCTCTTCGCGCCCGACATGCTACGCGAAACCTTCCTTCCTGGGAGCGACCATGGAGGGAGTGACGACGGCGCGCGAGGGCTCCGGTACCTCGATTGGGTTTGGGACCCCGATCCCAACGATACGACGTATGTCGTCGACTATGCGTACCTCCTGCGGGAGTCGGACGGGAGCACGCGGGTCCTCCACGATCGGCACATCGAGGGACTCTTCCCGAAGGCGGACTGGCTACGGCTCCTCGGCGAGTCGGGCTTCCAGGCTCACGCTGTGCCCTACCGGCACTCCGAGGTCGAGAACGAGATCACCCTGTTCGTGGGTATCGCGAAGTAGCTCGACGCGCCGCTACGCCGTCGCCTCACCCGCGCCGAATCTCCGTACTGCCTTCTCGCGCGCCTTGGCCGCCTCGACGTCCCGGTCCCGCGGGGGCGCGGTCGTGGTCAGGGACTGGAGCAGCTCTCGGGCCACACGCGTGACCTCCTCGACCGCTGCGTCGAAGGCTTCTTCATTCGCGCGGGAGGGCTTGTTGAACCCGCTGATCTTGCGCACGAACTGGAGCGATGCGGCTCGCACTTCGTCGTCGTTCGCCGGCGGCTCGAAGTTGAACAGCGTCTTGATGTTTCTGCACATGGCTGCGACTCCGGGGAATGGGGACGGCTGAAAGTACCTTGAGGGACCGGGCCCCGCCCCCTATGGTGTCGGAACCCTGCCGGGGACCTTCTCAGCTCAGGAGCGCACATCATGGACAGACGCGAGTTCAACAAAAAGGTCGCCGGTGCCCTGGCGATCACGCCCGCCCTCCGGGCTTCGTCGGTACGGGCTCAGGCACCCCGGTGGTCACTGGTCGCCGACGTGGCCGAGTGCTGCAGCTGCGCGATCCCCTGCTCGTGTAATTTCGGTCGGCCAGAAGCGGGCATATGCAACGGGACGCGGCTCATCCAGGTGCGTGAGGGCCAGCTCGAGGGCGCGGACCTCGCCGGTCTGAGGTTCATCGTCACGTTCGAGATGCGCGTATGGACGCGGATCTACATGGACGACCGCATGAGCGCCACGCAGTTCGCTGCACTGGACCGACTGCTTCCGGTCGCGTTCGGGGGGTTCGATCGCCAGGCGCGCGCCAAGGTGCGGGCACCGCTATCCATGCAGGAGACCGCCGACGGGTTTCGGTTCGGCGTTCCCGAGTCCACCGTCGAAATGAAGCTGCTGCCGGGACTCGATGGCGCGCGCATCGTGATCACCGGCCTGCCCAACCCCGCGTACCGCGACTACGTGCAGCACGAGTCGGTCGTGCACACGCATAGGAGCGCCGACGCCGAGTGGTCCTACTCCGGCACGAACGGGTTCCGCTCGACGATGCGGGTCAACGGCTGAGGGGAGCCTCGCTCGGTCCGCCCTAGGTCAGTCGACCGCGTCTTCGACGAGAGTCGCGGTGGGGCCTGGGGGCGGCGTGAGCGGGAACGCCGCCACGGCCGCGGCTATGCCCCGCGCCGCGCGGTCCGGATCGTCGACGATCACGAGCCGGTCCGCGGCGCTCGTCAGGAAGCCCGTCTCCAGGATGACCCCGATGGTCATCGGGTGAAGGGCATGCACGTAGCGGCGGAAGTTGAACGCGTAGTAGTTCTGCATACGCCGCGTCACGGTAGGTAGTCGCTTGATTCCGGTCGCCTCAGCGTAGGTCTGCTCCAGCAGCCTGGCAGCTCCCGAGGCTCGCCCCGTCACGTCGTCTCGCGGCGCGGCGACCCGGAACCCGGAAGCGCGCGGGTCACCGCTTCCATCCGCGTGGATCGAGATGAAGAGGTGCGCGCGATAGCTGGGCGGCACCACCGCGGGAAGCACGTCGACCAGGTATCCCATCTCCTCGAGCAGCACGGCAGCGCGCTCGGCGATGTCCAGGTTGACCTCCCACTCGGCCTTCCCTTGGATCCCGGTTCCGTTGTCCCTCAGCCCGGACAGCTCGGCGGGTGCTTCGTCGGCGCGCCAGTGTCCTGCCTGGAGCGCGATGCGGATGGGTCCCTCCGGCGCTGCCCAGTCGGCAGGGGTCGGGATCGGCCCGACCCAAACGTTCCGGCGCGGGCGACGATTGCCGCGGCGTTCGGGCTGGCCCGCAGGTGCAGGCTGGCCCGGTCGGGTGAGTGTCGGCATCGATGCGGGCGGCACCGCTTCCCGCGCGGACTCCATGACCTGCGGCGCCACCACGTCGGCCGCCGGCGGGGGCGCGGCGACGGGGGTCGACGTCGCAGGGATCCCCGCCACGGGCTCCTCGGCCCCGAAGAACACGAGCCCGCACGCGAGTGCTCCCACGCCGATCAGTCCCGCGCGTTTGACCATGTCTCCCTGCCGCCTGGGGGTCGTTCAGAGTTGCGCCATGCTACGGGCGCCCACTCGTCCGGGATAGGGGGTGTGTCGCCCGACCCGCCACTGTCGTTGACCGCTGCCCTTTCCGATCTTGGGACCCATGATCGACCCCGTCGTGCGTCTGAACGCTGCGCTCACCGGCCGCTACCGCATCGAGCGGGAGATCGGCCAGGGGGGCATGGCCACCGTGTACCTCGCCGACGACCTCCGCCACGAGCGGAAGGTCGCCCTCAAGGTCTTGAAGCCGGAGCTGGCCGCCGTCGTCGGAGCTGAACGCTTCCTCTCGGAGATCAAGACGACGGCGAACCTTCAGCACCCCCACATCCTCCCGCTCTACGACTCGGGTGAGGCGGACTCCTTCCTCTACTACGTGATGCCGTACGTGCAGGGGGAGTCCCTGCGTGAGCGCATCGACCGTGAGAAGCAGTTGCCTGTCGACGAGGCCGTGCGCATCGGCGTGGCCGTCGCGGGCGCGTTGGCCTATGCGCACGAGCGTGGCGTCGTGCACCGGGACATCAAGCCCGGCAACATCCTCATGCAGGCGGGGCAGCCGATGGTCGGCGACTTCGGGATCGCGCTCGCCGTCGGCGCAGCCGGCGGCGCCCGCCTGACCGAGACGGGGCTGAGCGTGGGCACGCCTTACTACATGAGCCCCGAGCAGGCTACGGGCGACATGGATGTCGGCCCCGCGAGCGACATCTACGCACTCGGCGCCGTCCTCTACGAGCTACTCATCGGCGACCCACCGTACACGGGCAGCACCGCCCAAGCAGTGCTCGGCAAGATCATCCAGGGCGGGCCCGTGTCCGCTACCGCTATCCGGCGTTCGATTCCTCCGCACGTCGACAACGCGATCAAGAAGGCGCTCGAGAAGTTGCCGGCCGATCGGTTTACCACGGCACAGCAGCTGGCAAAAGCACTCGCGGACCCGGGCTTCCGCCACGGCGCCGAGGCAGGCGACGTTGGCCGCAGCCGACCCTGGAACTCGCTCTCGATGGCAACCACCGCGGCGGCGGCCATATTCGCGGCGGTGGCAGCTTGGGCGCTCCTTCGCCCCGAGCCACCCGCTCCCGTCCTGCGCTTCTCGCTCAAGACGGACCTGAACCACATCCCGAGCGAATGGATGTCCCTCTCTCCGGATGGCACGACGGCGGTGATGAGCTACCGCGACTCCGAAGGCGCGTGGAGGCTCTGGCTTCGGCGCTTTTCGGAACTGGAGGCGACGCCCATCCCAGGCGTCGATCAACAGGTGAACGACCCCGTCATCTCCCCCGATGGTACGGAGGTCGCTTTCTTCGAGGGAGGCTCCACGCTAAAGGTGGCTCCCCTGGCGGGTGGGCTCATCCGTACGGTATCCGAGAACGCCAACTGCTGCGCTCGGTGGGGCGGCGATGGCTTCATCTACTATACGTCGAACAACCGGAGCATCGACCGCGTGCCCGTGCTCGGCGGCACCATCGAGCAGGTCACCACGTTCGATCCGGAGGACGGGCTGCACGCGTATTTTCAGATCCTCCCCGGCGGAGATGCGGCCGTCTTCAGCGTCATCAGCACGCCGCCGCGAATCGAGGCGATGCGCCTCTCCAGCGGGGAGCGGCACGCCGTGACGCCCGGAACGCGCTCCTACGTGACGTCCACGGGCCATATCGTGTTCGCGTCACCGGACGGTCGCCTCCTGGCCGCGGCCTTCGACTCCGACGCGCTGCAGATCGTCGGCGCGCCCGTCCCGGTCGTGGACAACCTCAGTATCCCCGGTACCGGAGACCCCGCCTACGTGCTCGCCGAAGGGGGCACGCTCCTCTACTGGAGCGGCCCCGCCTCGTCCGCGAATGCGGAGTTCGTGTGGGTTACCCGTGAGGGGGATGTGTCCCCCGTCGATCCCGGCTGGATCTTCAACCCGGGCACAGCCAACGTGGGCTGGAGCCTCTCGCCGGACGGAAGCAGACTGGCCTACCGGGACATCGGTGGAGGGGACGGAGGGGAGATCTGGATCAAGGAGCTCGACCGGGGTCCCCTGTCGCGACTGACCTTCGCGCCCAGCGTGGAAGGGTCGCCGATGTGGAGCGCCGACGGCAGGACGGTCCTGTTCATCTCGGATCGCTCAGGTGCGGGCTCGGACGTGTGGGGGAGGAGGGCGGACGGCACCGGCGAGGATGCGCTCGTCCTCGACCCGGAGCGATCGGTGGTGGAACTCGCCTCGACCCCCGATGGATCGTGGATCGTCTTCCGGGCCGCGGCCCCCCCTTCCAGGGACATCCTCGGCCAGCGACCGGGTGTGGACGGTCCGGCCACCCTTCTGCTCGGTTCGACCGAGTTCGATGAGGTCGCGCCCGCGCTGTCACCCGACGGGCGCTGGCTCGCGTATACGTCGTACGAGACCGGCGCACCTCAGGTGTACGTGCGACCGTTCCCCGACGTGGAGCAGGGGCGGTGGCAGGTGTCCGCGGGCACCGGTGGTTCGGCACCGCGATGGTCGCACAGTGGTGCGGAGCTGTTCTACGCGACCAACGAGGGATGGACCGCAGCCAGGGTCGATACCCGGGCCGGCTTCCGTGTGGTGGGCACGCAAGAAATTCCGTGGCCGTCTCCGGTCCCGCCCGTCAGCACCGATGTCGCGGGAGGCTGGTACGACATCTCTCCTGACGACCGACGCATCCTCGCCGTACGCCCCGCCAATACCGTCGGGGAAGTGACCGTCGAGCCCGAGCTCATTCTCGTGCAGAACTTCTTCGAGGAGCTGAAGGCGAGGGTGCCGAATTGACCAAGGGAGCCGCGGCGCTCGCGCGCCTGCGCGAAGGGAACCTGCGCTTCGTCTCGGAGCTGATGGGGTCGGCCGCCTCGACGGGTGAGACCCGGCGCCGTGAACTCGTGGGAGGCCAGGAGCCCTTCGCGATCATCCTCGGCTGCTCGGACTCACGCGTCCCCGCCGAGATCGTCTTCGATCAAGGGCTCGGCGACCTGTTCGTCATACGCGTCGCGGGCAACATCGTCGCGCCTTCCCAGGTTGGGTCGGTGGAGTTCGCGGCCGAGCGGTTCGGCACGCGGCTCGTGGTCGTGCTCGGCCACTCCATGTGCGGCGCAATCCTCGCCACGCTGGAGGAGCTGGAGCGCCCCACGGAGCGCCGCTCCCCCAACCTGCGCTCGATCGTCGACCGCGTGAGGCCGGCCGTCGAGGGTCTGCTCGAAGCCGGACTCGGCCGCGACCGCGACGAACTACTTCACCTCTCGGTGCGCGCGAACATTCGCGCGTCGGTCGACCACCTGCGCCACGGCTCGGAGATCCTCGAACGCCTCATTCAGGAGGACGAGCTCCTCGTGGTGGGCGCCGAGTACTCGCTCGAGACGGGGGTGGTGGACTTCTTCGTCGACGGCGGCGCCGCGTAGAGGCACTTCGATGGACCGGCTCGTCACGATCACCTTTCTGGAAATGACGAGCCGTGAGCAGATCGTGCCGCTCATGGCGGAGCAACGCCTCGATGTGCGCCGTGCCGGGATCCCGAGTCCTGAGCTGAACCGGTTCCTGTACGCCACGGTCGGCGCGGACTGGTCCTGGCACGAGCGGCTCGGCTGGGACCGAGAGCGGTGGACACTCTGGCTCGATCGCCCCGAGGTCGAAACCTGGATCGGCTACCTCGACGGAACGCCCGCCGGGTACTTCGAGCTGGAGGCCCAAACCGGCGGCGCCGTCGAGATCGTCTACTTCGGCTTGCTCCCGGCCTTCATCGGACGTGGGCTCGGCCCCGAGCTGCTCGACGCGGCGGTCCAGCGCGCTTGGTCGCTCGCCAAAGGCCGCATCTGGGTGCACACCTGTACGCTCGACCATCCACGCGCCCTGGTCAGCTATCAGGATAGGGGCTTCCGCGTCTACGACGCAGTCGAGAAGATGGAGCGGCTACCCGACGTACCGGCGACACCCTGGCCCACGGCCACCCGTAAGTGAAACGATGAGCGAGCGGCGCTACAGCGACGAGGAGGTCTCGGAGATCTTCGAGCGCGCCACCAAGACGTCGCTTCCTGCGTCACGTCCGGCCCAGGGCCTCACTCTCCGCGAACTCCAAGAGGTCGGGAAGGAGGTCGGACTCGCTCCGGAGCTGGTCGAGCGCGCGGCCAAGTCGCTCGACCGCAAAGTCCAAACGCAGAACCGCCTGGTCGTGGGCCTCCCCGTGGGCGTAGGCCGCACGGTGGAGCTCGAGCGGCCGCTCACCGACGCCGAGTGGCATCGCCTCGTGGTGGATCTACGCGAGACCTTCGATGCTCAGGGGAAGCTCAGCGAGCACGGCCCGTTCAAGCAGTGGACCAACGGCAACCTCCAAGCGCTGCTCGAGCCGACGTCGACGGGCCAGCGTCTCCGACTGAAGACCTTCAAGGCGAACGCGATGGGCCTCATGCGCACCGGCCTAGGGATGGTTGGTGTCACCTCCACCATCCTGACCGTGATGTATTTTCGCGCCGCCCCCTTCGACGCGTCCGCCCTCTGGACCGTGTTCACCACCGGCCTCGGCTTGTTCGTCGGGGGAGCGCTTCAGGTCCCCGGCTGGGCCAAGCTGCGGCGCCGTCAGATCGAGGAGGTGACGGAGCGCCTCGCGATGACGGTGGCCACTTCGCCCGGCGACGATCCGACCTAAGCGAAATCCAGGTTCTTCGTGATCCGGGTGCCGTCCTTGGCGAACGCGTCCAGGTACATGCGGATCCGCTGCTTGGCGGTCGACAGGTCGAAGTTGTCGATGTTGATGTTGAGCAGGTCGATGTACCAGGGGGACTTCACGTCGCTCTTCACGTACGCCTCCACGATCTCGCCGGCCACTGGGAGCGACGTCGCTTTCGAATCGTCGTGCACGTCGCGGTTCCCGGCCCGCCGCAGCTTCTCCATCTCTTCGGCGTAGAGCCGCTCGAACAGCGCGACGGTGAAAACGTCGCCGGCCTTCACACCCGTCTCGGAGTCGTCCTCGGTGAGTTCCGCGTGCTTGTGCACCCACTCCCAGAGGATGCTCAGGCGGATCTCGCCGGTCGCCGCGTCCTCCATGAGGTAGAGCACGTCCGGGTTGCCGAAGAAGTCCGCGGGCTTGAGCGCCGCGGCCTGCATACCCTGCCCGAGCGCATTCCCGTACTGGATGCCCACCGACAACAGATTACGCGCGCCGCGGATGGTGCGGGGCGCCGGCTCGAGCAGGAAGAGGTCGGCGGCATCCGCTTCCGTGTACGTGAGCGGGGGAAACGCGCGCCCCATCTGGTTGGCCTGCCCGACCTTCTCCCAGACCGGCCGCACGATCTGCACCATCTTCCAGTGCGCGACCCACTTCCCGCTCGCGCCCTCGCGCTGTTCGCGCTCGGCACCCTGTAGCGCGCGCGCCATCCCGTCGGCGACCCCCTTCTCGGAGCCCACAGGGATGTTGGGCTCCATGCCTCCCTGCCAGAGCACGCAGCGGCCATTCTTGTCGGGCGTGTTCACCGCACGGCGTACGCGGTCCTCGTACACGCGCATATAGCCGTACGTCATCGTGATCGACTCGATATTGGGATTGATGAACGACGGGTCCCACGCCATCGCATCCGACACCGAGTTGATGTAGTCCCAGCGCCCCGTGTTGAAGCCCGCGAAACGGCACGCGAGCGCCGCGCGGATCTCCATGAGCTGGAAGCACTCCTCCACCTGCTCGACGAGCACGTACACCTTCACTGCCCCGACGGGAAGGCCGAGGTGCCGCTCGAGCGCGCTCAGGATGTCGTTCCAGAGCGCCGCCTCCTCCGCAGTCTGGATCTTGGGCAGGTACAGCACGATCGAACGGCCGCCGCCACGCAGCGCCGCGTGGTTGTTCGACACGTAGAGACAGGCGTCGACGATCGACGCCGAGAACCCCGATCCGTCCGCGTTGCGCACCTGGCGGTCGTCGAGGTGGAGTCCACGCGCCCGGAAGATCACGGTCGTGAAGTCGAGCTGCTTTCGCCAATCGGGCACGATCTTCCGCCCGAGGAAGCCCTGCGACCACTCGTTCATCTCGCCGGCCACCCCCTCGGCGGCGCGGAGGAACCGCTCGTCGCGCGCGATCGCCAACTTGAGGTTGCGCTGGTTCTCTAGCGACATGGTCTTGGTCTGCCCGAGCGCGTCCTCGCCGTCGAACATCCAGCCGTCCGCCCCCGACAGGAGGGCGTAGGCCACGTTCCGGATCGAGCGCTCGAGCGATACACCCGGTTTGGCCGCCGGCCCCGTGCCCTGGATCCACTGGCGCTGAAGGTCGTGCGGTATCTCCGACCCCTCGAAGTTCCCTGCACGCGCATCCTTCACCTTGATGCGTGTGCGGCCGATGAGCGCATCCGGATCGAGAAAGCCGATTCGCTTGCGGTCGCGGAACCGCGCACGGCGGCGCTCGATACGCGCGCGCATGGCTTGCTTCACGTCGTTGTCGAAGGGTGCCAGCGCGCGTAGTGCGGCCAGCGCCGTGGGGGTGAGGACGTCGGGATATGCGGACTCGAGGCCCGCGCGGATCTGGAGGTCGAGGCGATTGGTCATGCGCGGTATTGTCCGGCCCAGCGGACCAGTCCGCAATCTTGCCCGCGATGCGGCGATCCCCCCTCTTGGCGAGAGGACCCACCGCCGCGTGGAGGTTGCCCGTGAAGAAGTCCGTGCAGACGTCCGTGAAGTCGCTCGCCGCCGCTCTGCTCACCCTGATCGTCGCGCCGCCCCTCACGGCCGAGCAGACGCCCCCCAACCCCCTCGGCCAGCCGCTGCTCGACGCGAACGGCCACCCGCGCGAGGACGCGTACATCCACATCCCGCTCCGTCCCGAGGACGCGCGCTACGGCGTCCTCGACGGGATGCGCATGAAGGCGTGGCTCATGGAGGTCGATGCCATCTCGTTGGCCGACCGCGACCGCGGCAACCTGTTCTGGGGACGCAACGTCGGCACCTGGGGGCACGTCGCGACGCAGGACTGGGTGGAGCGCTACTTCCGCCAATACGGACTCCAGGACATACGCCGGCAGAGCTTCGACCTCGCGCCCCAGTGGCAGGCGTCGAGCTATGACATCTCGTTCAGCGCCGGCGGCCAGACCTTCGCGCTCGAATCGGCCCGTCCACCCGAAGACGCCGAGTCGACACCGCCGGCGGGGGTCGAATACGAACTGGTCTGGGTCGGCCAGGGGAGCGACGCCGACTACCTGGGCCGTGACGTGCGCGGCAAAGCAGTGGTGGTGCAGGACATTCCGCTGCCTGGCGACATCCGCCACACGCTCGCCCTCGAAGGGGTCCTGGACCGCGCGGCCGCGAAGGGCGCCGCCGCGGTCGGCATCATCTACGGCATCTCCGACAACTTCGCTGCCTGGCAGCCCACCGGGGACCTGCCGGGCTTCAACCTCGGCTACGAGGACGGCATGCGCATCCGCGAGCGGCTCGGCCGCGGCGAGCGCGTCACCGTGCGTATCCGCCTCCAGGCCGAGCAGGTCGCCGGCCTCACCGCTGCCAGCGTCTGGGGCACGCTACCCGGCGCCAGCGACGAGGAGGTGCTCGTCATCGCCCACATGGACGGCTTCTTCCAGGCGGCCTCGGACAACGGCTCGGGGCTCGCCGTCATGATCGGGCTGCTCGACTACTACTCGCGCATCCCGCAGGCGGAGCGCCCCCGCACCATCAAGTTCCTCGGTTCGGTGGGGCACCACGGCGGACCCGGCACCAACTGGCTCGCCGAGAACGCCGCGACCGCACTCGCCAACACGGTCTTCGCCATCAACCTCGAACACGTCGCCGTCACCCGGGCCAAGTACTGGGGCCCGCAGCTCCGCATGATGAACGCGGTGTCTCCCATGCGCTGGTGGCTATACGGGAGCCCGGCGGCGCTCGACATCGTGACCGACGCCTTCAATCGCTTCAACGTGGGCGTGACCGCAGACATGGATCCGGGCGCGTCGGGCGAGATGGGCCGCATGGCGCGCCTGGTGCCGTCCATGCAGGTGATCACCTCCCCCGAGATCAAGCACACCGAACAGGACACCCCCGAATGGGTGCCCGCGGTGGGACTCGAGCAGATCGCGCGCGCGTACGCGAAGATCATCGACGGGCTCGGCGCGCTCGAGCGCAGCGAGATCGCGCCGCGCCTGGTGCCGTAACGACGAACCCCCGGGGCCGCTTGCGCGGCCCCGGGGGCGTCGGACCTCCCGGGTGGGAAGTGCTAGGGCGGGCGACTAGTGCGCCGCGCCCGCCTGCGGAATCGCCGCCGGCAACCCGAAGGCCGCGAGGCCACTCGGGAGCTGGACGATGATGTACTGGTGCCCGTTGTGCATCCAGCTCGACATCCCGTAGCGGCTGATGCCCGGAATCTCGATCTGGCCGACGCGACGACCCGTCTGCTTGTCGATCGCGAAGATGTGCGGCGTGTTGTCCGCCGTCTGACCGGACGCGATCAGCAGGTTCGGCGTCGCCACCATACCGCCATGGCCGCTCCGTCCGCGGTTCGCGATGACGTCGCGGTTCGGCACGCTCGCCATGAGCGGGTGGTTGCGGATCAGGTCCTGCTCCGCCTGCGGACCGTCCCCGTTCGGGATCGTCCACATGATGTCGCCGGTGTTCATGTTGTAGGCGACGATACGCCCGACGGGGCCCTTGAAGACGGGCAGTCCGTCGATCGAAGGACCACCCCCACGGCCGCCACCCTCACCGCCCTGCGCGGCGGACCAATCGGAGTGCGTCACGCCCGACTGCTCGGGCGTATCCAGCGGGGACTCGCTCGCAGGCATCACGGAGAGGCGACCGCAGTTGCTCTGCGAGATCACGAACATGATGCCGTTCACCGGGTCGGCCGCCTGATTGCCGGTGATGTTGGCACCGCCCGCGCCACCCGGGCAGATCCATGCCGGACCGGCCGGGTCGTTCACCGTGGTCGGCGGATTGAAGATCGGCGCGAACAGGTTGTTGTCCTGAGCGACCTGCAGCGCGCGGCGACGGAGCTCCGGCGTGTAGTCGAACAGGTGCGACTCGTTGCGGCCCTGGAGGTCGAACGGGGGCGGCCAGGTCGGGAAGGGCTGGGTGGCGGAGAGCTTCTCGCCGGGCACGCGCGACTGCGGCACCGGACGCTCCTCCATCGGCCAGATGGGCTCACCCGTCTCGCGGTTCAGCGCATACACCCACGCCTGCTTGGTAGCCTCGAAGAGTCCCTTCACTTCTCGGCCGTTGACCGTCACGTCCATGAGGACGGGGGCGGCGGGCGAGTCGTAGTTCCAGATGTCGTGGTGCACCATCTGGTAGTGCCAACGACGCTGACCCGTCTGAGCGTCGAGCGCGATGACGCTCGTGCTGAACAGGTTGTCCCCCGGGCGGAAGCCGCCGTAGTAGTCGATGGTCGCGCCGTTCGTCACGATGTAGACGAGGCCGAGCTCCGGGTCTGCCGCCATCGGCGCCCAGGACGACACGTCACCCGTCCAGTCCCACGCGTCATTCTCCCACGTCTCGTGGCCGAACTCGCCCGGACGAGGAATCACGTGGAACTTCCACTTGAAGTCCCCCGTCGCGGCGTCGTAGGCGAGGATGTCGCCCGGAACGTTCTCGATGCGCGTCTGCTGATAGCCCTGCTCGGCCGAGTTGCCGACGACGACGACGCCGTTCACCACGATCGGCGGCGACGAGGTCGTGATGTAGCCGATTTCCTGCGGAATGCCCTGGTTCGGATCGTACGCACCACCGGTCCAGCGCTCCCACGGACCCCAGCCCTCGATCAGGTCGACGATCATGTCCACGCCGCCGGTCTGCCGGAACCCAGGGAGCGGGATCGGCTCGCCCCAGTTCTCCAGCGGCTGGCCGGTGTCGGCGTCGAGCGCCCACAGGAAGAAGCCCGGCGTCGAGATATAGACCACGCCGCCACGGCCCGGGACCTCGGCGTACGCCACGCCCTTCCCGTATGCCTTCCGCATCGAGTATTGGTGGCGGATGGTGTTCGACGGCTCGCTGAAGCTCCACAGCATCTTGCCGTTGCTCGGATCGAGCGCGACCACGTGCCGGTCTTCGCCCGTCACCGTGATGAGCTTGTCACCGATGTAGCTCGGCGTTGCGCGCGAGGTGCTCGGACCGAAGCTGCTCGCATCGAACTGCCAGAGCATCGTCAGCTCGTCGAAGTTGTCAGCCGTGATCTCGTTTCCAGGCGTGTACCGCGTGTGCCACGCGTCCCCGCCGAGGTGCGTCCAGAGTCCGTTCTCCACTCCCGGACCCTGGGCTCCCACCGCCAGCGGCGCCAACGCCATCGCGCTCAAAGCGAGCGCGATGCGCGACGTCCGCCGACGCTGCCAGCCCTTGTCGTTCGTCATGGTCTTCCTTGCTCTCCCGGGTGTTCCCACTCGACCCGGGCCGTCGCCCGGGCGGGGCGCCCACGCTTAGCGTGGGTTGGGTAGCCTACGGGGCCCCCCGCGAACCGACAAGAGCGTAAGGCTTCCGTAAACACGAAGCCCCCGGGGCCGCGGAGCGGCCCCGGGGGCGACCTGCGATCCAGCCCTGGCTCGGACTAGTGCGCCGCGCCCGCCTGCGGGATCGCCGCCGGCAGACCGAACGCTGCAATCCCGTCCTGGAGCTGGACGATGATGTACTGATGGCCGTCGTGCTCCCAGCTCGACATCCCGTACCGACTGATACCCGGGATCTCGACCTCGCCGAGGATGCGGCCCGTGCGCTTGTCGATGCCGCGCAGAACCGGCACGTTCGCCGCCGTCTGGCTGGTGGCGAGCAGCATGTTCGGCGTCACCGTCATCGGCGCCAGATATGACCGGCCCCGGTTGGCGATGGCGTCGAGGTTCGGCACGCCCCTCATGAGGGGATGGTTACGGATCAGGTCCTGGGTCGCCTGAGGCGCATCCGCGCTCGGGATCACCCAGAGGTGCTCACCCGTGTTCATGTCGATCGCCGTGATGCGGCCCTCGGGACCCTTCCACAGGGGGAGTCCGTCGAGCGTCGGAGCACCACCGCGGCCGCCACCGCCACCCTGCGCGGCCGACCAGTCGGAGTGCGTCACACCCGTCTGCTCCGGCGTGTCGAGCGGAGACTCGTTCGCCGGCATGACCGCGTTCGGCGAGCAATTGCTCGACGAGGTCACGAACAGGATGCCGTTGACCGGGTCCGCAACCGTTGGGCCCGGAATGTTCGTCCCGCCGCCGTCACCTGGGCACATCGGCGTCGGGCCGCGCGGGTCGTCGAACGTGCGGATGGGCTCGAAGAGCACCGCGAACATGTTGTTGTCCTGAGCGATCTGCAGCGCGCGGCGTTCGATCTCCGGCGTGTAGTCGATCAGGTGCTCGGGCTGACGACCCTGTAGGTCGTAAGCCGCGGGGCGCGTCGGGAAGGGCTGCGTGGCGGACAGCTTCTCACCCGGCACCGTCGATTGAGGCACCGGACGCTCCACGATCGGCCAGATGGGCTCGCCCGTCTCACGATTCAGCGCGTAGACGAAGACCTGCTTCGTGGTCTGGAAGAGACCCTTCACTTCGCGGCCGTTGACGGTCACGTCCATCAGGGTCGGCGCGGTGGGGGTGTCGTAGTTCCAGACGTCGTGGTGCACCATCTGATAGTGCCAACGACGCTGACCCGTGTTCACGTCCAGCGCGATGATGCTGGTGCTGAACAGGTTGTCCCCCGGACGGAAGCCGCCGTAGTAGTCCACGGTCGCGCCGTTCGTGACGACATAGACCAAGCCCAACTCCGGGTCCGCCGCCATCGGCGCCCAGGACGACACGTCACCCGTCCAGTCCCACGCGTCGTTCTCCCACGTCTCGTGGCCGAACTCGCCCGGACGAGGAATCACGTGGAACTTCCACTTGAGGTCTCCCGTCGCCGCGTCGTAGGCCAAGATGTCGCCGGGGACGTTCTCGATGCGCGTCTGCTGATAGCCCTGCTCGGCCGAGTTGCCGACCACGACCGTACCGTTCACCACGATCGGCGGCGAGGAGGTCGTGATGTAGCCGATCTCCTGCGGAATGCCCTGGTTCGGATCATACGCGCCACCGGTCCAGCGCTCCCACGGACCCCAGCCCTCGATCAAGTCGGGGATCATGTCCACGCCGCCCGTCTGCCGGAAGCCAGGGAGCGGGATCGGCTCACCCCAGTTCTCCAGCGGCTGACCGGTGTCGGCATCGAGCGCCCACAGGAAGAAGCCGGGGGTCGAGATGTAGACGACGCCGCCACGGCCCGGGACCTCGGCGTATGCCACGCCCTTCCCGTACGCCTTCCGCATGGAGTATTGGTGGCGAATCGTGTTCGACGGCTCGCTGAAGCTCCAGAGCATCTTGCCGTTGGTCGGGTCGAGCGCGACCACGTGCCGGTCCTCGCCCGTCACGGTGATCAGCTTGCCGTCCACGTACGACGGGGTCGCCCTCGGCGTGCTCGGACCGAAGCTCCCAGCGTTGAACCTCCAGAGCATCGTCAGCTCGTCGAAATTGTCAGCGGTGATCTCGTCCGCCGGCGTATAGCGTGTGTGCCACGCGTCCCCGCCCAGGTACGTCCACTGTCCGTTTTCAACGCCCGGACCCTGCGCGGTCGCAGCGAGCGGCGCGACGGCCAACAGGCCGAGCGCAATTCGCGACGACAGCCGCCAGCCCTTTTCGTTCGTCATGGTATTCCTTCTCTCCAGTTACCTGCGCGGGTCTTCCTGTACCCACGCTACGCGTGGGTGCCCCCCGGGCCGTCGCCCGGGACGAGCGGTACGCTACGGGCCCCCCCGCGGGCCGACAAGAGGTCGGTTGCTGCGGCTGCGGGCCCCGCCCATGCTGACCGCATACCCCGCTCCCCCCCGGTCATACGGAGTCCCGATGACGACCGCCCGGTTCTCGAGCCTCTTCCCGGCGGGCCTGGTGGCCGCGTTCCTCACGCCAGCCCCCCCTGGGGCCCAGATCCCGGCACCCCTCAACGACCCGCCGAACGCGGGCAACATCTTTAGTTTACGGCGCGGTGGTGTCGGAGGGGGGCGCGATGGTGAGGTCGACCGTCAGGAATGGAAGGGGGCCTGTCCGCTGACCGCGGGCCAGAGCGGCCGGCCGGACTCCCCTAGGCGTCGGCCGGCCGCGATCTTCGTCCTATGTTCCACAGAGCCCGAGGCTTGACGTGCGCCGCCGTCCTCGCGACGGCCGCGTGCAGCGCGTCACCCGCAGTGGTCGCTCCCCCGGACGGACGCCCTTCCCTCGTCGTCCTGCTGGCCATCGACCAGCTCTCGGCCGAGCTGTTGGCCCGCTACGCCGAGGTGTACGACGGCGGACTGCGGCGGGTGCTCGACGAGGGCCTCTCGTTCGAGAACGCCACACATGACCATGCAGTCACGGTCACCGCGGTAGGCCACACCACGCTGGGCACCGGCGTGTACCCTGCGCGCCACGGTATCGTCGGCAACGAGTGGGTCGAGCGGGACGGCGATGGGTGGCGCGAGGTCTACTCCATGTCCGACCCCGACGCCCCGATCTTGGAGCACCCAGAGCTCGAGGGCATGGGACCGCGCAACATCTTGCGGCCCGGTCTCGCCGACTGGGTCCTCGCACAGGATCCGAACGCTCGCGCAGTGTCCATCGCCAAGAAGGAGCGGTCGGCGATCGGACTCATGGCGCAGGCGCGAGGCTCCGTCTATTGGATTCCGGAACAGGTCGCCGGGTTCGTGACCTCCAGGGCGTACGCGGTCTTCTATCCGGAATGGGTGCAGCGCTTCAACCGCGATCAGATGCCGCGCCTGTACGGCGATACCATCTGGGGGACCATCGTCCCGGACTCCCTCGCCCCCCTCAGTCGGCCCGACAGCTCTCGCTGGGAGTTCGACCGCACGCACACGACCTTCCCGCACCGGGCGCGCGACCATGTCGACATGTCGAACCCGCTCGAGCTGAACGAGTGGCGCTGGGACTCCACGCCCTACCCCGACCGTGCCGTGGTCTCTTTCGTCATCGAGGCGCTCCGGGCCTTGGACCTGGGGCAGCGCGGGAGCGTCGACTATCTCGGCATCGGACTCTCTCAGACGGACCGTATTGGGCACACCTTCGGACCCGGGAGTCGTGAGCAGCTCGACAACCTGCTGCGTCTCGACGCCGAGCTCGACCGGCTTTTCGATGCGCTCGATCGAGAGGTCGGCGAGGGACGCTGGGTGATGGCGCTCTCGGCCGACCACGGCGTGCTCGAAATTCCGGAGCACCTAGCCGAGACCGGGGTGCCGGCTGGCCGCATCACCGCGGCGGAGCGGCGCGCGCTTATCGAGCGGGTTGCCTACGCCGCGCCGGGCGGCGAGTGGGCGATTCGCGAGGCCGTTCGCTCGCTACCGTTCGTTGCGGGCGCGTACACGTTCGAGGAGGTCGAACGGCTGCCACCTGTGGACTCCTTCGCCGTCTTCGTAGCGAATTCCCACTCGCGCACGCGTATCACGAGCACGACGGCCCGCGCGGGTGTATACGTGCGCTACCAGCCGAACCACATCAACTCGGGGCTCGTGACCACGCACGGCTCCCCCTACTTCTACGATCGGCATGTTCCGCTCCTGTTCATGGGCGCGGGGATCGCCGCTGGGCTTTCGAGCGAACGCGTGGCCACCGTGGACGTCGCTCCGACCTTGGCGCGCTTCGCCGGCGTTCCGTTCCCCAACGACCTAGACGGCCGACCGATTCCGTCCGTCCGGCGCTGAGCGAGACTTCGGGCTAGTCTCGCTCGGCCAATTCGATCAGGCTTCGCGGGTCGACGCTCGTCTGCCCGTAGCGCACGACCCAATGCAGGTGCGGCCCGGTGACGCGGCCGGTGGCACCCACCCTCCCGATCGGCTGGCCTACCTCGACCGTGTCGCCCTCGGCCACGAGCTGCTCGCTCAGGTGGAAGTAGGCAGTGACGAGCCCGCCGCCGTGGTTGATGTACACCATGTTGCCGGCCAGCTCGAAGAGGTCCACGAGCTCGACCACGCCGCGCGCGGCCGCGACCACGGTGTCGCCGGTCACGCCGTCCAAGTCGAGCCCCGTATGCTGGCTCGATACCTGTCCGTTGAAGACGCGTCCGTCTCCGAATCCACTGGTCACGCGCCGAACAGTCTTGGGAAGCATGACCTGGCCATCCCAAAGCCGTGGCGTGCGATGTGCGTTCGCGGACACCTCGGCCGCGCGTTCCACTTCGCGGTCGCGTCGCGCTGCCTGCTCGGGTGTCGGCGGCGACCCGAGCTCGGGCGCGACCGTGAGGCTCCGGTGATTGTAGACCCCCGGAGTGACAGGCACCTCGTGCTCGGAGACCGCCTCGCGACCATCGCCGTAGAACGTACTGAGCTCGACGGATAAGGCCGTGCGCACACCGAGGGGAACCGCCGCGAGGCTCTCGAACGCACCATCGGCGGTGCGCTCGAAGTGGAGCGCCTCGCTGCCCGCGGTTCCCACCAGCAGGATGATCTCTCGGTCGCTCGGCGAGGCGACCCTGACCGTGAAGAGTTCGCCCTCGCCGGGACGCTCGGGCGTCCAGGTGACGACGGGCGTGGGAGGCGATGCAGGGGCCGGCTGCGAGGCGACCGCGGTGGCGGTGGCCGCCAGCGACCCCATCAGGAAAACGACGATCGCACGACCGTGGGTCGACATAGTGCAACATTCGGTTCGGCGCCGCGGGGTAGCAAGCGCGACCTTCCGGGAGCGACGCCGGCGGCGCGGATCGTCCCCGCCGACGTCGCCCCTTCGTCCGCCTACATCCGCCGCGACGGCGCCCGGTAAGTCGCGTCGTCCACAGGCTCGAGCCAGTTCACCGTGCCGCCGTAGATGGTGAGTTGGACGGCTTCCTGGTCGGGATGCGCGCCATGCCAATGCTCGACCCCCTCCGCAGTGTACCACGGCTCGAACGGGCCGATCTCGTAGACTGGCTGCCCGCGCACCTGGGTGAGGGCCCGGCCGGCCTCGAGCATGAGAAGCTGCCCCGATCCAGCGTGCGTGTGCCAGTTCGAGCGGCTACCCGCCGGGAAACGCAGCCGCTGCGTCCTCGTGTCGCGGATGCTGTCCTGGGTCGGGTTGCCGCCCATGAACCTGCTCGGCGTCTGCTGCGGTGCTTGCTGCGCGGCCATCGGCTCGGGGCGTCCGGAGAGAGCGACGATCCCGACGAGAGCCGCCGCCGCAAACACGCCCGCGATCACGGCGCGAGGCGTCTTGCTCGACTCATTCTGCATGACGGATCTCCTGGAAGAGGTGACCCAATCTGAGGGTGCGCCTCCCGCTGTCGCCAGAAGGTGTCCATTCCGCGCGCGGGCCATATTGAAGCGCGCCCTCGATGACCCTATTGTCACGCTGCGCAACTCGTTTGCGCAGCCGGAGCGGCTCGCCTCGCCGGGTGCTCCGATCACAGACGAACCGGGGGCCTCGCCTCCATGGGCCCCGCCCGGGCGAGCGGACGCAGGGGCTCGAAGAGCGACTGGAACCGAATGCTCCGCGTGCCCACCTACGTGGCCTCCAGCCCCATCGCGGGCATGGGCCTCTTCGCGGCCACCGACCTACCCGCCCATTCCGTCATCTGGGAGTACACGGAAGGAATCGACTGGAGAATTACCCCCGCCGAGTTGATGCTCTTCCCCGAACCGTTCCAGTCGCGCCTCCGGCACTATCTGTATCAGGAGGACTCCGGGGTCTACGTGCTCTGTGGCGACAACGCGAAGTACATGAACCACTCGGAGCAGCCCAACTGTGACGATACGGGTGGAGAGCACACCGTGACCACGCGCGCCATCCGGGCGGGAGAGGAGCTCACCTGCGACTACCGGCTCTTCGACCTTGAGGCCAAGAACTTCGGTCTCGCATTCGGTCAGCCCGTGGGTGCAGTCCGCGAACCGGCGCCCTGATCGCGGCTTGCTCGCGGCTCGACCGGGGCGTACGGTCAGCACCTTGAAGCGTGCCCCCCTCGCCCGAGGTGAACCATGTCGATTCGCGCACTGACGACCCCCTCGCGTGCGCTCGCGTGCGCGCTCGTCGTCGCGTTCTCGGGAGGACCGACTTCGGGTTCCGCGCAGTCGGGCCCGAGTCCCTATCGTCTCGTGGATGGCTGGGCGCAGCTCCCGGCCGGTCGCCAGATGGGGGCGGTGGGGAAGGTCACGATGGATCCGGACGGCACCCACGTCTGGGCGGTCATCCGTTGCGACGCCTCGGCGCCCGATCGGTTCGGGAACGAGTGCGTCGACTCCAACCTAGATCCGATCATCCAGTTCGACCTGAACGGCAATGTCGTCGAGAGCTTCGGCGGAGGCATGTTCATCTGGCCGCACGGCATCGACGTGGATCCCGACGGCAACGTCTGGGTCACCGACGCGGTGTCCTCGGCGCGCATTCCGGCCGGGGACCGGCGCGGCCACCGGGTGGTGAAGTTCAGCCGAACCGGGGACATGCTGCTCTCGCTCGGCACCCCCGGTGTGGCCGGAACCGGCAACTACGAGTTCAACGCCCCGAGCGATGTGATCGTCGCAGCGGATGGGAGCGTCTTCATTGCGGACGGCCACAACGAGAACGGCAACAACCGCATCCTGAAGTACGACCGCAACGGTCAGTTCCTCCTCTCTTGGGGGCGCACGGGGTACGGGCCTGGTGAGTTCCGCACGCTCCATGCGATCGACATCGATCCCCGTGGACGCGTGTTCGTGGGGGACCGCAGCAACAATCGCATCCAGATCTTCGATCAGCAGGGGGCGCACCTCGCCACCTGGACCCAGTACGGGCGGCCGAGCGGGATCGCCTTCGACGACAACGGGCGGATCTATGTGGCGGACTCGGAGTCGGACGACGTCCAGAACCCCGGCTGGGAGATGGGCATCCGTATCGGGGACGCCGAGAAGGGTTGGGTCACCGAGTTCATCCCCTACATGTGGGGCGACCCGCGCCAGACCGCCGGCAACGGCGCCGAGTTCGTAGCCGTGGACCGTCGGGGAAACCTGTACGGAGGCGAGCCCGCTCCGCGCCGGCTCCAGAAGTACGTGCGGGTGCGCTAGGGAGCCGACCTACCAGGTCGGGGGCGCTACATCCGCGGTGCCCCATACGCGCTGGAAGTCGGCCAGCGCCGTGTCGGCATCCGCGCTGCGCCCACCCCGACGCAGCGCCTCCGCCAGCCCGCTGAGGGACCAACCGTTGTCGGGAAACGTACCGAGGTCCTCCCGGAAGGCCTGTTCGGCCTCGGCGTGACGACCCGCCTGAAGCAGCACCGCGCCCAGGTCCTGACGGGCCGGGACAGTCCATTCGGGGGGCTCACCGTACAGCAGAGCGTCCTCGCGACGCACAGCCTCGCGTAGCACCTCGGTCGCGGGGCCGAAACGGCCGGCCGCGGCCTCGGACCAGCCTGTGAGCACACGCTCAGCGATCCCCAACAGGTCGGCGGACATATTGTATTCCAACTTGAGCGTGCGTAGCTCGGGACGTCCGGCGATCTCTCGCAGTGCCTCGAGCTCGACCGCCGCGCCGGCGGCGTCGCCGGTCGCCACCAGGGCCCGGCCCCGTGCGTAGTGCCACATGGCGAGCGCATGTGCGCGCTCCGACGAGGGCGCGGGCTCGGCCAGCACCTCCTCCCACCGTGCAAATCGAATGCGGAGAAGGAGCGGCCGGATCGACCAATGCTGGAGGAAGTCCATTCCGGGCGCGCCGAACAACTCGGCGGGCAGCAGTGTGGGCACGCGGCCGGCCGCGTCGATCGCCTCTTGGCTCCGTCCGATCATCATGGCTGCGAAGGCGATGAAGTCGTAGTTGTGCGGATAGTACCCGGCCGTGTACATGCCGATGATCGGCTGCTGATCGGCGATGTAGGCCTCGTCCGCGTGTACGGCATGCTGGTTCGTCTCGACCGCGTCTAGGTACCGGCCCACGCGCACGTAGATGTGCGCCGGCATATGCACCAGGTGCCCCGCACCGGGCATGAGACCGGCGAGGCGCTCCGCGCAGTCCACGGCACGCTCGGGGTAGATCTTCTCGACCGCGTGAATGTAGAAATGACACGCACCCGGGTGATTCGGGGCGGCGGCCGCCACGCCCTCGAGAAGTGCAAGCGCCGTGGCGATTCCCTCCGCCGGCTCACCCTCGGGCGTCCAGTAGTCCCAGGGGCGGAGGTCCATCAGCGACTCCGCGTAAAGCACAGCCACTTCGTGATCCTCGGGATAGCCAGCGGCTGCCTCGGCCATGGCCTCGGCGTACGCCCGATCGAGCGCCCGGCGATCCGCCGGCGGAACAGCTGAGTAACGCGTGGCGAGCGCGTCGATAAGGACCTGCTCGCGAGGTTCCGCGCTGCCTCGGACCGCAAGGGCGCCCTCCGCGGCCTGATAGGCTGCGACGCCCGACAGCGAATCCATGGGCAGGTTGATGTTCGGACCCCAGGCGAGCGCCTCTCCCCACCAGCACATGGCGCACTCGGGGTCCAGCCGCTGGGCCTCGCGGAAGGCTCGGATTGCCTCGCTGTGATTGAACGCGTAGTAGAGCCGGAGGCCCTGATCGAAGTACTGCTGCGCGAGCGGATCACTCGTGGTGATGGAGTAATGGTGGTCGCCCAGGTCGGTGTAGAGAGGCACCGTACCGACACGGACGCTCTCGCCTCCGGCGCACGCCCCGCTGAGGAAGCCAGCTGTGAGCAGTGCTGTCCCGCGTCCAATCCCGGCCATCGATGCACGACCTCCGCGTGAGGTTCTGGCGAGATTCTACAACTGCCGTGACACGCCGTCACCCCGGCGGACGCCCGGATCGCCCTGCGCGCGCCAAGGCGCGGTCCGCTTGCCCCCCCTGGGCGGGCGATCTACTCTGGCCACCTGCCCCGGCAAGGAGAGTCCATGAAGCCGTCCACGATGGTTCGCGTCCCGCTCGCGCTCGCATTGGTTGCCGTGGCGGGCCTAGGCGCGATGCGGGTATCCCTGCGCAACGTCGCCCAGATGGCCGAAGCGGCCAACCGCTTCCTCGCGGCCCTGCCCGCCGAGCAGCGCACGCGCGTGGCATTCCCCTTCGAGGCGCCCGACCGTCTTCGCTTCCACTTCATTCCGACGGAGACCTTCGCTCGACAAGGCGTGACCATCGGGGAGATGGGCGCGCAACAGAAGGAGGCCGCGCATGCACTACTGCGCACGGGTCTCAGTCAGCGCGGCTACATGACGGCCACACAGATCATGGAGACCGAAGGGATCCTGAGCCTACTCGAGGGGGGCCGCGGACAGTTCACGCGCGATGCGGAGCGCTACTTCGTCTCCGTGTTCGGAACGCCTTCCACGTCGGGATCGTGGGGGTGGCGCTTCGAGGGACACCACCTGTCGCTCCAGTTCACCGTGGTCGAGGGCGATATCACGGTCAGCTCACCGACCTTCCTGGCGGCGAGCCCCGCGGAGGTGCCGGATGGCCCACGCCGCGGCATGCGCGCGCTGGCACGCCAGGAGGATGCGGGCCGCGCTTTGCTGGGCTCACTCGACGCAGCGCAACGCTCGACGGCCATCCAATCGGACATCAACGTGCGGGATGTGCTCGCACGGGTTGCGCTCGACCCCACGCCTCTCGCGCCCGTGGGCATCGAAGGTCGTGCGCTCACGCCCGCACAGCGCGAGCTGCTCATGGAGATCGTGCACGCCTACACCGACGTGATGAACGACGAGATCGCGGCGCTCCGGCTCGCGAAGGTCGAGCGCGCAGGCGTGGACAACCTGCGCTTCGCCTGGGCGGGCGGAACCAAGCGCGGAGAAATGTCCTACTTCCGCGTGCAGGGACCGACCTTCCTCATCGAAATGTCCAATACCATGAACGACCCGAATCACATCCACTCGGGGTGGCGGGAGTTCGGGGCCGAGTTCGGGCGTGACGTTCTGGCCGCGCACGTGCGCGAGGACCATCAACAGTAGACACGCACGGCGGCCGCGCGGTCGCGGCCGCCGCCCCCATCAGTACGCCAGCGGGTCCGGCCTCAGCTGGAACTTCACGATCTTACTGGTTGTGCCAGGGCCGCCCTCGAGGTGCCAGGGGATGTTGGTGCCGAAGTCGGCCCACACCGCCCTCCCCTTCCACCCGGCGCTCGCATCGTCGATGCGGCCGTCGAGGCCCCGTGAGTAGAATCCCAGCGGATAGGGTACGCGCATCACCACCCACTCGCCCGACGCGGGATCGAGCGCGAGCAGAGCGTCCGACGTCGTGCCGTTCGCGATGGGCACGTTCTCGCCCATGCCGAGCGTGTTGAACTGGTCCACCCAGTTGTAATAGTGGAAGTCAGCGCTTCCGGACCCCTCCACGTTCTTCATCTGCGGGCCGGGCGTCGGGTGGAGCGTCCACCCTTCGGGGCAGTGCTGGCCGGTCGCGGTAGGGCCGTTGAGTACCGCACACTTCGAGCGATCGAAGCTGGCGAGATGTCCGCTCCCTGACAGAGCGGTCCAGATGACGCCGTTACGGTCTACGTCGATTCCGCGCGGCGAGTAACCCCACTGGTCCGCCGGCACCGCAGGATTTTGGAAGGGCGGCTCGTAGACCTCGGTCTTGCAGGTGAGCGGGGGATTGTCGCCAAGCTCGAGCCGGAGGATGCGACCGGGCACGCCGCCCGTGCGGGCCACCCACACCGAACCGTCGACCGGGTTCACGATGATGCCGTAGGCAAAGCCGGTCATCTGCGTGTCGCGACGCGGATCGCGCGGTCCGTTGCCCGTGTTCCACGGGCGGGTGATGCGCCCGTCGCCGTTCGTGTCGATGACGGTGGGGCACCACCCCTGCGAGGACTCCTCGCGCAGCGCGAGGCGCCCCGGAGCTCGGTCGCCCACTGGCGTCACGAGTGGGCCCGCAGGTCCATCGAGCAGTGGACCCGTGCGAAGCCATCCGATCACTCGGGTGTCGCCGCTGAACCACAACGTGTGGTCGGCGTCCTCCCCGAACTGCAGATGGTGGGTGCCGTAGCAGGTGTCGACCAGCGTGAACTCGCCGGTCTCGGGATCGTAGACCGAGGCCTGGCGCCCGCTCGTCTGGAGCGGGAAGTACCGCGCGTAGGCGTTCGCCGAGCCCTCGCGGCACCACTCCGGATTGTCGGCGGTGTTGCGGAGCCTGGACGTGAGCCACACCCGGCCGTCTTGGTCCATCATCGGGTTGTGCACGTTCGCGGGCGCATCGAGCACGATGCGGTTCCCCCAGAACGCCCACGGCTCGAAGTCGGGGGTCGTGGGGAAGTACGACTCCGTGTCGGGATCGCGAATCGGGATCTTCACGTCGCGCGCCTCGTGCGTGTTCGGATCGACGATGAGCAGCTTGTCGTCCGACATGGAGACGCCGTAGACGAGTCCGCCCGCGTTCACCGTCGGGTCGCGCTTGTCCGTCGTGACCTCGTCGTGCACATAAGAGGTGGCGTTCCCCCAGTCCCAGAGCGTGAGCACCACGTTTCGCTCGAGGCCCTGCGGGCGGGGCGGCTGAGGCGGCAGCTCACCCGCCAGAATGCGATCCGTCCAGTCGGCGAAGTGGGTGACCCCGACCTCTCGCCCCAGGCCCGTCATGACCTCACTCATCTGGACGCCGCGCTGACCGAACAGGACTCGGTGGTCCCACGCCTCCTTCGTCGAGGCGAAGCGGTCCTGGATGTGCGCGATCTCGCGCGTGGTCTGGCTCCCGAGCTGATGGCAGAGCTGACAACCCTGCTTGAGCACGTCGATCCAGTCCGCTTGCGTTCTCAGGGATGGGTCGATGCCATTGCCGGCGGGGCCGGTTCCCGGAAACTGGTCCGCCGGGGGCACCTCCATGAGCGAGTACCAGTAGCTCGCTGGATAGACCGCAGCCTGCTCCTGCGGCGTGGCCGCGTAGGCGGCCGCGAGCACTAGGTCATCGCCCGGGGCGGCGTCGATCGGGTCGGAGTCCGCGAGTCCGTACCCGCGCACCCAGACTGAATACTCCGCCGCGGGCAACTCGGGAAGCACGAAGCGGCCCGCGTCGTCGGTGACCACGATCTTCACGAAGGGTGTGCCCAGGTCGTCCGTCTCGGCCACGACCCACACACCGGCCTCTGGACCCTCTCTTCCTTCCACGACGCCACTGATGACCTGAGGGTCGGCGGCGTCACCGACGACCCCAGGACGATCCGCGCAGGCTGCCAAGGCCAGGAGGGCGAGGGCGAAGCGGAGATCGAGGAACGAGCGCATGGCGATCATCTCCCAGCATGCGTGGCCGCGGCGTACCCGCGCGAAGCTAGGGAGTCCGCCTGGCCTGGGCCACCGGTCTGGCCCCGACGCTCCCGTTCGTATAGTTAGTCATGCACACGCGACGCGTCGCACCTCATCTCGCCCTCCTGGTGGCCCTCGTCGGTTGCGGCACCACCGCGACCGACACCCGCCCAGAGTGGCTGCTCCAGTTCATCGCCCGGCAGGAAGCCGAGCCGGTCGCAAACCCACCGGCATTCATCGCGCGGCGGGAGTACGCCGCAGGGGTCTATTACTTCCTGCCCTCGCGTTGCTGTGACGTGTTCAGTGACCTTTACGACTCGGAAGGCGCGCTGGTCTGTCACCCCGACGGCGGCATCACGGGAAACGGCAGCGGCGACTGCCCGGACTTGGGCGCGGTGATCCGAGAGGAGATCGTCTGGCGGGATACGCGCACGCCATGACGGGTCCCGTCGTCGCCGGGGCCGGGCTCATCGTCGTTCTGGCAGCACTCACAGTCCTCTGGTTCGTCAGCCTCCGACTCCGCGATGCGAGCATCATCGACGCTTTCTGGGGGCCGGGCTTCACGCTCGTGGCGTTCACCTACCACCTCGCCGACGGTCGACTCGGTCCTCGCGTCGCCCTCGTTCTTCTGCTCGTCCTCGCATGGTCGGCGAGGCTCGGCATCCACCTGCTTCGCCGCAATCGCCGTCAGGGCGAAGATCCCCGCTACGTGGCGATGCGCACCGAGTACGGGGATCGATGGGGACGCGTCAGCCTCTTCCGGGTCTTCTGGCTCCAGGGCGTGATCCTCTGGATCGTCTCGGCGCCCCTGTTCGCAGCGGTGCGAGCCCCCGGCGACCTGCGCACGTTGGACTTCGTGGGGGTGGCGCTCGTCCTCATCGGGCTGCTCCTGGAGTCCCTCGCTGACGCGCAGCTCACCCGCTTCAGGGCCGATCCATCCAACAAGGGCCGCGTGCTCGACACCGGCCTGTGGCGCTACAGCCGGCACCCCAACTACTTCGGCGACGCGGTCGTGTGGTGGGGCTTCTTCGGACTCGCGGCCGGTGCGGGTGCGTGGTGGACGATCTTCGCGCCCGTGATCATGACCTGGCTCCTGCTCCGCGTGTCGGGGGTCCCCCTGCTCGAGCAGGGCCTCAGCGCGACACGACCCGGCTACGCCGACTATGTGCGACGCACGTCGGCCTTCGTACCCTGGCCACCGAAGCGGAGCTAGTCAGCGCGCGAGTGGAGCCACCGCGACGGTCACGTCGCGGTAGGTGAACATCGAGCCGTCGCTCGCTACCGCTCGGAGCACGTACTCTCCCGGCTCCGCGAACGTGGCCTGCGCTTCCCACCGACCGTCGGCCGGCACCTCGGGCAACACGTAGGGCGGCGACCACCCAGAGTTTCCGTAGACGCGAGAATCCATCCACGTCTTCAGTTGGGTCGGCGAGAACGTGACGTTGCGCGCGGGTCCACGGTACACCATCCACGACATCCTCAGGCCCGGGGCCCCCTGGACCACGACGCCCGTGGGCGGCCGATAGAGCTCCTCGGTCGTCGTGGGGAGCCGGCGATTCGACCGGGGCGGATAGTTGTCGGGGTCATTCGAGCGCGCCACCAACGCTACCGCCTCGCCGACCCGCACGGAGCGGCGCTCGCTCCCCTCGACGGTCAGCTCGGGGGCGAGGTTCGTCCGCAGCCGGTCGTCGAGGCTGCCGAAGTTGCCGCCCACCTCCGTTGAGATCACCTGCGGATCGATCAGGTAGTCCGTCGCCAACATGCCGTACGCGCGAACGGTCTGCCCCTGCGTCTTCAACGTCCACACCCATTCCTTTTCGCCGAAGTCCGCCGGTACGCGGAAGGTGAACAGGAACGGGTTGCGCCGGGGATAGAAGTGCGTCGGCTGGCCCTGGTCGGCACCAACGGTCTGGTAGGCTTCGCGCGAGAGGTCGTCGAGTGCTCCCGCATCCACCAACGTGAAGTGGTTCTCGGGGCCGACCGGAATATCGAACTCCTGCTCCCAGTTCGAATTGAAGTAGCCGAAGAAGAGTGTGAACGAGCCATCCTCGTTCGGCCACCAGCCCTCGTAGGACGGCGACACAATCTGCCCCCGCATGTACTGGACCGTGCCCGTGAGGTCCTGGGCGGCGACGGGTGCGCTCGCGAGGAGCGCCACCGCCGCAACGGAAGCCAGCCTGTGCATCACTGCTGATCCCTCGGCCCGTCCTGACCCTGATCTTCCTGCTCCGAGACCATCATCTGCGGAGCCCAGCAGAGCGGGCAGCCGATGTCGTATTGGTTGCGGTCCGTCATGCGCGCCCGGCGCTCGGCCATCTCGCGCTGGAACTGTTCCTCGGTCAGGGTCACCGACTGTCCGAGGTCGATGAACATGTTCGCTACGGAACGCCGTCCGCCCCCCGCCCAGTTGCGCGTATCGGCCAGGTTCGGGTTCTGCTCCGTGGTATCGAGATAGCCGGTGATGTGGAGGATCGTCCCCTTGGGGAGGAGCGGCGCCGAGTCCTCCTCATAGAGGTATTGCTTCACCCAGTTGTGGTCATAGCCAACGCAGTTGAGCGTGAAGCGGTTGATGCCCCAGATCGCCTCGAGGCACATGCGCACGCCCGGCGCGTGTAGGTGGGGTTCGAACGCGACGATCTTGGTGTGCTCGGAAAGCACGCGATAGGAGTGGAACTCCTGACCGCCTTGGTTGGGCCGGATGTCCACGTCGATTCCATTGCCGCCCGAGCCACCGGCACGCCGATACTCGGGCTCGTACCCCGCGGGGTGAAACCGGAAACCGAACTCGAGCCGCCCGGTCGTCTCACGCCAGCCGGTCGAGTGCAGGTGCGACGCGCTGAGCGAAAGTGCCGAGTTGGCTTGGAGCAGCATGCCCACGCCGTCGCCGAACTGGTCGGCGTTGCGGCCCACCTCGTGAATCGGCCACCCCTGCGACGTCCCGTCCACGAGACCGGAGCGATCATCGTTGAGTACACCGCTCTGGTACGTCATGTGGTGGAAGATGTAGCGCCCACCCACGGTCGTGACCGCCTGGTCCGTCGGAATGTCGTTGATCTCGCGCACTTCAACCGACATCACGTAACGATCCTCGGTCAAGCCGGTGGGCACGAGGCCGATGTCACCCCAACGATCCGGACCTACGGGCGGCATGGTGATGTCCGGACCCGTCACGATCAGGTCAGGTTCACCGAGCGTCCATCCGCGATCGGAAGGCCACTCGATCGGGGAAGGCAGGTCGGCCCGGTCACCCTCGGGCGCACCGTTCTCGACCCAGGCCTGGATCATCGCCAACTCGGAATCGCTGAGCGGGTGATCGTTCTTGAATTCCTGGATGCCCACGCCGGGCTCCACGAAGTTCGGCGGCATGGCGCCCATGCGGTCGCGGATCGCCGTGCGCTCCTGGATTCGGTTTGCCCAGCGCCGCGCATCCTGGTACGTCGTCAGCGCCATCGGCGCGCCGCCGCCCGCGCGGTGGCAGCTCTGGCAGCTGCGCTGCAGGATGGGCGCGATGTCCTTCGTGAAGGTGACCGACGCCGGATCGATGCCGAAGTCGGCTGCGGCCAGCACGTACGGACCCCGATTGGCGACCGTGCCGTCCCGCGCGGGATACTGCGCGCTCACGGAGACGGGGAGAAGCAGGATGGTGACGAACGAACAAGCGAAGCGAGTGGCGTTCATCGCACCTCCAATGAGGAACGGCCGGTCATATCGACTTCAGGATTGGGCCCAGGTGCGACGCAGGCAAGGGCCGGGCGCCCCACATCTCATTCAGACGCCCCCTACTCGTCCAACGCCCCGTAGCGCACGAGCCAGATCCGACTCGCTGCGGGTGCGCCGCGCATCGCATTCGCCACGACCCCGTGCACCGCTGGGTCCCACGCGGTCCACTCGTCTATGAAACGCTCGGCGCGCGCCGTGTCCCCCGCGGCCTGGATGGCGAGCACCTCAGCAAGCAGCGACTCCACCGCCGCCGGGTACCGGTCGTAGCGAACGCGGAGGCGCCCGTCCTCCAGTGCGACCAGACCGCGACTCAGATACCAATTCCACTGCATCAGCTGCATGGTCTGGTAGGGCTGATCGCGCCTCGGCGGACCGAACTGAAGCACCCGCAGAAGGCCCCCTGCGTAGAACGAGCGCAGCTCGGCGTCGGTGTAATGCCCGCTCTCGTGCAACTTACCAGCCGAGAACAGAGAAACGAGATCGGCCTTCATTTCTTCGTAGAGGTTCGATACGGCGCCGAGCGCGTCGTCGAGTGTGCGGCCGTCGTTCGTTCGGTCGACACCCAGGTAGTGGCCGATCTCGTGCCAGAGCGTGCGCTCGAAGTTCCCCTCTATGGAGAGCTCCGCGCAGTGCGTTTCGGCCATCGCGGCGCAGAACCTACCCCTTGCACCCGCGAAGAGCTGCGGCTCCGTCATGATGTTGTAGCGGAGCAGGATAGTGCGGCCGTACTTCCGCGCGTGGTCGGCGTCGTTCGGGAGAATGGTCGCGGTGTTGGTTCCCCGTGACTGGCCGAAGTCGGCGACCACATTGTAGACGCCCACGGGGATCTGACTGCGCACGCTCTTCTGGCGGTCGTACGGAAGGCTGTTCTCGATCTCCTGGATGTCGGTGAGCGCGGCCGCCAGCTCGTCGCTCCGCGCGCGGTCACGCACCAGCAGGCTGAGCGAGTAGAACGCCTTCACGCCGAAGAGGGCGTCGTCGTACGTCTCGTAGCTACCGATCTGCGCATTCAGGTTCACGAACTGTCCGCTCACCCAGGCGGCGTCTCCGGCTTCGTAGTTCGAGGTCAGCATGTCCGTGGCGCGCACTGCCAAGTACGCGGACAGGTCGGGATCCTCATCGCGGACCGCCTCAGCCGCCTCTAGCAGGAGCTGCTGGACACGCCGGAGTCGACCGCTGTAGGCCACCGCGTAGGGCACGGCGTAGAAGGAGGTGCGCGACGGAGCGGCCCGAAGTGCCTCGAGCCGCGGCTCGAGCGTCGGGTGGAGTAGCTTCAGGCCCGGCTGCCCCTCGAGGACGGCCAGGTCCGCGCGAAGATTCTCCGCGGTGGCGCGTCGCACGACTGTGCGCACCCCGAGCAGGGCTGCACGTTCGGTGGGGTGAGACGCGAGATAGGCGTCCATCTCGTCGGCCAAGAGGTCGAGCGGATAGACATTCCGACCCGGGTACTCCGGGCGCACATCGAGGAAGGGCACGCGCTGGTTCGAGCCGCTGGTCCCGACGGGGCCTTGATAGAGTCGATAGAGGATCTCGGCATCGCTCCCCGGCACCGCACTCCCGCGGGCCCAGATCGCATCCGGATGGTTCTGGTCCTCGTACATCTCCTGGAAGATGCGACCGGCGTCGAGCAGCTTCTCGACTGCGGCACGCTCGCCGGGGCGGAGGTGGGAAAGGTCTGGCGCGAGGCGGAGAACGGACACGTTGTCGGCGATTCGCCGGGTGTCCGTCTCCGACCACTGTGCTCCCACGCCCCCGCCGAGCGGAAGGGCCGAGAGAACGGTCGCGACGAGAGATACGATCCGTATCGAATGACGCACAGGCGGACTCGGCGAGAGGGTGATCGACTCGTCGCAATCTATGGTCCGAGACCCGTACCGTCAGTCCGGACCCGAGGTTGGTCGAAAGCCAAACCCGGGAGTAAGATTCACGACCCTCGAACCCAAGACTCGATAGGATCTTGCTCATGCATTGGTCGCGATCGGCCGCGCTCGTGGCACTGGCGCTCGCCCTCCTGCCTCATGTCGCCCTCTCGCAGATCGTGGTGCGGGACGATGTGGACGGATGGGGGTGGCTGGCTGTCCTCAGGGACCGGCGCGCCATCGTTCAGCTCGCGTATGCGTCCTCCCAGAGCACGGAGGAGGGAAGGCTGGATGACCAACTCCTGGAAGCGCTTCGGGCGCAGGGTATGCAGCGGGTGACCGGCCAGGGCGAGTTCGATCCAGCCCAACCTCACGTGATGGCCGAATGCACCGGTACCGACTGGATTCCGCAGGGCACGCCCCAGGTCCAGATGGCGCTTCACGCCGAGGTCTCCTACTGGGACCAGTCGCGCCTCGCGGCGACCGAGATCTACGAAGTGCTCTCGATCGGATCCGCCGTACCCGAGGCCTTCTCGACCGAGGTGTACGTTCAGGGGTGCGTGCGACTCCTGGTCGGGGTGCTCACTCGCCTCGGGTTCGATCAGGGCTAGCGACCGCGCACATCACCTCGGCGTCAGGGGCACTCTACGTCGAAGTGGACGGTTTGCGTCGTGTCGGCGAACACGTAGACCGAGGCCGGATGAGTGCCCGGTATCGAGCAGTTCCCCTCGACACCGCTGAGCCGGACCGAATAGTACCCCTGAGCCACAGGGCTGAACGTGACGCCGCCATTGGTGGCAACGAGCAGCTCCGTCGACTCGTCGAGCCCGACCACGTAGCCGTCTGGGTCGGGGGTCGCTCCGGTCGTTATGACCGACACCTCGATCGCGCCATACCTCGTCTCATCGATGTCGTCGCCCGGGTCGAAGGCCGCTCCGCCCGGGCCGATACAGGCTGCCGCCGCGAACAAGCCCGTAGCTGCCAGAAGCCATCGAAGGTTTCGTGTTGCGTTCATAGTCTCTGATACGGTCGAGGGTGGTGTCCGGGTTCCGCTTAGGTCTTGGGCCGCAGTTCGGTGGCCGTCTGCAGGCCGCGAGCCACCTCGGGAAGCACGCCACCGGGCGCCCCCCTCCGCTGCCGGATCTCGTCTCCGAGGTGGGAGAGCCTCGGGCTGAACAGGGCCGCCAGCGCGACACAGCCGAGCCCGCCGACCGCCACCGTAATGGGTGCGCCGAGTCGGGTGGCGATGGCACCGCCGACCAAGCTGCCCACGGGAGTGACGCCGATGAATGCCATGGCATACAGGCTCATGACCCTCCCACGCATGTCGTCGCTCACCAGGGTCTGGATCACGGTGTTCACGGACGCAGTGGCCAACATGAGGGCGAACCCACTCAGCACGAGCAGCGCGCCCGACAAGAAGAACGTCCGGGACGCCGCGAACATGACGAGCACCACCCCGAGAGCCGCAGTAGCCCGCACGACCAGCCTGCCGATGCCGGCTAACGAGTCACGAGCCGCGAGGGAGAGCGCACCAGCGAATGCACCCAGCCCCGCGCACGAAGTCAGGACACCGAGGGTGCGTGCATCCCCCCCCAGCACATCCCGCGCGAAGGCGGGCAGCAGCACGATGTACGGGACGCCGAAGAGCGACACACCCGCGAACAGGATCAGCATGTCCCGAGTCGGAGCGAAGCCGAACGCGTACGCGAATCCCTCCCGAATGTGGGTGAGCACGTCCCCCGATACGCCCCCCCCTTCAGGAGGGAGTCTCATCGCGAGCAGCGCGGCCAATACCGCGACGTAACTGAGGGCGTTCAGCAGGAAGACCGGCCCCTCCCCCACCCATCCGATCAGGACTCCTGAGACAGCAGGCCCGATCAGGCGCGCGCCATTGAACATGGAGGAGTTGAGCGCGATCGCGTTCGGCAGATCCTCGGTGCCCCCGACCAACCGCACCAGCAGCGACTGGCGCGCAGGAATGTCCGCTCCGTTCACCAGTCCAGAGAAAATCGCGAGCGCGATGAGGTGCCAGACCTCGACGCGCCCGCTGAGGACGAGAGCGGCCAGCACCGTCGCCTGGATCATGAGCAGCGCCTGAGCGACCACCACCATGCGATGGCGATTCCACCGATCGACCAACGCGCCTGCGAAGGGGGCCATGATCAGGCCAGGGAACTGGCCGGCGAAAGCGATGACGCCGAGCAGGAGCTCCGAGTCGGTGAGCCGATAGACGAGCCAGCTCATGGCCACCTGCTGCATCCACGTGCCGACGAGCGAGACCCCATGGCCCACGAAGAAAAGCCGCAGGTTGCGGTGCTTCAGGGCCCGGAAGGCGGTACGGACGCGCGCAATCATGTCGGCAGAAGCCTGGAAACTTCATGCCCGAGGTCAAGGCAGGTCGGCACCGACCCCCGAAAAGCGAAGAGGCCGCGGCTTTCGCCGCGGCCTCGAACGCCATCGCGCTTCCCGACCCTGGACCCTAGAAGCGAGCCCTAGAAGCCGGCCGGACGTGCCTGCGCCCATTCCTCGGGCGTCGGCAACATCGCTCCGAGCACCTCGACTCCGGCGCCCTTCGCCACGTCCATCACAGCCAACACCTGTCCGTACGTCACGCCCTTGATCGCCTTGACGAATAGCAGCTTGTCCGGGCGGTCGGCGTAGACCATGGTGAGCATCGCGGGCAGGTCGGTTTCGGTCACATACGTCTTGTTCAAGAACATCGCCCCGCTCGCGTCGAACTCGAGCACGATGGGCGCCAGTCCTGGCTCGGCTGGATCATCCTTGTCCACCGGGAGCTGTACGTCGATGCTCCGCTGGAGAACCTGCTGCGCCAGAATGAAGATCACGAGCAACACCAACAAGACGTCGATCATCGGCGTCAGGTTGGGTTCCGCCATCGATCGAGCTGCTCCACCACCTGTCGACATCGACATGGCTAGTGCGCTCCTTCCGGCTCGCGCTGCGAGCCTGGCGTAGGATCGGATACTGCTGCGAGCACGCGCGCTCCGGCCCTGCGCCCAACCTCCATCGCCACCGCGATCTCCTCGTACGGCAGATCGTGGTGCGCCTTAAGGAAGAGCACCTTGTCGTCCGGCTGCGCCGCGAACTGTGCCGTGAGAAGCGCCTGAGCGTTCGCGGGGTCGATCCGCTCGCGGTTGATGTACCAATCCCCCGCGATGTCGATGCCCAGAGTGACGCGGGCCTCGTCCGCCGGACGCTCCAACAGGTTCTCGCCCTGAGGAAGCGTGGCCGTGAAGCCCTGGAGCAGCATCGGCGTCACCACCATGAAGATGATGAGCAACACCAGCATGACGTCGACCATCGGCGTGACGTTGATGTCACCTTGTAGTCCTGCGTCACCGCCGGTGCTCATGCTCATGCGGTCTTACCTCCCGAACGGAGCCGCGACTCGAGCACGAGCATGAAGTTCAGGAACTCCTTGTTCCCGTAGTCGATCTCCATGCTGACCAGTTCGACGCGGTTCGTGAAGTAGTTGTAGAACCACACCGCCGGAATGGCCACGAGGAGTCCGAAGGCGGTCGTGATGAGCGCCTCGGCGATACCGGCCGAGATCGCGGTCAGACCACCGCTGCCCATGTCGGCCATACCGGTGAAGGCGTTCACGACGCCCATGGTCGTTCCGAGGAGTCCGACGAACGGAGCCGTCGAGCCGACGGTCGCGAGCACGCCGAGACCGCGGCGGAAGCGAGCCACCTGCTCCAGCTTGTTCAGCTCCACGGTGCGCTGCGCCGCGGCCACTTCGACCGGGCTGAGGCTGCCGTCGGCCACGTGGCTGCGGAGCGCCGAGAAGACGCCCTTGTAGGCAGCCGCGAGATGGCTCTTGGCGTGCTTCTCGACAGCTGCCTGGGCAGCGGCCATGTCCTGCGCCTCGAGCGCCTGAGCGAGCTTCGGCGTGAACTTGACCGTCTCCTTGCGTGACTTACGCAGGTCCCACCAACGCTGGAGGGAAACCGTGATGGCGAATAGGGACATCGCGAAGAGCGTGTAAACGATGCCCTTAGCGAACCATCCCATGGTCTCCCAAAGTTCGAGCAACGACAGGCCCATGTGCTACACTCCTCCATTGTGGGGCGCACACGGCGCCCGGGTTCGATTTTTTATCGACACTCAGGGCCGGCGCGCACGCGCACCGGCCCTGGACCAGCCTCGGTGCTACCTAGTTGATGACCTGGAAGCGGATCGGAATCTGCACCCACACCGCGACCGTCTGGTCACGATTCTGCGCAGGTGTGAATCGCATGACCTGGGCGACGTTGGCTGCCGCTTGGTCGAGCGCGTCGAATCCGCTCGTCTCCTGCACCTGCGTGCGCTCCACGGCGCCATTCGTACCGATGTAGAGCCAGAGCACGGGCGCGCCGCCGATTCCGGCGTCGCGGAGCACCGCAGGGTACTCACGAATCAGCACCCTCTGCACTTCTTCTGAATTCAACAACTGAGGACGCACCGTCATCGGCGTGAAGCCCGGTTGGTCCGGGTTGGCCTCGGTCGAGTCCTGACGGGCCGCTGCAGCCTGCGTGACGGTACCAGTGCCTGCTGCGAGCGCGCGAGCATCGAACACCACGTCCATCTGGGGCGCGGGGATGGCGCTCAAGATCACCGTCGGCATCTCCAACTGGGAGATCACGGTGACGTCCGGCATTTCCGCTTGGAGCTCCGGCGGTGGCGGCGGTGGCGGCGGGGGCGGAACCGAGGTCTCCTCGACGATCTCGACGATCTGAGTGACCTCTTCTTCCTCTTCCTCCCCGGACCCCATGGTCGTAGAAACCAGGGTCGCGGCGAGGGCCACGTGGAAGATCGTCGACAGAATGCCCGACGATATGCCACCCGTCATCTTGGGCGGTGCGCTCGCCAGGAGCACGCCGAAGGGCTTGTGGGCCACATCGGCTTGCGACGCCCCCTTGGCTTTCGCGGGCGCTGGCGCGGGTTTCTCGGCCATGCTTGGAACCTCCTCCTTCAGTCTCGACCGTTCGGAATGCCAACCTAGCAACCTGTCGGGGCGACAGTCTAGGGCCAACCTTGGGGGGCGGCTAGGGGGGCTCTGGGTCGAAGGTGGAACGGCACTCGGATGCCTACGTTCTATAAGACGTGCGAAGGAGCTTCAGGCACACGGCCCGAAGTTCACGGCGGACGCCTCTCGTGGGAGAAGCCAAACTGAAGTCCGAGATCGAACAGAAAACGCACGAGGAGCGCCCCCGACGCAGACGCCGAAACCTGCTGCTCGTGCTATTGGGGGCGAGCTCGGTACTCGGACTCGTCGTCTGGTTCGTGGTGATACCCTTCCCGTGGGGGCTCGTGGGTCGGAATCCTGAACGCACCTCCCTCATGGAGCAACGTATTCGCGAAGCTCGACGCGAGGGCACGGACTTCGAGCTGTACCAGGAGTGGGTTCCGCTGGACGACATCGCTCCCGCTCTGCGACGGGCTGTCGTGGTGGCCGAGGACTACCGCTTCCGCGAGCACCGCGGCATCGACTGGGTGTCGCTCGCCGAAGAGGTGCGCTGGACCGGTGATGACGAGTTCTCTTGGTGGAGCGCGGCCGACCGGAGCGCGCTCGCCGATGCGCTCCGCTACGTCTTGGAGAACCGATCGGAGTTGCGTGGCCGAAGCACGATCACGCAACAACTCGCCAAGAACCTCTACTTCGGAACCGATCGATCGTTCGTGCGGAAGGCCATGGAGTTCATCGTTGCCCGACGACTCGAGAACCGCCTGGACAAAGATCGCATCCTCGAGATGTACTTGAACGTGGTCGAGTGGGGGCCCGGCATCTTCGGGGCCGAGGCCGCGGCCCGCACCTACTTCGGGAAGCCTGCGAGCGCGCTCACGCTGTGGGAGGCTGCGGCCCTCGCGGGCACGCTACCGCATCCGCTCACGTCGAATCCGTCGCTCAACCCGCGCCAGATGTCGTGGCGACAGGGCCTCATCCTCGACCGGCTCGATCCGTCGCGCGGGCTCCCTCCCGC
>JBEBGN010000264.1:0-2812 GCA_040081395.1 Longimicrobiales bacterium
CGAGCGGTATGCGAAGGGGGACCAGGTCGGCGTGGGCTGCTTCGTCGACTCGTGCCGGACCTGCGGCAGTTGCAAGGATGGACTCGAGAACTACTGCGAGTCCGGAGTGCGGTCGACGTACGGAGGTGTCGAGGCCGATGGAACGACTCCCACGTACGGCGGCTACTCGACGCAGATCGTTGTGGATGAGCGCTTCGTCCTCAGGATTCCCGAGTCGCTGGATCCGGCCGGAGCGGCACCGCTCCTCTGCGCCGGCATCACGACCTACTCTCCGTTCCGTCACGTCGGGGTTTCCAAGGGTGCGCGTGTAGCGGTGATGGGACTGGGCGGTCTGGGTCACATGGGCGTGAAGCTCGCGGCCTCCTTCGGTGCCGAAGTCACCGTGTTGAGTCATTCCGCCTCCAAGAAGGCGGATGCGGAGCGACTGGGCGCGGACGACTTCGTGCTTACCGGCGGAAAAGGTGCGCTCGCTCCCTTGGCCGGGCGCTTCGACGTCATTCTCGACACGATCTCCGCAGAGCATGACGTGACTGGGCCGCTCAACTGCCTGAAGCGAGACGGCACGTTGATCCTGGTTGGCGCGTCACCGACTCCGATTCCTGTGGCCGCGTTCCCGCTCATCCGCGGGCGTCGCCGCATCATGGGATCCCTGGTCGGCGGGCTGCCCGAGACGCAGGAAATGCTCGACCATTGTGGAAAGCATGGTATCACGAGCGACATCGAGAGGATCACTCCCGAGCAGATCAACGGAGCGTTCGATCGCGCGGTCCGGGGGGACGTCAAGTATCGATTCGTGATCGACTGCACGAAGTTCTGATCTGGCTCACTCGCCGCGGAGCGCCACGGCCGGCGACGTGCGTGACATGCGCCACGCAGGGTACAGGCCAGCCAGCAGAGCAGCGACGACCGCCAACGCGAGTGCTTGCACCAACACCGCGGGTCCGACCTGCATATCCAGCGTCCAGCCGAAGGACCGCTTGTTGACCACGAAGATCATGACGGCGGACAGCGCGATCCCCATAGGCGCGGCGAGCGCACCGGATACGAGCCCCATCAGGCCGGTCTGAGTCATCACCAATGTGCGCAGGCGGTTGGGTTCGAGACCCCAGGCGCGCATTGCACCCAGCTCGCGCTCCTGCTCGAGCTCGAGCGCCATGAGCGCCGAGAGCACGCCCACGAAGGCGACGATGAACGCCAGCAGTCGGAGGACCGCGGTCACCTGGAACGTGCGGTCGAATACCTCGAGCGATGAGGTGCGCAGGACGTCGTTGGTGCGAGCGATCACGGTGAGCCCCGGCGGTACGCTCGCGAGCAGATCCCGGACGACACCTTCCGAGTCGGCTCCAGCCGCGAGGAAGAGGGCGAGGGACGTCACCCCCGGGTCGTCGAAGTATCCGTCGTAGAGCGAGCGGCTCAGGATTACAGCGCCCTGGTCGGAGCCGTAGTCGAAGAAGACACCGAGAACCTGAATGTCCCGCGGGCCTGATGGGGTGGGCAGGGCGACGACATCTCCGGCGGCGACCCTTCTCCGGAACGAGAAGGGTTCCGATACGATCGCGCCTTCCCCGCTCCGGAACGCCGTCATGATCCCCTCCTCGTCCCCTGCGACGAAGTCGAAGGTCTCCACGCCGCGCGGATCGAGGGCGAGGGCGACCAGGCGGAACGCTCCCACTCCGTCCACGACGTCGACGCCGCGGTAGGTGCTGTGACCTGCCACCTCCGGATGGTCCACGAACGCCGCCACGATGTCGGAAGGCAGCGTGCCGGTCGCACGCGAAGCACCAGGGCCAGGAAGGGACACGTACACATCCGCTTGGAGCGTGGCGTCCAGCCAGCGGGTGAGCGTGCCGCGGAAGCTCTGAATCATCACGCCGAGCCCGACGGTGACCGACACGGCCACCGCGAGCGCGGCGATGGCGGGTGCGGTGCGGCTCAGGGAGCGGGTCACCCCGCGCGCGGCGACGAGCCCGAGTGACCCGGAGATCCTTCCCAGCAACGGCCGCAATGCGCCCACCAGGAGTACGGCCCCCGCCGGCGTGAGCATCGCGAGTCCCCCGATCACGAAGAAGAGCGCGACGAAGCTCAATGCCAGGCTGCGGCTCGGGACGAGCAGCAGCAGTCCGCCCACCGCTGCAGTCCCGACGCCGAGCATCGCCAAGCGGGGGACGGCGGCGCGTGACTTCGCCTCGCGCTCCGAGCGAAGCATCGCCAGCCGGGGCTCGGCCGACGCGGCTTCCAGGGCTGCCGGGAGCGCCGCCAGCAAGGTGGCACCCACGCCGAGCGCGACGGCCTTCGCCACCAGCAGCGGATCGACTTGGATCCCTTCGACCGTGACCGTGAAGTAGAGGTCGTTGATCGTGCGGGTGACGAGTCGCACCAAGCCCTGTCCGAGCACCACGCCGACCAGTGCCCCGATCGCGGATCCAACCACGCCGATCCAAGCTGCCTCGGCGAGGATGGTCCGCAGGATCTCCGTGCGAGTCACCCCGAGCGCGCGCAGTCGTCCAAGCAACGCGCGGCGCTGCACGACGGAGAAGGTCACCGCGTTGTAGATCAGGAACATGCCGAAGATCAGGGCCAGCAGGCTGAGCGCGGTCAGGTTCACGTTGAACGCGTCGATCATGCCCGCCATGGTGGCGGCGCGCGTACCCGCGGCACCCAGTGTCACGCCCGGCGGGAGCAAAGCGCGGAGGCGGGGGAGTAGCGCGGCGGAGTCGGACTCGGCCACCAGCAGGTCGATGCGAGAGAGCGTCCCCGTGGAGCCCATCACGTCCTGGGCGCCGGAGATGTCCATCAGGAGCACGTCGGCGAG
>JBEBGN010000108.1:0-10630 GCA_040081395.1 Longimicrobiales bacterium
GGGGTGCCTGGTAGGTTTCGCGGCTCTTCTGCCCAGGTTCGGCGGGCGGTCCGAGCCCCTGACAGAGGGCCATGGCCCTCCTAAAGCCCCCCAGACCCACGACTTCCGAGCCGCATGGATCTTCACGAGTACCAGGCAAAGGAACGCTTTCGGGCCGTCGGCATTCCGGTCCCTCCCGGCGAGGTCGCCAGGACTCCGGCCGAGGCCGAAAAGCTGGCTGCCAAGTACGGCGGAGCCGTGGTGGTGAAGGCCCAGGTGCACTCGGGTGGACGGGGGAAGGCGGGAGGCGTGAAGCTGGCCAAGACGCCGGCCGAAGCCCGCGCCCACGCCGAGAAGATCCTCGGCATGGAGATCAAGGGCCTGACCGTCGAGAAGGTTCTCGTCACCCCGGCCGAGACGATCGCCACGGAAGCCTATGTGGGGGTGTTGATCGACAGGGCCAAGCAGGCACCGACCTTCATCGTCTCTGCCGCGGGCGGCATCGACATTGAGACCGTCGCCAGGGAGACGCCCGACAAGGTACGGAAGCTCGCGGTCGACCCGCGCTATGGGCTGCTTCCGCACCAGGCGTATTGGCTCGCCAACTTCCTGTACGACGACGAAAGCCTCATCAAGCAGGCCACCAAGATCATCGGGCAGCTCTACGAGTCGTTCGTGTCGTCGGGGGCCTCGATGGCCGAGATCAACCCGATGATCACGACGCCGTCGGGCGAGGTGAAGGCGATCGATGCCAAGATGAGCATCGACGACAACGAGCTCTTCCGTCGCCCCGACGTGGCCGCCATGCGCGACACCTCGGCGGAGCCCGCCTCGGAGGCGAAGGCACGCATCGCGGGCCTGTCCTTCGTGAAGCTCGACGGTGACGTGGGGTGCTGCGTGAACGGCGCCGGCCTCGCCATGGCCACCATGGACTTGGTGAAGTATTACGGCGGCAACCCGGCCAACTTCCTCGACATTGGCGGTTCGTCGAACCCCGACAAGGTGGTCGCGGCGCTCGACATCATCACGTCGGATCCGAACGTGAAGGCGATCCTCTTCAACATCTTCGGCGGCATCACACGCTGCGATGACGTGGCCAACGGAATCCTGGAAGCGATGCGGCGCATCAAGATCGAGCCCCCCATCGTCATCCGGCTCACCGGCACCAACGAAGAGATCGCGCTGAAGATCCTCGGCGACGCAGGCTTCCACGCGTACACGTCCATGGACGAAGTGGTCGAGAAGGCCGTCCAGCTGGCGAAGGCATAGGAACCAGCCATGGCAATCTTCACCGACAAGAACACCAAGCTCATCGTCCAAGGCATCACCGGCCGGGACGGCTCGTTCCATACGCGCGAAATGATCGCGTACGGCACCCAGGTCGTCGGCGGAGTCACGCCGGGCAAGGGCGGGCAGACCTTCGAGGGTCCGAACGGCAAGAACGTTCCGATCTTCAACGCGATGGACGAGGCAGTCGCCGCGACCGGCGCGAACGCCTCCGTCATCTTCGTGCCGCCGGCCTTTGCGGCCAGCGCGATCCTCGAGGCCGCGGACGCGGGTATCCAACTCATCGTCGCGATCACCGAGGGCGTTCCGGTGCTCGACATGGCTCGCGCGCACGCCTTCGCACGGGATCGCGGAGCGCGCGTGCTCGGACCGAACTGCCCGGGCCTTCTGACCGTGGGGGGCGCCAAGATCGGCATCCTTCCGGGCCGCATCGCCAGCCCCGGACCGATCGGCGTGGTCTCGCGCTCGGGGACCCTGACCTACGAGGCGGTCTACCAGCTCACGCGGGCCGGTCTGGGTCAGACGACCTGCGTCGGCATCGGCGGCGACCCGCTCATCGGTACCAACTTCATCGACTGCCTCGCGGCGTTCGAGAAGGACCCGGCGACGAAGGCGGTCGTGATGATCGGTGAGATCGGCGGCACGGACGAGCAGCAGGCTGCCACGTTCGCCAAAGAGAAGATGTCGAAGCCCGTCGTGGGCTTCATCGCGGGTCAGACCGCGCCACCGGGCCGCCGTATGGGCCACGCAGGCGCGATCATCAGTGGGGCGGAGGGGACGGCTGCGGAGAAGATCAAAGCGCTGCAGGCCAATGGTGTGCCTGTGGCGAAACGACCGGCCGACATCGTCGGTCTGGTGAAGGCTGCAATGGCATGATGACCCAATTGTTGATAGAAGAAGCGACGGACCTCCTGGTGGAAGACGCGATCGAAGCGGTCGACCATCGCGTACGACCCGAGACCCTACTGTCCGAGGTCGTCGACCTGATGGTTCGGCAGGGCGTCGACGCGGTGCCCGTGGTGGGGGAGCGCTCCGAGGTGTTGGGGATGGTGACCTCCGCCGACGCGCTCGGGCAGCTCATGCACGAGACGGAGTCCGACCTGCCGCTGGGCAACGAGCCGCTCACCGCACGCGACGTGATGACGCGGTCGGTGTTGTGCGTCTCGGAAGGTCAGCCCCTCATCGAGGCGGCGCACATGATGGTGCACAAGGACGTGGAGCAGATCCCCGTGGCGCGTGAAGGCCGGCTGATCGGCATCGTCACGCGGACCAGGGTGCTGCGCGCGCTCCACCTCAGGAATGCCGCGCGCACGCGCCGCTCGGGAGGTGCTTCGTGAGTCTGACTCTTGCGATCCTCAAGCCCGACGCGGTGGGCTCGAAGAAGGCCGGGAAGATCCTGGCCCACCTCGAAAGCGCGGGGTTCGAGGTGAAGGCCTTGAGGCTGCTGTCGCTATCGAAGAAGCAGGCGGGCGAGTTCTACGCCGTCCACCGTGAGCGGGGATTCTACGCCGAGCTCGTCGAGTTCATGACGTCGGGCCCGGTGATCCCCATGGTGCTCGAGGCCCCGGATGCGGTGGCGAAGCTGCGCGCCGCGATCGGGGCTACGGACCCGGCAGAGGCCGCCCCGGGAACGGTGCGGAAGCTCTATGCCGAGTCCAAGGGCCGAAACGCGATCCATGCGTCCGATTCGGACGAGAACGCGGCTCGCGAGATCGCCTTTTTCTTCTCCGAATACGAACGGATCGCGGTCCGCTGACCCCTCCGTCCCCCGGATCGGTCGGGCGCGCGGAAATGGCTAGACAAGCGGGGTGCGACACTTAGGTTTGACGCCTATGCTCAAGCTGGACCTCGGGCAGATCGACCGCGAGGGATCGGACCTCGTGGAGGTCTCGGTTCCCGCCGATGACCCGGTGTGGCAGGACAGCCGGATCGAGTGGGACGGCCCGGTGGACGTGCACCTGCTCGGCATGTTCGCGGGAACCGGAGAGGTCGTCGTCCGGGGTAGGGTGAGGGGTGGGCTGAAACAGGAGTGCCGGCGCTGCCTGCGGCCGGTGCAGGGCAGGTTCGACGAGGAGGTCACGTTGGTGTTCTCGGCCGACGCGACGCAGGAGGACTCGGACGAGGGAGATGCCTACGCCTTCGATCCCTCGCGCCGAGAGTTGGACATGAGCGAAGCAGTCCGCGGGGAGGTGATCCTCGCGATGAACCCGTATGTGGTGTGTGATCCGGAGTGCCGCGGCCTCTGTCCGCGGTGCGGCGCCAACCTGAACGAGGTGGCGTGCGGGTGCACCGCCGAAGAAGTCGACCCACGTTGGGAAGCCCTCCGGGCGCTAAAGGACAGGTGACACATGGCGGTTCCGAAGAAGCGTACGTCGAAGCAGCGCAAGCGTAAGCGGCGCACGCATTTCAAGGCTCTACCCGTGGCCGTGCAAACGTGCCCGAAGTGCGGGGACGCCAAGGCCCCGCATCGGGTCTGCCCGAGCTGCGGCCACTACGGGGACGCGCCGGTCCTCGAGATCGAAGCCGGCTGAGGCTTCGGGGCCCGTGGAACGCGGGACGCACGAACAACGTTTCCCGAAGGGGTGAGTCGGCATGCGCATAGCGCTGGACGCGATGGGCACCGATCTCGCACCCGAGCCCGAGGTCCTGGGCGCTCTCGATGCGCTTAAGCACCTCGAGGGGGACATCGAGATCGTCCTGGTGGGGGACGAGTCCGTGGTCCGGCCCGTGGTGGCGAAGCACGGGCCGATTCCCGAGCGCCTCTCCTTCCATCACGCACCTGACCGGGTCACTGCGGAGGACCCGCCGGCTTCGGTGGTCCGCAAGAAGCCCGATTCCTCGATCGTCGTGGGCCTCAAGCTGCACCAGCAGGGGGTGGTCGACGCCTTCGTGAGCGCGGGCTCAACGGGCGCCATGATGGCGGGATCGCTCTTCATCTTGAGGCCGCTCCCGGGTGTGGCCCGTCCGGCGGTGGCGACGCTCCTGCCGACGATTGGCTCGCCGGTACTCCTGATCGACGCGGGTGCCAACGTCGACTGCAAAGCGCAACACCTCGTACAGTTCGCGCACCTGGGCAGCACCTATCTTCGTCAGACCATGGCTCTGCCCAAGCCGCGCGTCGCGCTCCTCAACATCGGCGAGGAGCCAGGCAAGGGGAGCGAGGTGATCGCCGAGACGTACGATCTCCTCGCCAAGGAGCCCGGGCTCCACTTCGTGGGGAACGTCGAGGGGCGAGACATCATCCGCGACACCTGCGACGTGCTCGTGTGCGACGGATTCGTCGGCAATGTCCTGCTCAAGTTCTATGAGTCGGTCGCCGCCGTGATCGTCGGCATGCTCAAGAAGAAGTTGGCCGGCCGCGACGAGGGCTCGCTCTTCGAGGACGTGTTCCGCGTGCTCGACTACTCGGAGCACGGTGGAGCACCACTCCTCGGCGTAGGGGGGGTGTCGATCATCTGCCACGGAGGTTCGACCCCGAAGGCGATCCGCAACGCCCTCGGCATGGCCGCCCGTTCCGTGCGCGGCGACATGGTGAAGCACAGCGCCCAGGACGTCAGCGCGGGGGCGCGCTAGCGCCACCGTGAAGCTCCCATGAAGAAGCCCGAGCCGCTCGTAGAGATCGCCGCCACCGGACGGTACCTGCCCGACCAGGTCGTGACCAACGACGACCTGTCGAAGCGCATGGACACGTCGGACGAGTGGATTTTCTCGCGAACGGGGATCCGCGAGCGCCGCATCGCCCCTGACGGAATGAACACGGCCGACCTCGGCGCAGGCGCTGCCCGCCGCGCGATGGAGAAGGCCGGCATCGAGCCCGGTGAAGTCGATGTCGTCGTGCTCTGCACGTCCACGCCCGACCGTTGGATGCCCGCGACTGCCTGCGACACGCAGGCACTTCTTGGGTGCACCAACGCATGGGCGTTCGACGTGATGGCTGCGTGCAGCGGCTTCCTGTACAGCATGGGGGTCGCCGAGGCATACCTCGCGGCCGGACGCGGCGAGATCGCGCTCGTCATCGCCTCCGAGAAGATGAGCTCGATCCTCAACTGGAACGACCGCTCGACGTGCGTGCTCTTCGGCGATGGCGCGGGCGCCGCTGTGCTCCGTCGCGCCAACGGCAGCGGTCGTGGCATCCTGTCGAGCTACATGCGCTCCGACGGCAAGCTCTCCTCGCTTCTCTGTCGCCCCGCCGGCGGCGCGCTCGAACCCATCTCGCAGACGGTGATCGAGCAGGCGCGCCACCTCGTCCGCATGGAGGGCCGCGAGGTCTTCAAGAACGCAGTGCGCTCGATGGCCGAGGCCTGCGACGTCGCGCTCCAGCAGGCGGGTCTCACCCACGGGGATATCGACCTCCTGGTCCCGCATCAGGCCAACATCCGCATCATCGAGGCGACCGCCAAGTACGCGAACCTCCCCATGGACAAGGTCTACGTGAACGTCGATCGCTACGGAAACATGAGCTCTGCCTCCGTCCCGGTCGGTCTCGACGAGGCGGAAGAGAAGGGACTGATCGGTCCGGGATCGCACGTGTTGACCGTCGCATTCGGCGCCGGGCTCACGTGGGGTGCCATGGTGGTCCGGTACTAGCGAGTCGATTTCATGACGCTCGCGTTGATCTTTCCGGGGCAGGGCTCGCAAGCGGTCGGCATGGGTGCCGCGCTCGCCGACGCGGAGCCCAAGGCCGCCGAGATCCTGGCCCGCGCCAACCGCGTGCTCGCTTTCGACCTCGCACACATCATGCGGCACGGCCCCGAGGAGACGCTCACCGAGACCAAGAACGCGCAGCCCGCGATCTTCGTGCATTCGGTCGCCGCGCTCGAGGTGGCCAAGGACCGGCTCGGCCCCGTCGGGTTCGCAGCGGGTCACTCGTTCGGTGAGTTCGGCGCGCTCGTCGCGGCAGGAACCCTCGGCTTCGAGGACGCGCTCGGCGCTGTGCGGCTCCGGGGCGAGCTGATGTTCCAGGCAGGCCAGGCGCGGCCCGGAGCCATGGCGGCCGTGCTTGGGCTCGGCGACGCGGAAACCGAAGCCGTCTGCGCCCGCGTGGATGCCGGCACCTGCCAGCCGGCGAACTTCAACTCGGAAGGCCAGGTCGTGATCAGCGGCGATGTCGCCGGCGTCGAGCAGGGGATGCGCCTCGCCAAGGAGGCGGGGGCGAAGAAGGTCATCGCGCTGAAGGTGTCGGGGGCGTTCCACTCCTCGCTCATGGAGCCCGCGGTGGCACCCCTGCGACAGCGGCTGGAATCGATCGAGTTCCGTGACCCGGCCTTCCCGGTAGTCTCCAACGTGACCGCGCGCGTGGTGACCACGGGCGCTGAAGCGCGCGAGCTGCTGATCCGTCAACTGACCGCACCGGTCCGCTGGAGCGCGACCGTAGGGACGATGGTCGGGGGGGGCGCCGATCGCTTTCTGGAACTCGGCCCGGGGAAGGTCCTGACGAGCCTGAACAAGCGCAACGCGCCCAACGCCACGACCACCGCACTCGGCGAACCGGCCGATTTCGCATCGCTCGCGAGCAGCTGAGAGGCCCATGAGCGCACGAGAACTGGAAGGGAAGGTCGCCCTGGTCACCGGGGGCTCGCGCGGCATCGGGAGGGCCATCGCCGAAGCGCTGGCCGTGGGAGGCGCAAAGGTCGCGGTGGTGGCACGCGACGGAGCGCGCGCGAGTGCAGCTGCGACCGAGTTGCCCGGAGCCGGCCACGCCGGCTTCGCCTGCGACGTGGCGGACTCCGCTGCGGTGAACGCGACCCTCGAGGCAGTCGAGGCCGGGGTGGGCCCGGTCGACATCCTCGTGAACAACGCGGGCATCACCCGGGACAACCTGCTCATCCGCATGAAGGACGAGGAATTCGATGAGGTGATCGCGGCCAACCTCAAGGGTGCATTCAATTTCACCCGTGCGGTATCGCGCGGGATGATGAAGCGCCGCGATGGGGTGATTCTGAATATCTCTTCCGTGGTCGGGCTGATCGGGAACGCGGGGCAGGCGAACTACGCTGCGTCGAAGGCCGGACTGCTCGGCATGACCAAGAGTGTGGCCCGTGAATTGGCCTCGCGGGGAGTACGCTGCAACGCGATCGCCCCCGGTTTCATTACCACCGACATGACCGGCGAGCTCACCGAAAAGCAGGTCGAGGAGCTGAAGGGCAGGATCCCGCTCGGCGACCTCGGCACTCCGGCGGATGTGGCAAGCGCCGCGCGGTTTCTCGTCAGCCCGAGCGCGCGCTACATTACCGGCCAAGTCCTGGCAGTCGACGGCGGCATGGTGATGTAGGCGGCCGAGCCAGAATCAACCCCCGAAGGAGGAGACATGAGCGAGCCCACCGAGGCGCGGGTCCGTGAGATCATCGTGAACGAGCTCGGCGTCGAGCCTGAAAAGGTGACCGACGACGCGTCGTTCGTGGAGGATCTCGGCGCGGACTCCCTCGACACCGTCGAGCTCGTGATGGCTTTCGAGGAGGAGTTCGGCGTCGACATTCCGGACGAGGACGCGGAGCAGATGCGGACCGTGGGCGACGCGATCTCCTACCTCCGCAAGAAGAGCGCCTCCTAGGCCGAGTCCCTAGGACGATGGGAAGACAAACTCGTGAGGGTTCGCGGCGGGTCGTCGTGACCGGCATGGGGCTCGTCTCGCCGGTCGGAAACGACGTGGCTACGAGCTGGCAGAACCTCCTGGCGGGCAAGAGCGGTGGCGCCCTCGTCACCGCGTTCGAGGCGACCGAAGACTTCCCTTGCCGCATCGGCTGCGAGGTGAAGGGCTTCGAGCCGCTCGATTACATGGACAAGCGAGATGCGAAGCGCTTCGATCGCGTCTCTAGGTTCGCGATCGCGGCGTCCGCACAGGCCTTGAAGGACGCGGGCTTCGCGGAAGCGCCGACCGGGATCGAGCCCGAGCGCTTCGGCGTGATCATCGGCAGCGGGATCGGGGGCATCTCGACGTTCGAGGAGCAACACCGGAAGCTCATCGAGGCCGGCCCGAGCCGGGTGAGCCCGTTCTTCATCCCGATGTTCATCCCGGACATCTCGACCGGGCTCGTGTCGATGCGCTGGGGGCTGCGCGGCCCCAACTACGCCACGGTCTCCGCGTGCGCTTCTTCGGCCCACGCCATCGGCAACGCCGCGCTCCACATTCAGGCGGGGCAAGCCGACCTGATGTTGGCGGGGGGGGCCGAGGCCACCATCACCCCGATGACGTTCGCGGGGTTCTCGGCCATGAAGGCAATGTCGACCCGCAATGACGACCCTGCGCGCGCCAGCCGGCCGTTCTCCATCGACCGGGACGGGTTCGTGATGGGGGAAGGCTCGGGGGTGGTCGTGCTGGAGGCGCTCGACCACGCACAGGCCCGAGGCGCGACAATCCTTGCCGAGGTCGTCGGCTACGGGCTCTCGGCCGACGCGTATCACATCACCGCGCCCCCCGAGGACGGATACGGAGCGCAGAACGCCATGCGGATGGCGCTGGGTCACGCCGGCGCAGAGCCGGCGGACGTGGACTACGTGAACGCCCACGGCACCTCCACCATGGCGGACGCGATCGAGACCGCAGCCATCAAGTCGGTGCTAGGCGACCACGCGCGCCGCATCGTGATCGGCTCCACGAAGTCGATGACGGGGCACCTCCTGGGTGCCGCGGGCGCCTTGGAAGCGATCGTGTGCGTGCAGGTGTGTCGTACCGGAAAGATCCCGCCGACGATCAACTTCTCGGGGGCTGATCCGGCGTGCGACCTAGAGTACGGGCACGGCGGCATGATCGAGCGTCCGGTCTCGCTCGCGCTGTCGAACTCCTTCGGATTCGGCGGCCACAACGCATGCCTCGCGCTCCGGCGCTGGGAATGACAGAGAAATGACCGATAGGGGCGAGCGGCCCGTGTCGGAACGGCGGCCCGGCGCCCTGAGAGTCGGGAACGGATACGATTCCCATCGCTTCGATGCCGCGTGCCCCCTGGTTCTCGGGGGTGTGCCTTTCCCCGACCACGCCGGGCTCGCCGGTCACTCCGACGGCGATGCCGTGGCGCACGCAGTCATCGATGCCGTGCTGGGCGCGGCTGCGGCCGGCGACATCGGCGGCCACTTCCCCCCGACAGATGCGCGCTGGAAGGGTGCCGACTCCCTGGAGTTGCTCACCATGGCCACCCACGCGGTGCGTCGCTTGGGCTGGCGCGTGGTCAACGTAGACGTGACCGTCGTGTGTGAGAGCCCGAAGATCGGGCCGCAAGCCGCGGCGATGTGCCGCCGGCTGGCCGATGGACTGGGGGTCCTGCCGGACCAGGTGTCCGTGAAGGGCAAGACGAACGAGGGCATGGGGTGGATCGGCGCCGGCGAAGGCCTCGCCGTGCACGCGGTGGCGCTCATCGAAGCCGTCTGAGCTTCACGTTGCAGAGCTACGGGTGAGCGACCTCGTCGAGTGGCTCAACTCGCTTCCCGGGCCCACCCTCTACCTCCTGCTCGGCCTCGGCGCTGCCCTCGAAAACATCGTGCCGGCAGTCCCGGCCGACACGTTCGTTGCGCTGGGGGGCCTGTTGTCGTCGCTCGGGACGCTCGACGCGCGCTGGGTGTTCCTCGCGACGTGGACCTTCAACGTCGCCTCGGCATTGGCGATGTACCGCCTCGGGCACGCGCACGGAGGCGCCCTCTTCGGCACACCGATCGGGCGACGCCTGCTCAGGCCCCATCAGATCGAGCGCTTGGGAATCTTCTACGCGCGCTGGGGGCCGCCAGCGATCTTCTTCACGCGCTTCCTGCCGGGGGTACGGTCCGTCGTGCCCGTGTTCGCCGGGATCACGCATCAGCGCTGGCTCCCCGTCGCCCTACCCATCGCGCTCGCCTCGGCACTCTGGTACGGAGCGCTGGTATGGCTCGGGGCTTGGGCGGGGGACAACCTCGACCTTCTCGGTCGGTTGCTCGAGCGGGTGCAAGGGGCACTCGGCATGGTGGCGTTGGTCGTCGCAGGGCTCGCGGGCGTGTGGTGGTGGCGCTCACGCCACCCACCTCGGAGTGAGTCGTGAGTGACGGTCGCGCGTTCCGATTGGAGCAGTTCCAGGACTACCTGACCTACGAGCGGGGCCTGTCCGCTCGCACAGTACACGCATACGCCCGTGATCTCTTGCGCTGGCGGGACGTCGTCCTGGCCGTCGGAGTCCACGCGCCCGCCGACGTCACGCCCCGCCAGCTCCGAGAGTGGGTGTTCTCGCTGAAGGACGCGGGCCTGGCGCCGACGTCGATCCGGCGAGCGCAGTCCGCACTGCGCACGTACTACGCCTTCTTGCTCGCCGACGGCGTGGTGAGCGTCGACCCCACGGATCGGCTCGAGTCCCCTCGCGTGGACCGTCGTCTCCCCGAGTTCCTCTCGCTCGACGAGGTGACGAGC
>JBEBGN010000109.1:0-10618 GCA_040081395.1 Longimicrobiales bacterium
GGCCGAAGTCGAACACGCCCCGGCTCTCCAGGAAGAACTCGCGCTTCTCCGGAAACGACAGACTGAACCGGGTGAGGTTCACCTGCTGCTCGTCCACCTCGACCTGCGCGAAGTCGGTGTTGAGGGTGAAGTCGGCGGTCAGGTTCTCGGTGATGCCGTACTTCACGTCCAGACCGCCGTCCGCGTACTGGTCGTCGCGCGGCGAGAGCGTCACATCGGTACGCGAGCCGGCGATCCCGTAGGGCTTCACCTCCAAGTTGCGTCCGAGCTCGGGCGCCTCGATGCCCACCAGAGTGCCATACATGGAGACGCGGAACGTGCCGCTCGTACCGGCGCCGCCGACGGAGAGGGGTAGCGCGCGCAAGAAGACCCACTCGTTCTTGCGAAGCACCGAGCGCCGGAACTGGACCCCCCACACCTGGTCGCGGCCCGGCCGGTAGCGGAGCGACTTGAACGGAATCGACATCTCTACGGACCAGCCACCCTCGAAGAGCGCGGTGCGCGACACCCAGATGGGGTTCCAGTCCATGTTGGGGTTCCCCTCGTTCGTGATCTGGAAGTCGGAGAACCCGCCGATCGGCGACACGCTGAGTCCGATCGCGTTACGCCGGTCGTAGTAAGTGTCCAGGAACACGGCGAGGTGGTCGTTCGAGCGCAGCTGCGCCGCGTCTCGGCGCATCTCGTTCGCGATCCAACCGTCGGTGCCACGCGTGTCCCAGACCCGGGCGGACACGTACACGTTTTCATCGTCGAACGAGATCCACGCCTCGGTGAGCTCGGTCGGCTCCGCGTCCTCCACCGGCACTCCCTGAACGAACTCGCGGATCGCGGGCGTGCGCTGGTAGAACGGCTCGTCGATGACGCCGTCGATCTCGAGCGATTCCGTCAGGCGAAACGCGCGCACCGTGGCGCCGTCCCGGAACGCCTGGTTGATCGCCGCGCCCGGCGGGGGTGGGGGCGGATCGTCGATCACGGCGGTGGCGCCCTCGGCGGCGGGCGCGCGCGCCGACGTCGCGGCCGACGGGGCGTCGCGCTCGGGCACGGGTTCGCGGGCCGGAAGGCTTTCAGGCCCGCTCGCCGGGACGGATTCCGGAGCAGGGGGCACATTCGCCACGAACCCTTCCTCCAACGGCCAGATCTCCTGTTGGAGGATCTTCCACAGGTCGCCGTCCCGAACCCGCGTCTCGGAGTACCGGAACTCGCCCTCGAGGATCACGCCCCCCGGGAAGCGCAGCGTTCCTGTGACCTCGGCGAGCGTGACGGCGGTGCGGCCGAACACCCGACTCTCGATCGTCTCGACCGACCAGGCGCCGCCCCGAGCCAGGCCGATCCACTCGTCGACGCCGAGCTCACGCACCCCGCCGTACTCCAGGAAGACCTGCGCGCCATGCATGTATTCGGCACGGAGGGCAGCATCGTCCCCCACCCCGAGCAAAGCGAGCGTGCGACGCACCACATCTTCCGCCGAGGGCTGCTGGGCGAGGAGCGGCGCCGACGGCCGAGCCAGCGCGGTGAGCGCCACGATCGTCAGAAGGGCCCCGCGCAATCCCCGACCCTGTGCGCGGCACACTGCAATGGAGTGGAGCATCGTACGGTTCCCAACCCTGAGGACGAATCCGGAGCGGCGCACAATCACGGCCGGGCAGATCCGTGACAAGTCATCATGGAGACACCCAGCGGGGGTCGCTAGTTTGCGCGATGGGCCACTCGGCGGTAGAAGTAGGCCTGAGACCCTCTCGTGGAGTGCAGACCGAAATGAAGATCGGACGTGCCGCCCAGGTCCTCGCCGCCGCAGCGCTCGTCGTCGGCGCTCGGTCCGTGTCTGCCCAGGCCGTGGTCTCGGGCCCCGTAGGGCCGAGCCCGTACGATGTCGTGAGAGCCTGGCACAAGCCCTTCTCGCAGCCCGGGTACGCCTTCGGCGGCAACTCGGGGGTCTTCGCCGAGTCTCCCGACCGCATCTTCGTCGCCATGCGCGGCGAGTACCGCCTCCCGAATCCGGTGCCCCCCGAATACGAGGGGCACGCGGGCTCCATCGGCGTGAACGTGCTCAGCGCGACCGACGGCCGTGTCTGGCGGAATTGCCTCTACACGCTCGACGGCAACGGCGAGGTGAAGGAGCTGTGGACGCAGTGGGACCACCTGTGCGAGGGATCGGCAGGCCCGGGGCCGCATCGCATCCGCATCAGCCCGTACGACCCGGCGCGCCGCGTCTGGGTCATCAACGAGACCTTCCATCAGATCTACGTCTTCTCGAACGATGGCAGCCGTCTCCTCACGACGCTCGGGGAGAAGAACGTCCCTGGTACCGACGGCCGGCACTTCGCTCGCCCGCAGGACGTGGCGTTCCTACCCGATGGCCGCATCCTGATCGCGGACGGACTCGACAACCATCGCATCATGATCATGGACGGGGATCTGAACTACCTCGGTGAGGTCGGCGGCTTCGGCGAGGGTCCCGGGCAGTTCCAGGGTGTGCACGCGATCGGTATCGGACCGAACGGATTGGTCTTCGCACTCGATCGCTCGGGTGGGCGCATCAACGTGTTCCGCGCGACCTCCGCCCGTAACACGCTCGAGTTCGTCGACGTCTGGGACGGCTTCCAGCTCCCGCTCGACATCATCGTCAACGACGACGCGGTCTGGGTCACCGACCTCGGGCCGCTCCGCTTCATCAAGCTCGACTTCGAGGGGAACTCGCTCTACACGTGGATGGTGCCCCGTGAGCTACCCGATGGATACCTCGAGGTCCACACGTTCACGGTGGACTCCGACGGCAACCTCTACGGCGGGGACAACCAGTACGGCCGCACACAGAAGTTCGTGCCCCGCGCAGATGCGGACCCCGAACTGTTGATCGGACCGCCCTGGGTGGCGCGCTAGCGCGACGGCGCCGGGAACACCGTGACGGTGTCGTTCACCGTCGCGGAAAGCCTAGCCGCCACACCGTCGGCCGTCGCGAGCACGTCGGCCGACCCGGGCGCGATGCCGCGAAGCACGCCCGTGGCGGACACCTGCGCCACGCCGGTGTCCGACGATGACCAAGTGACGACACCGGACTGAACTGCCAGTCCCAGCGCGTTGGTAGCCAGCACCGCCAGCGCGACGCTGTCACCCACCTCGAGCACGAGAGCGGTGCCGGAACTCTGGAGCACGTCGTCCGCGACCGTGATGGTGAGGGATGCGGGGTCCGCGCCCAGCACCGAGACGGCCGTCGAGGTGTCGGCGCACGCCATCACCACGCCTAGCGACAGCAGAACCGCTCCGGCCTTGGCCCGCCGTCGGGTCTTCCGTGTCCGATCCATCATTTCGCTCCCCCCTGCGTTCTGCCCACCCTCGTGCTTCTCTCACGAAGAGACTGGGTCGGAGGTGAAAGCGAGAAGCGTGCCAACGGGGCCCAGTGTCAGCGATGCGGAGGTCCTCCTGACGGACTCTCGACCCGGGGTGCGCCAGTGACCCACACCGTGCACATTCTGCAGCCCCATTACGTCCCAACCCCCAGGCCACGCCTGAGCAAGACCCTGAATTCGACCGCTCCGACCGCCGCCCCACGCCCTCCGGGCCCCCTCGTGGCACCCGAATGGCTCCGCGAGCATCTGAGACACCCCCGAGTGCGCGTCGTCGACCTGCGCGACGCGGACGCGTTCGCGACGGGCAATGTCCCGCGCGCGGTGCACCTGGAGCTTGCCGCGCTGGGCACCAAGGTGGGCGCCTGCGACAACGTGCTGCTGCCACCGGCGGAGTTCGGCGCGCTCATGTCCCGCCTCGGCATCTCCAACGCGGACACCGTGATCGCGTACGACGACCAGTGGGGGTTGGCGGCGGCCAGACTGCTCTGGTCACTCCACCGCTACGGTCACCAGGCGGTGGCGGTGCTCGACGGCGGCTGGGACCGCTGGGTGGCGGAGGGCGGAGCGCCGAACGCGGGTACGACCGATGCTTCACCCGCGGAGCCCTCCGTCCCCTTCGTCGCCGATCCGCGCGAAGAGGTGTTCGCCGACCGCGCGTGGGTCGCAGCGCGGGCGCGCGACCGAACCGCCGCCCTGCTCGACACGCGCGCGCCGGCCGAGATGGAGCGCGGGCACATTCCCGGCGCGATCGGGTGGGACTGGTTCAACGCCGTGCCCAACGACTCCTGGAGCGCGTCGCGCGATCCCGCCGAGCTGCGCGGGGAGTGGGCCGGGTTCGGGCTGGACGGAGGGCGCGAGGTGGCGGTCTACTGTAGGTCGGGCATGCGAGCCGCGCACACCTACATGGTCCTCAAGCACGCGGGGTTCGCGCGCGTGAGACTCTACGACGGCTCGTGGCAGGACTGGGCAGCGAACACGGAGACGAAGGTCTGATGACGAGCCAAGCAGCCATGCTCACGCAAACACCCGGCCGCAACGTGGCCATCGCCGCCGCGGCGTGGGCGGCAGCGGCGGCCGTGTTCGTGTGGGCGCACGGCACCAACCCGCAGCTCTCGATGTTCTGGGCGTTCGGTCTCGCGTTCGGGTTCGTGCTCCAGCGCGGCCGGTTCTGTTTCGCGTCGGCCTTCCGCGACCTCTTCCTCCTCGGTCACGGCCGGAACATGAAGGGCGTGCTGCTGGGGCTCGCCGTCGCATCGATCGGCTTCGGGCTGGTAATGAGTCGCCAGGTGCCGATGACCACGCTGGGGATCGTTCCGCCGACCGCGAATATCCTCCCCACGGGCGCTCACACCGCCCTCGGCGGCGTCCTCTTCGGCATCGGCATGGTACTCGCGGGCGGATGCGTCTCGGGAAGCTTGTACCGCATGGGAGAGGGGTACGTCGCCTCGTGGGTCGCGATGGCGGGACTCATGGGCGGACTCCTGGTCTCCCAGTTCACCTGGAACTGGTGGTGGGCGACGTCGATGTCGGAGGCTCCCCGCATCTGGCTGCCGAGCTACCTGGGTCACCCCGGCGCGATAGCGGGTACGCTCCTTGCCCTCGGGGCGGCGTTCGTCGGCGTGCTCTGGATGGAGCACCGGGCGGGCATGGTCGTGCCGGCAGCGCGCGAAGCCGTCGTACCGTCCACTGGCGTCGCCGACGACCTGCGCGCGGTCGGCCGCTCCGTGTTCGTGCGCGGCTGGCCCGTGCTGATCACCGGGGCGGCGCTCGGCGGGCTCAACGTGCTGCTCTTCACCGCTCAGGAGCCCTGGGGCTTCACCGGCGAGGTGGCGCGCTGGGGCAACATGCTCGCAGGCGCACTCGGCTTCCCACCACCTCCCATGGAGGGCGCATCCGAGTTACCGGGATGCGTGGCGGTCCCGGTCGACGGTGCGCTCGTCAACCACATGAGCTTCCAGGTCGGCGGCATGTTCCTGGGCTCCTTCGCCGGAGCGATGGGCGCCGGGGAGTTCAAGATCCGCATCCCGAAACAGCCCATCCGCTATGTGCAGTCGCTCGGCGGAGGCGTGTTGATGGGGTACGGCGCGGGCATCGCCATGGGGTGCACGATCGGCGCGTTCTTCTCGAGCATTCCCTCCATGGCCGCGAATGGATGGGTCTTCGCGCTCTTCCTGGGCCTGGGTGCCTGGATCGGCACGCAGATCATCAGTAGGATCTCGTAGGGACACTCGCAGCAGGGCGAACACGAACGCACGAGGCACGACGATGGCGACCGATACCAACGACACCAAGAAGACCCTCGACGTGCGCGGCGAGATCTGCCCCTACCCGATGATGCGAACCGTGAGCGCGCTCAAGAAGCTCTCGGCCCATGACCGTGTGCTCGAGGTCGTGACCGACCACGCGCCCGCGCTCGACACCATTCCGACGCAGGCCGCGAGACTCGGCTTCCGGACCGAGGTCCAGGAGTCCGGCGGGTCCGAATGGCGCCTGGTACTCACGCGCATCGCATGAGGCGGCGCACGGGGCTGGCCGGGATCGCGCTGCTGACCTGGTCGTGCGCGCCCGATGCGGGATCGGCGCCGGGGGCCGCCGAGGCCGCTCAGTTCCGGCTCACGGCGACCATCGAGGAAGTCATGCGCTACATGGTCGACCCGGCGGCCGACTCGATCTGGAACGCGGTGGTCACCGAAGTCACGGCGGCCGGCGTCAGCGAACACGCGCCGGAGACCGACGCGGAGTGGGAAGCCCTGCGCGGCCACGCGATCACGCTGCTGGAAGCCACGAACCTGCTGCTCATGGAGGGCCGCCTGGTCGCGGCACCCGGATCACGCTCCGAGATGCCCGGCGTCGACCTGGAGCCGGAGCAGATCGAGGCGCTGCTCGCGCAGGATCGGGGCGCGTGGAACGCGTTCGTCGGCGGGCTGCACGCCACCGGCACCGCGGTGCTGGCGGCAATCGACTCGAAGAACGTGGACGGGCTGCTGGTCGCGGGGGACGAGCTAGACCTCGCGTGCGAGAACTGCCACACGCGCTATTGGTACCCGAGCCTCCCCGCGCCGGACAGCACGCGGTAGGCGCGGTACGCGCGCCCGCGCTACGGGCGGATCGGGCTCCCGTCGGGCCGCGTCAGCTGAGCGCAGCAGATCCCGTAGGTGCCCGGCGCGCGTGACGGTTGGCCGGTCGCCTTGATGGGGTCCCCCGCGCGGATCGTCTCCGGCGTCCAACCAGTGCGCCGCATACTCACCGCCGCGCCCAACTCGACCTCCCACTCGACCGTCTGACCGCTGCCATTGTCGCCGCGGATGAACAGGAAGGAGTGGGGGTTACGGAAGACGAAGCGCTCGACCACGCCTACGGCATCCACCCGCTTGGTGTCGTCATAGAACGGCGCACTGCTGTGGTGCGCCGCCGCGGGCATGCGCGCGACGACCAGCCCGACCGCGACCACCGCCACCAGCGAGAGAATCCAGATCACACGCTTCATGGGTACTGCCTCCGTTCGTAGTATCGGTGGTGGAATCAGTTGTACCGCGGAACCATGAACCGAACCGCGCGGCGGGCATCGAATGCGTCGCACCCGAACACACCCAGCTTGTAGCCTGCGGGCATGGGCACCCATCGCGTCGTGTAGCTGGCCGGCTGCCGCAGGAAGAGCGGGTCCTCGACGGTGATCGTCATGCGCAGCTCTTCGCCTTCGCGCCAATATCGCTCGGTGACCGTCTTCAGCTGAGACGACGGGATCCCGTTGTAGTCGTCGAACCCGGTGATGTCGAAGAGGAACTGAGTGGTCTCCACGATGAGCGCGCCATCCTCGTAGCGCCCCACCGAGAAGCCCTGAAGCGTGTATTCATTGAGCGGCGGCTCACGTCCATCGAGCCAGATGGTGCGGAGGACGTCGTCCTTCTCGTAGCGCATCAGCACCCGGTCCGGCCACTGCACGACCTCCAGGGCGTAGGGGTCGTACTGGAGGGCCGGCGAGGCCGAGGCCACACAGTCGTACTTGGGCGCGATCGCTTCGTCGAAGATCTGCTGGAAAGCGAGGCCGCGCTCGTTGAGCACCGGAAAGTTCGCTTGCGTCCATGGCTGGTTGGGACCGTTGATGGGGCGCACGCGCGCGCCTCCGTCCCAGATGCCGGCCAGATCGGGCACGACGACTTCCTCGTCTTGGGCAGCCGCGCGCGACGCCGTCGCGGACGCCAGAGCGAGAATGGCCGTGGCGAGAAGCAGTCTGCTGCGCTGCGGCTCGAATGACATGCGTCTCCTGGTTCGGTTCGACTTCGTGTTCATCGTGGTGGTCTCGCGATCAACGCCCTGCGCTCGGCCGGTTGCGCTCCTCGAAGCGCGCCCCGCTGAGCACGGCCGCCAGGGAATAGTTGCCCTCGTGGCAGGCGTACTCGTAGAGCAGCTGGTCGAACTTCTCGAACGGAATCTCTCCGCCCCAGGGCTCCGCGTAGAGCGACGGATCCTCGACCGTGAACCCGTAGACGATCGTATTCTCGTCGGCCCGGCGAAAGCGCTCCGTGATCTTGGTGTGCTCGGATGGGATGGCGCCGCCCTGGAGCGCGTGCATGGGGTTGAGGTTCGTGGTCTCGACCACGAGCTCGTCCCCCTCCCACCGTCCCCACGAGTCGCCGAACCAAGGACGCATGTGAGCAGAAAGAGGGTCGGGCGCGCCGATGCGGATGACCCGAACGTCGTGCACCATCTCCGACATGATCAGCACATGATCCGCCGTCTGGACGATGGTGTAGTTGTTGTTGTACGCCCCGTTGGGTGACATGGGGGGCGCGACGCCGCGGCCGAACACGAAGCATCGCTCGGCGAGCGGACGCAGCTCCGGATGGTCGTACTGCGCGAACTGGCTGCGCAGCTGCTGGGCTTCCCGCACGCGGGCCTGGGCGGTCGGCGTGAGCGCCGGAATGCGCCCATTGGCGGGGCGCGTCACCAGCGACGTGCGCGCCTCCCCATCGACGACGGCCACATGGGAGCCGCGGTCCCAATAGATCTCGTTGTACTCGTTGCCGGTCAGGCGGGCCTCGTCGGTCGCGGCGCCCGACTGCTGCCGCCCGCAGGTCACGGTGCCGGGGTTCGGCGGGCACTCTTCTCCAACGGCCTCGAGCGCGGCGACCTCCTCGGGCGTGTAGACCGGCCCGCGCCCCTCCTCGCGCTGGAAGGGCGTGAGGGTGGCGTTCGTCCAATTGCCCTGAAGGTCGGGACGGCCGTCGGGGGTGCGGGGAATCTGCGCGGCGGCTGCGGTTCGTGCCGTCTGGGCCTCTGCGCGCGGAGCCCCCATCGTGGCCACGGCGAGAACCAGGGCGAACCTCATCGCGCCCCTCGACGCAACTATCGCGCGCATCGTCATGGCTCACCTCCCTGGGGTCGGCATGATGATACGGTGCGGCCCCGACGTGCGCGACGTCGAAGGACCCGCTGCGTGGGCGGGGTTGCACAGCCCCGCGGCCGCCGGCACAATGCCCACCGCCCGTACACTCCGGAGACCCCGATGCCCCGCGTGCCCGCCTTCCCGGCACTTCTACTCGGTTGCTTGGCCTCGGCCGTGCCCGGGGTAGCAGCTCAGGACGCGGCTGCCGTGTTCGCTCGCTACTCGGGGGCGGTGGCGAAGATCGAGGTGCTGGAGGCTCGGACGGCCACGCCCGAGTCGGTGGGCACAGCGTTCTTCGTCTCTCCGAACTTGGCGGTGACCAATTTTCACGTGGTACGTGGCTTCGTCTTCGGACCGAGCACCTCGATCGTGCAGTTGGCATTCCAGGGTGGTGCAACCACGCGAGATCTGCGCATCGTCGCCGTCGACCCGGTGCAGGATCTCGCGATCATCGATGTCGCCACGCCGCACGCCGAGCACCTCGAGTTGGCAAGTGGGAACGCGGTCGTCGGCGAGACGCTGTTCTCGCTCGGGCATCCGGCAGACCTGAGCACGTCGGTGGTGCAGGGCACCTTCAACGGCGCCGTGGAGCACTCGGCCGCCCCGCGATTCCATTTCACCGGCTCCATCAACCCGGGAATGAGTGGCGGTCCGACAGTCACGGCCGGCGGAACGGTCGTAGGCGTCAACGTGTCGACCGCGGGCAACCAACTCAGTTTCTTGATCCCCGCCTCCAGCGTCGCTCCTCTGGTCGATGAAGCGAGGCTCGCGGCGGGCGCTGCGATCAGCGTCGAAGAGGACATCGGTGCCCGGTTGTACGCCTTCCAAGCTGGCTTCTTCGATCGCTTGCTCGGCGCCCCCCTCCCGACCACCACCATAGGCTCGCTGGCGATCCCGATCGGACCGGACGCGCTGTTCGATTGCTCGGCATCTCCCTACGACATCGAGGAGGACCGATACCAGGTCATCGAGCACACGTGCTACACGAACGACGAGATCATGCTAGGCCCCGAGGATACATACCCTGTCGCGTATCTCGAGCACATGTATGTGTCGGCGGAGGACATGGGACGCGCCCGCTTCTCGGCGCTCTACAATTCCTGGTTCCAGACATTGGCGTCTTGGGAGGTACCGCAGAACGACGAAGCCACCGACTACCTGTGCCGCCAAAGCAATGCGGCCGCGAACGCGGGCGGGAAGCTTCGCCTCGTCTACTGCCTGCGCCGCCATGCACGCTTTGAGGAGTTGTACGACGTCTTCATCCGCACGGCGCTGCTCACCGATGCCGCCGAGGGAACGGTCGGCACCTTCCGCGCCTTCGCGATCTCGTTCGAGAACTCGACACGACTTCTCGAACGCATGGTCGAGGGGTATCGATGGCCGACTCGATGATCGTGGAAGTGCGCGACCTGCGCGGACGGCTGGTTACACGCCATCCGGTCGTCGGCTCGCAGATCCGGGTCGGCCGCGCCTTCGACAACGACGTCATCCTCGACGACCCCCACGCAGATGCTCACCATGCCGTTCTCGACCTGAATCTCGCCGGTCGCTCGGTGAGGGTATCCGACCTGGGGTCGCTGAACGGGACGCGGCTCGGCCGCCGGCCGGCGACCGCCGAGGGGGACGAATGGCCCTTCGGCGCGCCCATCGAGATTGGGCGGACGACGATCACGTTCTTCGCAGCGGATACGCCGGTTCCCCAGGCGACGCCCCTCCAATCGAAGCTGGTGCGTCGCGTGTCGGCCTCGCCCGCCCGCTCGCTCGCGCTGAGCGCGGCGGTCGCCCTGTACGTCATGGTCACCACATGGTTCACCGATTACCAGGAGAACGGCTGGGTCTCCTGGGGCGGTGCCGCCTTGGGCATCCTGTTCGTGCTGTACCTATG
>JBEBGN010000110.1:0-10610 GCA_040081395.1 Longimicrobiales bacterium
GGAGTCACATGTGACCCGCGGCGTACAGTTGCTCCGTGACCTCTCGTCCGTTCCCGAAGAAGTAGTGCGGATTGTGAAGCACCATCACGAGCGGGAAGACGGGAAGGGGTACCCCGACGGACTCTTGGGGGACGAGATCCCCCTCGGATCAAAGATCATCGTCCTTTGCGATGCCGTCGACGCGATGCTTTCCGACCGCCCGTATCGAGCAGCCCTGCCCCTATCCGCGGTTCTTGAGCAGCTGAACCAGCACGCGGGACAGCAGTTTGACCATCGAGTGGTGAGGGCGGCGACTCGGTCACAGATTCTCGCAGAGTACGCGGAGTCGATGAGGTTGGCACGTGCGGACTCAGGACGACCCGACTCGGCCACCGATCCCGCCGGCGATCTCGGGCTGCTAGCGGCTGCGGTCAGCGGCGAGCAGTCCGCGCGCTACCATTAGGGACTGCCGCGCCGCTCTAGGGTCTCCAGCAGTCCGTCGAACTCCTCGACACGGTAGGCTAGTCCCAGCGAGGCGGCCCGCTCTCTCGCGTCAAGAGCGACCGCGCGTGCGCCGGGCACTTTCCTCCTCGTCATCAGTCGCACCTGAAGCGACCGTACCTTTAGCCATGCAAGTACCAGGCGATGCTCTAGGTCGGTCGCACTTCGCTGAAGCATCTCGAGCGCATCGATGTGCTGCCCCCGTCGATCGAGCAATCCCGCGCGAAACGTCAGGATGGTCGTGGGATCGAAATACCAGTTGGCAGGAAGGTCTCGAAGCTCCTGCTCACATCGGCGCGCCTCCTTGAGGTCACCGGTCTCCAAGGCGCACAGTCCTACGCCTGCCGTGACCAGATCTCTCATAAACGCTGGCATGTTCGGTTTCAGGTAGGTCGAAGCGTCCGCAAACAACCTAGCCGCCGCATCGTAATCGTCGAGCGCCAGAGCATGTTCAGCCCGGTTGTTAGCCTGGTTGAACCGACTGATGTCCATCACCGCGTTGCCGAGCAGCGTAGTCGCTGTGTCGATCAGCCCCTCGGCGCGCTCGAGGTCGCCAGCATCAAGGCAAGCTACGCCGACGTTGCTCTCGATACTGAACCGCAGCAGAACGTCGCCACTGCGTTCGGCGAGTGAGCGGGCCTCGCTTATGATGGCCTCCGACTCGGGCTGCTGTAGCGTGCCGCGATACTGAAGGACGACCATGAGCCTGGACAGCGCCTTGAGCCGATGATGCCCCGACGCCGCACTGAGTTCGGCCGCGAGTTGCGCCGAAGCCAGAGCATCGGTCGGGTCCGCGAAAAGTACTCCCATCGCCAGTCCGGCATGTGCGAGGATGGTGGCCTGGACGCATCCCTTCTCGGCCACCGCTCGCATCTCATCGAAGACGCGTCGGATCCCGACGACATCGCCGGCTCGGTGGAGCAAATGCAGCTCGACGTCGAGTCCGAGAGCGACTGCCTCCCAGTCCGAGTGGTCGGACGCGTGTCGTTTGAGCTCCGCGAGTCTGTCGGTGAGCGCTATGAGTGGAATCGCGCCGGTTTCGGCGAGCCCCTCTATTCGCTTGATGTCCAGACGAAGCGCTTCGGCTGACTTTCCCACCGCGCGGAGTTGCGAAGCCGCCAACTCGAGCATCGGATTCGCTCGCGTGATATCACGCGCGAGGTGCAGCGCGCGTGCCTGACCGCTCAGTGCTTCGGCCCGTCTAACGGGATCTCGCTCATTGTCAGAGACGAGCTGATAGAAGTGCCCAGCCTCGGCCACGGTACCCGTTTCCATGGCTCGATCGGCCGCGATCCAGCCGTACCGTGCCGCCGACTCGCGCGCACCGGCGCGATCGTAGTGGATCGCGAGTTCCCCGGCAGACTCCTCTCCCTCGGCCTGCACCTGGTCGGCGAATGCTTTGTGGTGGAGGGTTCGCCGTGCCTCGCCGAGATCTCGGTAGATCGCGCTGCGAAACAGCTCGTGCACGACGCGAGACCGACCATGCTCGGACTCCACCAGCCGTGCTCGCCTCAGGACATCGATGGCGTCCGCGGCGTCCTCCAGGCTGATGGCTGCGAGCGCCGCCAGAGTCTGCAGTCGCATGGGTCGAGCACCCACCGCCAGGAAGCCCGCCACCCGTCTAGCCACCGAATCCAATTGCTCCAACCGCTCGCGGACGATCTGCTCGAGCGACACGGGTATGAGCAACTCGTCCATGGTGTCGCTCGTGAGCGCGAAGTGCCCCGTCACGAAGTCGCGGGTGAGCTCGGCAATGCACAGTGGATGTAAGCCAGCCAGGGCGCATATGCGGCGACACTGCTCGTCGTCGGCTTCTCCGTTGGCCAGCTGCCGCACGAGCTGAATCCCCTCGTCCATGGACAGCTCGCGGAGTTCGACGCGCGAGGTGAGCAAGTCGTCCGTCTGAAAGAGGTACTTGGCGACCGCTTCTTCGCGACGCACGAGGTCCGTTCGGATGGTCGCCATCACGCCGAACGGGCCACCGGCCCAACGACGCTGGATGAACTGGAGAGCAGTGATGGTGGTGGTATCGGCCCAGTGCAGGTCGTCGAGGAACAGAATAGTGGGCTGCTCGTTCGCCAACCTCTGCAGGAGCAGCGAGAACGCATCGAGGAGTCTGCGGGGCAGTGCACGCTCCTGAATGGGTGGCAGCTCCCCGGCGGGCTCCGGTAGCGTGCCGGGTGGCAACACAGCGCCGATCACGGCGTTCCACGGCGCTCCGAGTGCGTTCAGGTGAGGCACCAGGTCGACTCCTCGCAGTGCATCGAGGAGCGGATTCAGTGGGATACGCGCTTCGAGCTCGACGGCCTGTGCGCCCAGGCACCGCAAGCCTCGGAAGCTGGCCTCGCGTTGGAGCTCACGCAGGAGTCGCGTCTTGCCGATACCCGACTCCCCAGTGATGAGCGTTACGGCGAAGCGTCCCTGATCGACGTGCTCAAACAGGGACCGCGCGGACGCCAGAGCGTCTTGACGACCGATGAGGGGTGAGGTGGGTGGAGCTGCCTTGATGACCGGCGTCCTCAAGGCCTGACGCACCCTTCGCATCACCTCGTCTACGCTGCGCGACCGATCCCCCGAAGGATCGCCGGACTCCAGGTACAGAGCGTATGCGCGTTCGGCTTCCTCTTCGTCTCCGACTCGGCCACGAGCCTCGATCACCCTTGCGATCGCTTCGGATGAACGAGGATCCAATGAGTATGTGGCCTCTGCGGCATCACGGGCCGATGCCCAATCCCCCGTCTCGATCGCCCGAGTCCAGGTCGCCGAGGCGCGACCTCTCAGACGCCGGAGTAGTCCCGCGTGCACTTGGGCTCGCCAGTCGTCGTAGCTGTCGTCTACGCCCGAGAGCGAGATTGGCGCGAACCCCGGCCTCGCGATGGCGGCGGCGGTTGCGAGCGTCTCGTCTTCGAGGGCCCTCTCGAAGTGCGCCAGATCGCAGACCACGCCCGACGACGTACGAAGTTCATCGCCGTCGGCCTCGATCAACCCATCGCACTTGGCGCGGATCTCGACGAGGAGTTGGCGAAGCCGGTGTCGCGCGCCTGCGTCATCAGAGGCCCACAAGAGACGCGACACCTTGGTACGCGAGACGGAAGCGGGGGCGTGTCCATACACCACGCTGACCAAGGCCAGCTGGAGGGGTGACAGACGTACGGGCCCCGAGACCCGGCGTTGCACACGGGGGCCCCCGAAGAGGTCCACACTAGGGGCATCAGTTCCGCGAGCCACGGATATGAGGAGACCTTTTCGCCGCCGATCGCGTGCGGAAGGTGGACCCGGGGGGAGCCCCATTCTCCGGTCCCCGCGACCGATCCGCAACCTACTCAAGCCGACTCTCTCAGTGCCCGATGCCCGGTGACGGCACCGGCGCGACGGGCGGACCGTCGTGGTTCCCGGAGGTTCGGGGCCAGGGAGCCGGAGCGGGTCAGGACGGGCGCGAGCGCACCGACGTCGGCCTCCCTCCTCAGCCACGCCTCGAGGAGCCACTCCCAGCCCAAGCGCTCGCGAGCCTCGGTCGGCCGACAGCCAAAGAGCCGCTCCATCTGGTTGCTCACGGAAAATCCGTCGGGGTAGCCGACGTCGACCGCGACGGAAGAGACGGTGGCGTCGGAGTTCTGCAGTCGGGTCGCGACCCGAAGCAGGCGGGCAGCCTGCAACCAGTGAGAGGGAACCGGCAGGCCGCGGCTCATCAAGCGCCGGCCCAGGGCGCGTCGCGACAGATAGAGGCTTCGGGAGACTGCGGACACCGAGCGGAGCTCCCGCGATAGATCGATGATCCGACGAATCACGTGCGCGGTCTCACGGTCGACCCCGATGCCGCGCCAGTTCAGATAATCCGTGACTTCGCCGCCGAGATCCGCGGGGGGCCGACGGAGCACCTGAGCCAGGCCTGCCGGGTCAGGCCTGGGATGGTAGGGAAGAATCCCGTGCGGACGCGTGCGATCGACCGCGGACATCACCTCCGGGTCCAGGCCCACCTCCGAGCCGGCGGGGAGAACCACCAGGAGGGCCAACCCGCCAGGGCGCTCCATGAGCATCTCCACGGTGGCGGGCCGGCGCCCGATCGCCATGGACCAGACCACCGCCGATCCCGGCTCTCGCCCGCACTGGCGCAATTCTCCGGGTCCCTGCGTCAGGGGCCGGAGGGCTGTATAGGGATGCGTGAGAAGGCTCAAGGGGGTGAGCGTGTCAGGCATGGCGGCTCTCGCGATCGTGGGGTGGTGGGGGGAGAACCAGCCTAGCAAGGTCCCGTCAGCGCCTCGTCAGGATGACGGAAGCCCGACTTGTCACCGATCCTGGCCCCCATCATGATTAGAACAAGAAGTTCTGTTCTAATAAGGACGAACGGTGCCCACCTCCCCTCGCCTTGCGCCCCCTCGCCAGCCGCGCTCCCGCAAGACGCTGGAGCGGATCGTGGCTGCGGGCCTGGCCCTTCTCGAGGAGGAGGGACCCGCGGGCGTGACGGTGCAGGCCGTCGTCAAGCGCGCGCGGTCGTCGGTCGGGTCCTTCTATGCCCGTTTCCGCGGCAAGGAGGACCTGCTCGCGCACCTGGCCGAGCACGTACGCGACGCGGCCATGCTCGAGTGGCGCATCACTCTAGGTGATCCGGTCTGGGCCACCGGTGACCTCGCGCAGGCCGCAGGGGCCGCGGTCGACCATCTTCGCGACGTCCGGGCCCGCTGGGACACAGGCCTCAAGGCCGCTGCCGCACTCGGCGGTGGCGACCAGGACTACGAGACGTTCCGCCGTCGCGTCGTGGAGGAGCTCGCTTCACGCTTGCTCGAGCGGTACGCCGAGATCACACACCCCAGCCCCGACGTGGCCGTGCGCGTCGCCCTCTGGGCGGTGCTCGGCGTCATCGATCACGAGGGTTCGGGCGTAACCCCGACGGACCTCGACGCCGACAAGCTTCGAAGCGAGTGCGTCGCCATGCTCCTGGCCTACCTGACGGGTCGCCCGCGCGACGACGGCGGCCAGGTCGACTTCTTCGACGTCTGGAGCTAGGGCGCCGTGCCGACGCCCAACGCCTCCGACTCCACATAGTAGATCGACCACGTGCCCCCGGGCGCGCGCCGATCGCTCGCGAAAAAGAAGTACCGGCCATCCGGTGAGAAGCTCGGGTAGCCGTCGTTGGTGGGGCTGTTGATGGGCTCGGGCAGGAGTCGCGGTGCGGACCACCCGAACTCGGTGCGCTCCGCGAGGTAGAGATCCTGTTCGCCGATCGCATTGAAGTCGCGAAGGGACTGAAAGACCAGCAGCTGCCCGTCCGGCGATACCGCGGGGTAGCTCTCCGCGCCGGTCGAATTGAGTCGGAGTGGCCTCGGGTTCACGAACCTGCCGTCCAGCTGGTCGGCTACGTAGAGATCGCTCGACCACTCCGCGCTCTCCGAGGTCCAGTAGAGCAGCTCGCCGCTGGCAAGGAGCACGGGGCCGCCCTCGCTCCGCGCGGGTGCGTCGTCGTCGTCCGCGCGAGGCCGGTTCACGTCACCCTCGAGTGGCCGCGGCGCGCCCCAAGCGCTGTCCGTGCGCTCGACCATCCAGAGGTTGTTGTTGCCGCGGCCGGGACCCCATCCGGGGACGTCGCGCCGGGAGGAGAACAGCAGTCGACGACCGTCTGGCGTCAGGAACGGCGAGTCCTCCCAACCCGTGGAGAACGGCGCGGGCTCGGCTCGCGACCACCGGTCCTCCATGAACCGCGACACGAAGATCTGCGGGCGTCCGCGTCGCCCCCCGCCCTGCCGCGTGAAATAGGCCTCCGTGCCGTCTGGTCCGAAGGTGATCCCGTACTCGCTCACGCCGGGCGTCGACATCTCGGGTGCGAACGGAACGGGGGTGGGAACCGGCTCGGTGCCGAATGGCGCGGGGGGCGGCTCGCAAGCCACGGCCGCGGCCACGGCAAACAGGAGGATCGAGCGCACGACGGACGTGGACTCCTCGAGGAGAGCAACGAGCGACGGGAAGAGAAAGCGCGCTCGCAGACGCCGCCAGCCCCGACGCGCAACCCAGCCCGCCGCGTTGGGTAGACTGGAGTCGAGCCTGACACGGAGTGCGGGATCCCGCGCGCGTGCCTGTCGGTTCGTCCCGCGATCGCAGGAGTTGTCGAATGGTTCGAGCGCATACCCGTGTGAACGCATCCGTGATGCTCCTTGCGACCGCGGCCCTGTGGGCCTTCCCGCAAACGATCGCAGGCCAACAGCCTGGCCCGTGCACCTACGACGCCTGCGCGCTCAGCCTCTTCACGAGCTGGACCGGCGAAGTGCGCGTCGTGAGCGGGCGCGACGCACTCGACCTGACGGGCGTGGATCGGTCGGCCGCTCTGGAGGACATCTTCCGGACGAACGACACGGCGTTCAACTACTACGGGCGTTTCGCACGCCGCGACCGGTTCGCGGACCAGATGGACTACCTCGCCGGCGGCCTCCTGCTCACGGGAGTCGCGCTGGACCTCTTCGATGGCGACGGCCACTCGTTCTGGGCGATCAGTCTGGATGCGGCCGGGATCGGATTGTACCTGATCGGTTCGCCCATCCTACGCACTCAGGGGATGAACGAGTTGTCTCGCGCAGTCTGGTGGTACAACCGGGCGCTGCCTCGCTAGCCGGAGCGCGCTAGTCGGGCCCGAGCGTCGGGCCGTCGGCGATCCTCCACCGGAGGTTGGCTACGATCACCACGCGATCGGCGGCATCGGTCGCGAACCCGCTCCCGAAGCCGGTCGACAGCCAAAGGCTGGGCGCAGCACGGAGCTCGATGCCTCCGGTCCATTGCGCGGTAGTGTCATCGGTCGCGGGCCCTTGGAGGTTCTCGTCCACGGCCACCTCGAGGAAGCCGTTGACCGTGCTCGACCCTACCAGCAACCGCGAGCCTACACTCAGGGCGTTCTGTTCGTCGGCGCCCGGGGTCTCTCGCTGCTCGTAACCTGCTTGAACGAGCAACTGCCCGACTGTTCCGACACCGAGTGCGCCGCTCACCCATGCGCCCCACCCCGACCAGCGGCCGTTGCCGATGCGGGAGTCGTCGAAGCGCAGACCGGTCACGACCGCGGCCGAGAGACTCGATGCGTTCCACCGATCGGCGAGCCACTCCTCTCGGGCGAGCTCCGTTCCGGCCTCCGCGCACTCGAGCACCCGACGCCGTGCCAGATCGGGGTCCGTACCGCATTCGGCTTGGATCGCGCGCAGGGTCCCCTGGAACTCGGGATCGCGCATCGGGTCCGCGCGATCGAAGAAGGTGGTGCGGAGCCCGAGCGCGAGGTCCGCGTCACCATCCGGACCCTCACCCGCGAGCGTGGCCAGCGACAGCGTCGTGTTCGCAAGCATGTACCGGCTGGTCCGCCCATAATCGCTGATCGGGATGCTCATGCCAGGGATCCATGCCCAGGGCGCGCCTTCGAGCGCAAACCCCTGCCGAAAGCGACCCGCTGAGTCGACCAGCGTCGCGAGGGAGGCCGCGAACGCCCGGGCCGTCGTTGGATGGGACACGAGGGTGGGCGTCGCCGATAGCCATGTGAACGCGGGAGCATCAGGCACGCGATAGGGCGTCTGCGCGACGACCTCGCTCGTGACGGCCCCCGTCGCGATCGCAGTCACGACCCACGCGGCCACCGCTCTCACGCGGGCTCCACCAGCTTCAGGTCATCCTGCTCCAGCGCCACCCCGTTGGCGTTGGTCTGGCCGCTCCACTCATCGGCGTGGATCTTCCGCCGGCCCTGACGCAGGACGACGCTCGCCCTGTAGGTGGTCTTGGGGTTGCCCGAGAACATCGCGCGGATGCGGATCTTGCTGTTCGCTTCGAGGGGACCGACGGAGTGCTGATGGCCCGTGTTCGTCACAGCATCCTCGTCGGTCCCCGTCGCGAGCAGTTTCCACGCATCTCCGGCCGTGCGACTCCACAGCCAGTAGGTCACCACGTGCGGTGAGTCGAAGTCCATGCGCACGTCGATCGCCTTCTCGGGATCGTACTTCACGTCGGGCATGAGGTCCTCCTCGTCGCGGACGGCCCAACCTAGGGATCGCCTGTGGCGCCGTCATTCTCATACGGGTACGCGAGCCCCGGTGGCCGCGTGCTACTTCGTCGCCTCGAAGTGAGCCCCCGCGATCGAACCCGCGAACGCCGCCAGCTCCGGTGCTTGGTCGGGGTGCGAGGCCATGAACTCGATCACGCTGGGATCGCGCAGGATGTAGCTCGATGGGTACGGCTTCTCACTCGTGATGCGCACGCCCGCGAACCCCGCGTCGCGGAACTGCTCGATATACCGCGCCCGGTGGGTAGGCAGGCAGGCGGCGACCGCGTCGAGATTTCCCTCGAGCACGGCGGGTACGGGGCGCTCGGACACCATGTCGGACACCACCACGCGGCCACCGGGCTTGAGCACCCTATACGCCTCGGAGAGAGCGCGCTCCTTGGCGGGGCTCAAGTTGAGCACGCAGTTCGAGATGATGACGTCGACGCTGGCGTCGGCCACGGGGAGCCGTTCGATCTCGCCGAGGCGGAACTCGACGTTGGTGTACCCGCCCTGCGCGGCGCTCGAGCGTGCCCGCGCGACCATCTCCGGCGTCATGTCGACGCCGATCACCTTGCCGGTGGGGCCGACCTGCTGGGACGCCAGGAAGCAGTCGATGCCGGCCCCCGACCCGAGGTCGAGCACCGTCTGACCTGCGCGAAGGGAAGCGATCGCGGTCGGGTTCCCGCACCCGAGCCCGAGGTTGGCCTCGTCAGGCACCGCCTGCAGGTCCTCTTCCGTGTAGCCGATCGTGCGGCTCACGTCCTCGCTCGGCGCTGCCTTATCGCCGCCACAGCAGGAGGGCCCGCAGCACCCCGCGTCCTTGGACGCGCCCGGCCGACTCGTTGCCACCCGTCCATACCGCTCACGGACTGCCTCTCTCACCGCGCCCTCAGTGTGACCAGACACGAATCCTCCTTGGTTGGTAGTTGCAACAAAGAGTCCAAATGAACGATCACCTCACCACGCAGCAGCTCCCCCCCTCCGCCTCGACGCCATCGGTGAAGCATCGGCCCAGGCGGGCCACCAGCCGGTGGATCTCGGCCCGGGTCGCCGGGTCGAAGTCCCCCAAGAGCGCCGCGTAGTCCCGCTCCTCGTCGGCCTGGATGGTCGCGCACAGCGCCCGCCCCCGGTCGGTGGGCTCGAGGCGCACCGCGCGGGCGTCCTCAGGGTGTGCCACCCGGCCCAGGTACTCCTTGTCGACGAGGCTGTTGGCGATGCGGCTGGCGGTGCTCTTGTCGACGTAGAGGTAGGCCGCCAGGTCGTTGACCGTCAGCCCACCCCGCGCGACGACCCCCTTGAGCGCGTAGCACTGGCTGGCACTGATGTCGTAGCAGCATACCCGGTCACGGTCCCGGAACTGGATCACCCGCAGGAGCTCAGAAAGTCCCTCCGCTAGGCGCCGCGCATCCTGCATCAAGTTCGGGTCGGCCCGCGAGGGCAGATCCAGGATCGGAAGCGCGGCCGCGCCGCCAGTCGTTGTCATACGCAACTATCTAGCCCCGAACTCACGCGGCCGTCAAGGGGGCGCGTCCGCCCCCGACGCCCCGCTGGGTAGTCACTACCTATGTATTGACACCGCTGACACCGGGCAGAACCTTGAAGGATGACGCGAACCTCGCAGCTCCAGATCCGCATCTCGCCGCAGGAGAAGGCGACCCTCAAGCGCCTCGCGGGTCTGGAGGGCCTGTCGGTCTCGGCATACGTACTGTCGCGAGCGCTACCCTCCGCGACCCACGCGGTGGATGCAACCCTGGACGCGCTCCGGGCCGGCGCCTCCACCCAGGCAGAGGCCCTGGCCACCCTCCGCCGGCTCGTCGAGGGACTGGGCCCCGACGATGTCGCCGAGTCGCTTGCCCAGGCCAACCTGGCCGACCTCCCACCGGTCACACAGAACTACGTCGCCGGGGTCGCTGAGCAACTGGCCACTTCCGCGGGAGCAGAGCCACCGAGCTGGGCAAGCCAGGTGCTCCCCCTCGAGCGGCCCCACTTCCGATGGCCCCTTCGGAGTCTGCGGCCCTACCAGCTGCGAGCGAGCCCCCTCGCGCTCGCACGCCGAAACGTGTTCGACCCGACCGAGGTCGTGCCGGCACTCGCTGGGTCAGCCCCGGCTTCACCGTCCGTCGAGGCC
>JBEBGN010000111.1:0-10569 GCA_040081395.1 Longimicrobiales bacterium
TGGGCGAGCGGGTGCCGGCACACTTCGAGCGAGCGGACGTCGGAAGGGCGGCGGCCGGGGACCAGGACGCCTTCGAGCGCCTGTACCGCGGTCATGTCGGGCGCGTGTACTCGCTCGCCCTGAGGCTCGCCGGGCCGGCGGAGGCCGACGACCTCACCCAGGAGGTTTTCATCCGCGCGTGGAGCAAACTCGGCACCTTCAAGGGCGAGGCGCAGTTCGGAACCTGGCTCCACCGATTGGCAGTGAACCACATCCTCAGCCGGCGGGGGGGCCTGCGCCGGTGGGAGGAGCGGCACGCCACGGGGGATACCCTCCTAGGCCGGCTGCTCGCGCCGCGCCGGCGGGCATCGGCGGAGGGACTCGACCTGGAGGATGCACTGGAGCTTCTGCCTCGCCGTGCGAGGCAGGTGTTCGTGTTGTACGACGTGGAGGGGTATGGGCACGGGGAAATTGCGGAGGCGCTCGGCGTATCGGTGGGGACATCCAAGTCCCAGCTGCATCGCGCGAGAATGCTGCTGCGCGAACGATTGAGCTGAGATCGAGACGATGACACGACGAGCACACCGCGCCTGGACGGCGAAGCTGTCCGCCTACCTGGCCGACGAATTGGAGGGAGAGGCGCGCGCCGCGGTGGAAGCGCACCTGGCCACGTGCGAAGCGTGCAACCAGGCGTTCGACGATCTCACCCGGATCGTGACCGAAGCGGCGGCGCTCGAAGACGTCCAGCCGCCTCGAGACCTGTGGGCTGGAATCGCAGCGGGCATTCGAGCGACTGGGCACGAGGGGCGGGCAGGAGCGCCGGACGTTCTCTCCTTTCCTGGTCCGGGCCGTGGCGCCGCCGGCGGGGGGCCGGCTCCGTCGGCCAGCCGCCTCGCCGCCGCCGCCGTTGTGTTGGTCGCGCTTTCCAGTGGCCTTTCGTGGTGGGCCGGGCGCGCGAGCGCCGGTACCGGGTCCCGCACGGGCGCACCCCCTGACGGGGTGTCCGGGATAGTGACACCCGCGGCCACCCTGCCCGGTGCGCCCACGGGACTCGCCGAGGAGCTCGCGGCACTCGAGGAGATCCTCCAGGCGGCTCGCGGCGTGCTCGACCCGAATACAGTGCGGGTGATCGAGAGCAGCCTCGGGGTCATCGAGCAGGCCATCGCGGATTCGCGCGAGGCGCTCGCCCAAGATCCTGGGAACGCGTTCCTGGTAGAGCACCTCGAGCGGATGTACCGGAGGAAGTTGGTGTATCTCCAGGACGCGCTTCGCCTCACGGAGTTGGAGGCTTGATCCGGTGATCGCGCTTACGCTGCTACTATCTCTCGCCGCTCCGGCGCAGGCCGTCGACACTACGGTGACCTTGAGTCGTGGCGATCGAGTCGTGATCGAGGGACTCTCGGGCGCCATCGTGGTCACGGCGTCGAGCGGCGACGACCTGGAAGTGCGCAGTGTCACGGGAACGGCACCTGTGGAGGTGCGGCGCACGGGCGCGAGCGTGCTCGTGGGTGCCGAGGGGGCGCGCCGTCGCCGTTCGATCGATGCCGCCATCAGCGTCCCCGCGTGGGTCGAGTTGGAGGTGCGCGGGGCCATGCTCGATCTCTCCGTGAGCGGCGTCGACGGCTCGATTCGCGTGGAGAACCTCGGCGGCGATGTGACCGTGCGAGATGTCGACGGTGCGCTCGACATCCGCTCGATCCGCGGTGAGATCCTGGTGGTCGATGCGCGTGGCGGCGTGCGCGCGTCGTCACAGACCGACGACGTAACGCTGCGCCGGGTTGCGGGCCCGGTCGAGGTGCACTCGGGGGACGGCGACATCGTACTGGAGGCGATCGAGTCCGAGTCGGTCCGTGCCGAAACGCTGGACGGCGACGTGACCTTCTCGGGTGCCATCGAGCCCGGCGGCACCTACGGCTTCTTCCTCCACGACGGCGATGCATGGATCGAGTTGCCGGCCTCCGTGAGCGCTCGGGTCAGCGTGTCGACGTTCGACGGTGAGTTCGTCTCCGACTTTCCCGTCCGCCTGGAGCGCTTTTCAGGTGGGCGCGAGTTCGACTTCGTGATCGGCAGTGGGGCGGCCCTGCTCGAGATCGAGGTCTTCGACGGAGAAATCCGTCTCCAACAACGACCCTAAGGGGGCCAGACGATGATGACGATGAGGAGGGGTGGATGGGTCGCCATGGCGGCGGCGGTTCTCGCGGCGCCGGCGCAGGCTCAGGAGATCCACAGGGTGACCGGTGCCGACGTCGCCATCTATAACCTGGCGGGGCGCGTCCGCGTCGTCGGCGGGAGCTCGAACGACGTGGTCGTACGTGTGACTCGGGGGGGGGACGACGCCTCGGAGCTGACCGTGCAGACCGGCCTGATCGATGGACGCGCGACGCTCCGCATCATCTACCCCGGCGATGAGATCGTCTACCCGGCCATCGGCAGGGGGTCGCGAAGCTCGTTCTCCGTCGAGCGGGACGGGACGTTCGGCGACGGCGGGGGTCGCGGCGATCGGGGTGGTCGCGTCGACATCAGGGGTGCGGGGCCGGGTCTCGAAGCGTGGGCCGACCTCGTGGTCGAGGTGCCCGATGGCGGACAGGCCGCGGTATATGTCGCCGCGGGCGAGTTGGACGCGACGGGGGTCGACGCGACGCTCCGTCTCGACATCGGCTCGGGGGCCGTGACCGCGACCGACATCTCGGGCGCGCTGACCGTCGATACGGGGTCAGGGGACGTGAACGTGCGTGGGGTCAGAGGTACGCTTCACCTCGATACGGGATCGGGCAGCGTGCGCGTCTCGGACATCGTGGGGGACGACGTGTCGCTCGACTCGGGATCGGGGGGCGTCGACGCATCCGGCATCCAGACGCCGAGGCTGAGCGTCGACACCGGGTCGGGGAGCGTGCAGCTCCTGCGCGTGTCTTCGCCCAGCGTGACCGTGGATACCGGAAGCGGTTCCGTGGAGATCGAGTTGCTTGAGGATGTCGAGCTCCTGGAGGTGGACTCGGGCTCCGGCTCCGTGACCGTGACCGCCCCCTCCGACCTGGGCGGGACCGTCGAAATCGACACCGGCAGCGGTGGGATCGACCTGGATTTCCCGCTCGAGGTACGCTCAGTCCGCCGCGACCGGGTACAAGGAAGACTCGGAGACGGCGACGGGACCATCACCATCGACACGGGCTCGGGCAGCATCCGCATCGTGCGCGGCGGAAGCCTCTGACCTGACTCGGCGGAAAGGACCCGACCCCTCGGCGGCGTGTCGATTGCCGCCGAGGGGTCGATTCCTTTCCGCTCTCAATCGGCCTGTCGGATCAACTCGACCTCGAGCCTGATGGCCACGTCCTCGCCGACGAGAACGCCACCCGCTTCGAGCGCCTGGTTCCAGTTGAGTCCGAAGTCACGCCGGTTGATGCGTGCGCTGGCGCTGAAGCCGGCGCGCTCGCCGCCCCACGGATCGCGCACCGTGCCGAGCTCGCGAACCTCCAGCGGTACCTCGCGGGTCACGTCACGAATCGTCAGGTCGCCGATCACGCGCAAGGTGTCGGTCCCGGTCCGTTCCACACGCCGGCTCTTGAACGTGAGCTTGGGGAAGCGCGCCACGTCGAAGAAGTCGGGGGACCGGAGGTGGTCGTCGCGTTGCTGCACGCGTGTGTCGAGGCTGGTGGCATCGATCGAGATGTCGATCTGGGCCTTCACGGCGTCTCCGTGCGGCAGGGTCACCGTGCCTTCGACGCCTCCGAAGCGCCCCTTCACGGTCGAGATCATCAGATGGCGCACGCCGAACTCGACGTCCGTGTGGGTGGGGTCGATGGTCCAGCGGGTCGTGCCGCGCTCGGCGGCCAAGGCTGCATTCGTCATGGTGGTCAGGTCCTTTGGCTCAGGCCCCTCGGGGCGCTAGTTATCGTTAGTGAGCAACTATAGATTAGTAAGTAATCATTGTCAAGTAGCTCACCCGAAGTAAGGTTGGGTCCCATGAACGCTGAATCGGGCGGTCTCTGCCCCAAATTCCATGCGGCGGTCGAATTGATCGGCCGTCGCTGGACCGGTGCGATCATCCGGGTCCTCCTGGGTGGCCGGACGCGCTATAGCGATCTCAAGGCGGCAGTTCCGGACATCAGCGACCGTATGCTCTCCGAGCGTCTGAAGGAGCTGGAGGCGGAGGGCATCGTCCTCCGCATGGTCACGCCGGATACTCCGGTGCGGGTCGAGTACGACCTGACCGAGAAGGGGCGCGCGCTCGAGGCACCGCTGCAGACGCTCGGGGACTGGGCGAGCGACTGGGTCACCACCGGCTGACCCGGCGCCCCGCCTCCCCTCCCGCACACCGGTACGAATCCTGCACCATCGGTTCCGGTAACGTTCAACCGGGGGGATGGACGTGCTGGGTAAGCGAGCGAAGGGAGAATCGGACGCCGAGTCCGATGCCGTCACGACCGGGCCTGTCGCGGGTCAGGTTTCGGTGATCGCCAAAGGGATGCGCGTCGTCGGCGACTGCGAGATCGAGGGTGCCGTGCGTATCGAGGGCGCGGTCACGGGTAGCGTGCGCGCCCGCAGAGTGGACCTCACCGAGTCGGGGCATGTGTTCGGTGACGTGCTGCCCGTCGAAGGGGGCGGTGGTGGCGAGGTCGTCCAAATCGGGGGCCAGGTAGGTGGCACCGTACGCGCCACCGAAGTCGAGGTCCGACGGGGCGGATCGGTGGCCGGCAGCGTCAACGCCGACCGGGCGACCATCCAAGGTCGTGTGGGGGGTGGCATCGTCGTGCGCGATCGCCTCTCGCTCGGAGAGACTGCCGTGGTCGCGGGCGAGATCCAGGCAAAGCGCCTCACCATCAAAGAAGGCGGGCTCTTCGACGGTGCGGTTCGCATGACGGGTGGGGCATCATCGCCCGTGCCCGCCGTCGCCGTTCCGGCCTGAAGACACGAAGGGCCGCGAACCGCCGAAGGCGGCCCGCGGCCCAGAGTGCGACGCGCGTCGGGGCCTACTTGCCCGTCAGATGCGCAGCAGCCGGTTCACTTTGATCACGAAGCCCCGGTTCCGCAGCGTCGACCACCGCTGGGTCACGTCGGGGTTCCGATCTTCGGTGTAGACCAGGAAGAGCTCGCTGCCCGGCGCCCACTCCCAGCGGAAGCGGAAGTTCGCGCTGATTGCGTCGCTGCCGCCGCTGGTCGCGTCGCTGCCGGTGAAGCTGTACTGCACGAGGCCGCTCACGTACGCGCGGGGCGTCATCGTGTACGTCACTCGGGTCACCGCGACGTGCTGGTCGAACTCACCCTGCGGCAGGTCGATGAAGTTGAGCGAGACGCTCGGCTCGACCGAGATCTGGGGCGAGACCTCGATGCGACCGCGAATGGAGGGAGACCGGATCGTTCCTTCGTAGTAGTCGCCGTGACGATAGGACAGGCTTCCCTGGAAGCGCCGCTGCGGACCCATGTTGTAGCTCACCTGCCACTCGGGGTTCTCGTAACGGCCTGCGGCGATCGTCGCTCCCGAGATGCGCTCGCTCGAGAGGAATCCTTCGTAGTTGTAGCCCCAGCTCAGGCTGAACTGGTCGGTGTTGTCGAACTCGGCGCCGAAGCGGCCGCCGTACCCCTTGCTCTCGACGTATCCCGTCCGCTCGTTCTCGATGTAGTCGGCGTCTGCCGCGAAGGTGAGCTGACGGATGCCGAGTCTGCCTGGCCGGGGACGGTAGCTCACATTGCCGGACGTCTGGCGGAAGTCGTCCCTGCGGACGAACCCGATCTCGGGGTTGAAGTCCGCGCCGACCACCAGATGCTCGACGCTGGCGCCGAACAGGTCAGCGCTGTAGCCGGCCTGGGCGCGGTAGCTCGCATCCAGTCCGGTCAGCCCGTTCGTGTGGCTCTGCGCGTAGTACCCCGAGACGTTGAGTTCCTGGGTGATGCCGAAGGTGCCGTCGAACCCCCAAGCCTGGTTCGATCCGGGGCCCACGTTGGACTGCGAACGGTTGCCGAAGAGTGCGCCCACGGAGCTGCGCGAGAAGACGTCGCGGCGTAGGCGCACGACGGAGAAGTTCGTCGCCATCGGTCCGTCGATGTCGAAGAAGCCGTCGGGACCCTGCGTCTGGATGTTGAGCAGGCCCACGTCGAAAGAGCCGACCTTCCCGGTAACCTTGCCCCCCCCGATGATCGGCACCTCGGTGCCCCCATCGAGTCCAATTTGGCGGCTGTAGAACAGCTGCGGCGCACCGCCGCCTCCGCCACCTCCTCCACCGCCGCCACCGAACCCACCGCCACCGAAATTGCCGCTGGCGCCGAAGCTGAAGATGCCACGGCCCTCGAGGAAGAACTCACGCTTCTCAGGGAAGGAGAGGCTGAACCGCGTGAGGTTCACCTGCTGCTCGTCGACCTCGACCTGTGCGAAGTCGGTGTTGTACGTCAGGTCGGCGGTCAGGTTCTCCGTGATGCTGTACTTCACGTCGAGTCCGGCGTCCGCATAGCCGTCGTTGTCGAATGGCGTGGCAGCCAGGCGGTCCGTCCGGGCGCCCGCGATCCCGTAGGGCTTCACCTCGAGGTTCAGGCTTCGCTCCGGCGCCTCGATGCCGACGAGGGTGCCGTACATCGAGACGCGGAAGACCCCCTGCGATCCCTGTCCGGCCACGTTCAACGGCAGCGCGGCGATGTGCTCCCACTCGTTCCGGCGTAGGACCGAGCGGCGCATCTGGATTCCCCAAACCTGCTCGCGTCCCGGCCGGTAGCGTAGCGACTTGAACGGGATCGCCATCTCGATGGCCCAGCCCCCGTCGAAGAGCGCAGTCTGCGTCTCGCGGATGGGATTCCAGTCGAAATTGGGATTCCCCTCGTTGGTGATCTGGAAGTCGGACACGCCGCCCACGGCGTTGCCGTAGAAGCCGAAGGCATTGCGGCGGTCGAAGAAGGTGTCGAGCCAGATGCCGAAGTTGTCGTTGGTGCGGATCTGGGGCGCGTCGCGTCGCATCTCGTTCGCGATCCAACCGTCGGGCCCTTCCGTGTCGTAGATCTTGGCCGCGACGTAGACGTTGTCGTCATCGAAGCCGATCCAGGCCTCGGTCCGCTGCGTGGGCTGCCCGTTGTTCTCAGGCACCGTCTGCACGAACTCGCTGATCGCGCGCGTGTTGCGGTAGAACGGCTCGTCGATCACGCCGTCGATGGAGATAGGCTCGGTCACCCGGACCGCTCGGATGGTCACGCCCCCTTCGACAGCCTGGTTGATGACCGCGTCGCCAGTCGGCGGAGCCGGAACGACGGTGTCCGCGGGACGGGCCCCTTCGGGCGCCTGGGCGAACGAGGAGATGGGAGCGACGAGCGGTACGAGCGCCACGAGAGCAGCGAAGGCGAGGCTGGTCGCGGGGGCAGGGCGGTGGGACACACGAACTCCGGTTCAGCGAGGCGGAACGATCCGGGGGTGAGGACACCCCCCGGGGGGCCGTTTGTTGCGGGCTGGAAAGCGAAACGGGGGGCCGTCGAAGACGGCCCCCCGCTGGTGCCTCGGTTCGAGGCGGAGCTACCTGGCCGGTGGTCAGCCGCCGATCATGATCCCCGCCTGGATGACCAGGGGGTTCACGTCGAAGTCGGGCTGGGTCGGGATCTCTTCGTTGAACTCCATGGTGGCTTCCACGAAAACCGGGACCATGCCGAGCTGCACGCCCACGCCGGCAGTGATGCCATTCTCCGTGTCCGTCACGCCGCCGGACTCACTCCGACGCCACTGCCAGCCGCCGATCGCGTAGGGGCTGATCATGGGAAGGGCGAGGCCGAGCTTGGCGCCCAGGCCGTACGTCATGTAGGTGAAGTCCCCCTCGGGGAAGTAATAGACACCCTGTCCGACGATGCCGATGCTGAGCGCCGGGATGGGCGGCGAGAACACGGCGCGAGCACCCACGCCCATGGTGCCGTTCAGATCCGTGGCGCCGGAGACCTGCGAGAGGTCCTCCCAGCCGGTCATGTAGGCGCCCTGGGCGCCGAACGAAATCTGGGCAGCCACGGGCTGGGCCAGCGTGGCACCGACGAGCGCAAGCGAGGCCGTCAGAAGCAGACGACGCATGATGATCATCTCCGAAAAAGTGTCCCCCCAAGGAACATCTGTTTACATCTCAAAAGATGTTCCAGGGCGCGCCCAGAATGCAATGAAAACCTTCCTGGGCGTGGGGTTCGGTCAGATCAGGCGGCGGGGAGGCTCTCCACCAGGCGGATCATCTGTTGGACGTGGTCAGGCGTGGGGAGGCGTCCCCTGCCTCCCCCGATGTTGTCCAGCATGTGCTCGGCATCGCTCGTGCCCGGGGTCGCTACGGTCACGGCCGGGTGCGCGATCACGAACTTGAGCATGAGCTGAGCCCAGGTGTGGGCATCGAACTCGGCTGCCCAATCGGGAAGGGGACGGTCCCCGATGCGGGCCCACATGCGGCTGCGGCCGAAGGGCAAGTAGACGAGCACGCCGATCCGGCGCTCGAGCGCGAGCGGAAAGATCACCTCTTCGGGGCCGCGGTTGTCCACCGCGTAGTCGATGCCGATGAAGTCGATGGGCTCGTTCCGCATGACCTCCGCGAGCTGCCCGTACTGGTTCTCGCTCGTGGTGGTGATGCCGAGGTACTTGATGCGCCCCGACTGCTTGTACTCGCGGAGCACGCCCAGCTGCGTGGGCGGGTCCCCCATGTTGTGCACCTGGATCACGTCGATGACGGGACGGCGAAGGCGCTGGAACGAGCGCTCCACTTGGGCTCGGGCCGCCGCCGGGTCCACACGACCGCCGCCGCCCCCCCGTCCCCCCGCGACGTTCATCTTCGTCGCCCAGAAGATGCGGTCCGAGATGCCGGCCTCGGCGGCCACCTGGCCGGAGACCTCCTCCGAAGCGCCGTATCCGGCTGCCGTGTCGAACACCGTCGCACCGCCGTCCACCAGCGCCCGCAGGACCGAGCCGATCTGCGCGAACTCCTCACGTCCTGCGATCTCCGAGAATGTGTTGGCGCCGCCGAGGCCGACCACGGGGAGCTGCTGACCCGAGGAGGGGATGGGCCGCGTGATGAGCGGCTGTGCCTGGAGGGCCTTCAAGAAGTCGACGTCCAGGGTGAGCGCGGCGCCCGCGCCCGCGGTGATGCGGATCCAATCGCGACGGGTGAGCATGTGTGTCTCCGGAACCAGCGCTGCGAGTCGTGCCCGAGTGATCCCCTATTGACCGGCGAGGGTCAGCTTTCGCTACAGCGTTTACCCAACCTTACCCGCACCGACTCAGAGCACTCCGAAGCAGAAGAAGGGCCCGCGGCGGGTGAAGTCGCCCCCGTCCAGCTGCGATCCGGAAGGTATGACGAAGGTGGACGGCCCGTATTCGCCGGTGTGCGTGATGGCCGACTCAGCCCAGAGGTTGTTGTCGTCGCTGTGCAGCTGGGCCAGGTTCTCGGCGATGAGCACGCCATAGAAGTTGTACCATGGTCCCGAGCCTATGCGGCTACGGGCCTGGACGCTCCCCTCCGTGAGGTACGCCCTCCACGTGAGGTTCCCGAAGCCGAGAGGGTAGGCGAGCGTGGCGCAGTGCTGGTCGGCCACCAGGAGCGCTGCCTGGTTTGCACCGAAGGTCGGGCCGGTGGGCGCGAGGAAGAAGTTCATGTCCGGGCTAGGCATGGGCTGGGCGGCCAACGAGCCCGGAACCAGGGGGACCAAGAACAGCGCGACGGCGACGGCAGGCGCGAACCGCTTCGTGGACGGCACGGTGCTCATCTATAATCCTATGCTGGAGTCAGGGCGGAGCCTGGTGGTCAAACGCCTCGTCCAGGGATACGGGCCCGCGCATCGAGAGTTCCGCCGGTCCCGCCAGGCTGGACGCGCGGCGGCGCGGCGCATACTGTTTCCGTCCTCTGAACTTCAGGGGACTTCTTTTTTTCTGGGTACAAGGAGATAGCCGATGAAGAGGCTGATCGTCCGGGGGGCGGCCGCCATTGCGGTGGTTGGATCGCTCGCCGGCTGTGGTGTCACAGACGATGGTACCGTTCCGCTCTTCGAGGTGGACGCGCTGTGGCCGCAGCCGCTCGAGTATCCGAACATCCTCGGGCCGGTTTCCGGCGTTACCGTCGCGCCCGACGGAAACGTGCTCGTCGTGACGATGAGCGCCCGCGAGCTCTTCAGCGCGGCGAACGAAATCAACACGCTGACGGGCACGGGCGAGTGCTGCACACCGGTTCCCGGCGTGGTCGAGTTCGCGGCGGATGGCTCGCTCGTCCGGCAGTGGGGCGGACCCGACGTCCCGGGGTGGCCGTCTCGGCCTCACGGCATCGGCGTCGATCCGGAGGGCAACGTCTGGATCGGCGGCAGCTGGTTCACGCCGCCCCCGGCGGGTGGTCGTGGTGGACGTGGCCGCGGTGCCGATCCGGCAGCGCCCCCTCCGCCCGCTCCCACCCCCGTCTACGACACGCAGATCCTGAAGTTCTCGCGCACGGGTGAGCTCCTGACCGCCGTCGGTGAAGCGGGCGCCACGCCGAGCAGCACGAGCACGAACAGCTTCGGCGGTCCGGCAGACTTCTCCTTCGACGCCGACGCCGGCGAGGTCTACGTCGCCGACGGCTTCGTGAACCACCGCGTGGTCGTGCTCGACATGGCCACCGGCGCCGTGAAGCGCTC
>JBEBGN010000112.1:0-10474 GCA_040081395.1 Longimicrobiales bacterium
CGGTTGCCGGTGAACTTGTCACGCAGCGCCTCGAGATGCTTCGCCACCATCTTCTTGTAGTCTTCGCGCAGCTTGGCCGGAATCACCGGGATCTGCTCGTGGGTCTCCAGATCCTCGAAGCCCGAGGCCTCCTCGAACGAGAACTCGAGCTCCATGGGATCCATCACATGGAACACGATCACGTCGTGCCCGCGCGCACGCAGCGGCGCGACCGCCTGGATGACCGACTCGGGGTCCTCGTAGAAGTCCGAGATCAATACGATGATGCCCTTCCGGCCCAACAGCTCGGTGACTTGGAGGAGCGGACGGCCCAGGCTCCCCTTCCGTCCGGCCTTGGCGCGGTCGAGCACGTGCAGTGCGGTGTCCAAGTGCTTCATCGACGGCCGCACCCAATCCACCACTTCGTGGTCGAACGTCACCAAGCCCACGCGGTCCCGTTGCTGGCTCGAGAAGAACGTGAGGCACGCGGCGAGGTAGCGCGCGTAGTCGAGCTTGGTGAGCGAGTGGCTCCCGTAGCTCATGGACGCCGACACGTCGAGCAGCACCACGAAGTTCGCGTTGGTGTCCGCCTCGAAGAGCTTGATGTAGTGGCGGTCCGTGCGCGCGAAGAGACGCCAGTCGATACGCCGGATGTCGTCCCCCGGCATGTACGCCCGGTGCTCGGCGAAGTCGATGCTGAATCCCAGGTACGGCGAGCGGTGCAGCCCGGTCAGGAAGCCATCCACGACGGTCTTGGCGAGCAGCTGTAGGTTCCCGATCCGGCCGAGGACGGCCGGGTCGAGGAACTGCGCGCCGGATTGACCCTGTTGGGAACGCGTGGGCAACTCGAATGCTCCGGACTACATGCCCGAGGCGGGGACGGGGACCGCGTTCAGCAGCAAGTCCACGATCTCGGCCTTCGTCTTCCCCTCGGACTCGGCGTGGAAGTTCGTGAGCACGCGGTGGCGCAGCACGGGATGCGCGAGCGCCTTGATGTCCTCGAAGCTGACGTGGTAGCGGCCCTTGGTGAGCGCGCGCGCCTTGGCGCCGAGCACGAGGAACTGTGCGGCGCGCGGCGATGCGCCGTACGCGATCCACTTCTTCACGAAGTCGGGGCTGTTCCCGTTCTTGTTCGGGCGGCTCATGCGCGTGAGCGCAACTGCATAGCGGAGCACGGACTCGGACACCGGCACCCGGCGCACCAGCTTCTGGAACGCGATCAGGTCGGGTCCCGTCACGGCGTGGCTGAAGACCGGCGCCAGGATCCCGGTCGTCGAGCGAATGACCTCGAGCTCCTCCTCTTCCTTGAGGTGCTCGATCTGGATCTCGAACATGAATCGGTCGAGCTGCGCTTCGGGGAGCGGGTACGTACCCTCGAGCTCGATCGGGTTCTGGGTCGCGAAAACGTAGAACGGCTCTTGGAGCGTGTAGGTGCGGCCCTGTACGGTGACGCGGTGCTCCTGCATCGCCTCGAGGAGCGCGGCCTGCGTCTTGGGCGGCGTGCGGTTCACTTCGTCCGCGAGCACGATATTCGCGAAGATCGGTCCGGGTGCGAACACCATGCCGCGCCGACCTGTGGCCACGTCCTCCTGAATGATGTCCGTACCGGTGATGTCGGACGGCATCAGGTCGGGCGTGAACTGGATGCGCGAGAACTTCAGATCGAGCACCTGCGCCACCGTGTGGATCAGCAGGGTCTTGGCGAGGCCCGGAACGCCCACCAGCAGGCTGTTACCACCCACGAAGAGCGTGAGCAGTACCTGCTCGATCACGTCCTCCTGACCGATGATGAGCTTGCGCAGCTCCTTGATGATCTGCTCCCGGCCATTCTTGAGTCGGTCCGCGAGCGCGACGTCGTTCGCGTTGTCGAGGGCGATGGTGCCGATCGCGTCGTGCGCCAAGGTGATCTCCGTTTCTCGTTGTGATGGGGCTGTAGGCCCCATTCGTTGCCGGCGGGAGGGCGTCGCGGGGGGGACAACCTATCGTCGCGGCGAGGGAGCGGCGATCCCGGCTTTCCCGGGAGCGTCCACGGCCCGTCAGTGGGTCAGGCCGTATACCACATAGTTCACACCCAACTTGTAGGCTTCGTTCGACAGGTCGATCGGGTAGAAGCCGAAGTCGCTGTACTCCCAATATTCGGCCATGTCGTTGTTGTAATTGATGATCACTTGGAGCCGCCCGTTAGGATCGTTGCCCTCGTAGATCCCGTACCAGAGGGGCGGCAGGTCTCCATAGGGCGGGACGACCTCGTGGGGGTCGATGCGGAAGAACGCGTCGAAGATCTCGTGGGTCTCGTCGAGGAGGACCATCTGCCCCTCAGGGAGGACCCGCTCGAGCTGCGCTTGGAGGTTGGCCAGCTCGGAGTCGCCCCGGAAGTCGTCCACGACCAGGAACCCGCCCTTCGCCAGGTATTCGCCCAGCGCGTGCGCCTCCTCGTCGGTGGGGAACCAGAACCCCGGCTCCACGATGTAGGCGGCCGGGAACATGAAGAGGTCCGGATCGTCGAGCCCGAACACGTTCGACCCGTCCACGAGCGCGGGAACGAGCGTGGCGTCGTCGATGATCTTCATGAAGTTCAGCTCGGCGCGCGGGTAGTCGTGCGCCCAGGTGGCATCGCGCCCGCCTCGCCGACCGAATCCGAAGCCGAACCCCTCGCTACCACCCCCCGCGGAGTACTGGAGGCGCACGAAGTGCCATAGCCCATCGTAAGGTGCATTCAGCTGTTCGCGTGACTGAGGCGAGGGGGTGCCCGGAACTCCGCCGGAAACCACCGCGGGCCCCTCGACGGAGACCAACAGAAGCGCCGTGCCGAGCAGGCGCGCGCCCCTCACCTGCCCGTTGTCCCCGCGCCACGCAGCTCGAGTAGGAGTTCCAAGGCGCTGTCGAAGTTCGGCGCGATCTCGAGGGCCCGCAGGACCGAGCGGCGCGCGCCCGCCGCGTCGCCAGCATCGCGCTGCGCGACGGCGAGCAGATAGAGCGCCTCGGCGCGGTCCGTCGGCTCGAGCGCGACCACAGCGGAGCGCTCGCGGACGGCTTCCTGGTGCTCGCCCAGGCCGGCGGCGAGCGCGGCGAGGCGGGCGTGGAGCTCCTCCTCGTACGGCCAGATCTGCACGGCTTTGTCGAGTGCGGCCGCGGCTTCTGCGGGGCGGTCGAGCTCCTCGAGCAGGTCGGCCTCCATCACCAGCGCGCGGTAGTTGGACTCGGAGAGCGCGTTCAGGCGCGCGAGGGCCGCGGCGGCGCGATCGAGCTCACCGCGCTCGCGGTGGATCTGCGCGAGGAACCAGTACGGGCTGTCCGCCTCGCCGTACTCGGGGAACATGCGGAGCGCCTCGCGTAGATGCACTTCGGCGTCGTCGTAGCGGCGTGCCTGGAGCAGGAGGGCCCCCAACTGGAGGCGCCCGATCAGATTGCCGGGGTGCGTACGGACCCACTCTTCCATCTCGGGCACGCCGACGTTCCCGGCCGGGAGATCCCCCAGCTCGACCAGGGCTGCGAGCGGGCTTTCGAAGCGCTCGTGCAAGTAGTCGTCGAAGAGATCGTCGAACTCGGAGACCGGCATGCCGAGGACGGACTCGAAGAGGGCCTCGGTCGTCTCGCCGCGGGCGTAGCCGGCGAGCATCCTACGGATGGCGTCGAAGCCCCAGCGCTCCTCGATCACCTGGAAGACGAGCGAGGCCTGGTAGTATGAGAAGATCACCTGCTCGGGATAGTCGGGCCGCATGAACCCGTCGTTCAGTTCGCTGACCGGCTTCAGACGGCCGTCACCGAGCGCCTGGAGGAAGGGGACGTTGGGTGTGTGACCCCACCAATCCCGTCCCTGCCGCTGCTCGTGCACCGCGAGGCCTTCGGAGAACCAGCGCGGCACCCTGCCATTGGTGAGCGCGAGGTGGAACGAGTGCGACAGCTCGTGCCAGAAGACCGACGCCCAGTTGTACTCGCCCAGTGTGCGTGCCGCTGGCGAGTCCATCACCACCAGGGGGCCGAAGCTCACACCCAGCGCGCCGAGCCCGGCTTCGCCGAGCGTGCGTACCGAGAAGTCCGCATGGCTGATGAAGAACTCGGCGCGGGTGCGTCCGGGTAGCTCGATGCCGTAGCGCCGTGACAGGCTGTCGTACGCCTCTTCGGCGATCGGAGCCACGTAGGTGGCTAGCAGCTCATCCTCGGTACCGTGCAGGAAGAGGTTGAAGTGCTCCGTCTCGTGGATAGTGAACCGCTCGAAGGTGTCCAGCAGGTCGAGCGTGTTCTTGAACCACGGGTTGTACGGATCTCCCGCGAAGGCGCGCTCGACGTTGATGCGGCCTTCGTCGATGGCGCCGAGGCGGAGCTGGTTCATGCCCATCAGCCCCCATGCCCTCCAGGAGGACTGGTCGAGGCGCACGGCTTCCGTCGCGCGCTCCACTGCCTCGGGATAGCGGCGCGTCTGCACCGCCAGGTCCGCGAGTGTCGCGTCCATCTCGGCATAGCGCGGGTTGATCGCGAACGCGCGCTGCCGGGCTCGCTCGAAGGCGACCGTATCCTCTTCGAGCATGTAGGAGCCGGCGACCGCGGTCAGCGCGATCAGCGAGCGGGGGTTCACCTCGAGCGCGCGCTCGGCCTCGGCGCGCGCCTCGGCGAACCGTTCGTTCGTGAGGTAGCGGGTGGCGAGCAGGATGCGCGCCTCCACGTGGCTCGGATCGATCTCGAGCAGCTGGTCGATCGTCGCGCGTGCGTCTTCCTGGCCGTCGAACTCGATCGCCTTGGCCATGCCGAGCAGCGCGCCTGGATCGTTGGGGTTCTCGGCGAGGACTGCCTGGAACTCCTCCTGGGCCGCGGGGCTGTCGTACTTGTCGAGGAAGAGCATGCCGGCGCGCACACGCGGCTCGTGCCAACCCGGATCGGCCGCAGCCGCTTCGTCGAAGGCGCGCAGCGCGTCCTGGAAGAGGCTCGGGTCGTCGCGGCCGAGGTAGGCGACCGCGCGCCCGACGGCCACCAGGTCGCGAGCGGCCATGCGGCCGTCCACGCCGTTGTACGCGTCGATGAGGCGGTCGAAGCCCCCCATCGCCTCGCCGATCCGCCCGGTCATGAAGGCCAGCTCGGCCAGGTTCACCTCGGCGACCAGCGACCAGGGCCCGCCCGATCGTTGCGCCTCCGAGAACGCCGCCTCGGCCTCATCGAGCTGCCCGATCCGGAGGAGCGCCTCACCCAGCGCATTGGCGACCGGGGCCGAGGAGGTCGCCGCGCGCCCGACCGTCACCGCTTCGGCGTACTCCCCCGTGGCGACGAGTGCCTGCATGAGCCCGATGCGGGCGTCCGAGAGATCGGGGTTCGCGCGGAGGGCGTCCCGGTACTCGTCGATCGCTTCGGCATACTCGCCGGTGCGAAGCGCAGTGCGCGCCGCTGCCGGATCCTGACCGGCGAGCGGGGCCGCGACAGCGACCGCAACCAGCCAGGCCAGGCCGGCCGCTCCACCGCTCGTCCGCACGCGCCTCATACGCCCCCGGCTTCGCGGATCTCGCGATTCTTGAGCGCCAGCTCGATGAGCAGGGGCTCCATGCGCTCGAGGAACTGATCCTCGGTGAGCGCGGAGCGCACCACGCGCAGCTCGTCGATCTGCCGCTGGATCGCTTCCCGCTCGCCATACAGGCGCGCGAGCACGGGATCGTCGGAGGTGCGTGCGGCGGCCGCAGCCCGCGGCCCGCCGAGCGCGAACGTGGAGGCGAGCACGCCGTCGGGTCCCTCGGGGCCCGCGTCGGTGCTCCCCGTACCGTCGCCGTTGTCATCGAGCACCGCGTGCTCGACGAGCATCTCGTTCTGCTCCTCGTAGTACCGCTCGGTCTCCTGCTTCGCGAACTGGAACGCTTCGAGGAGCGAGACGCGCTCATCGTGGTCGAGATCGGCGCCCTCGCCCGCGATCGCCTGGGCGAAGAACTGTCCGAACTCGGTGGCATTCAGTTCGCGGGCGGTGCGCGTGGCGGCGATGACGATGCGATTGGGGCCTGCGAGCGGCTCCACCCAGCCGCCGCTGGCGCTCCCCGTGTGCACGAGTGCGAGCGCTTGCGAGGGGAACGCCATGCCGGCCAGTTCGAAGTCCGTGGGCGTGAGGTCGGGGCCCGACACGTTGAACTGGGCCTCGCCCCCCTGGTCGGTGCCGTGCCCGATCAGCACCACGAGCAGCCGGTCGGTGGGTCCCGCCTTCTGCGCGATCTCGCCGAGGACCCGGAGCACGTTTGCCCGAGTCGACGGCTCCGAGATCATGTCGGGCGCGGTCTCGACGCGCTCGCCCAAATACACGACGTCTTCCTTGGCGAGCCCGTGCTGGGTGGTGAGCGCCGTGTAGATCTGCGAGGCCTCCGCGTGGAAGCTCTCCCGGTACTCGGCCGTGCCGCCGATCCCGACCACGATCACCGTGTAGGTTCGGCTCTGCGCGGTCGCCGACTGCGCCGCTGCACTCGCGAGCAAGCCCACGCAGAGCCCGAGCGACCACGCCTTCTTCAAACCAGCCCCCGGATCCGGCGATAGCCCCACTCGGCACCCATGAGTAGGAGCATGAGCAGGAAGAGTGCTGGCATGTCCCAGAGATCGTGCTCTTCAGCCAGCGTGACCCCCGCGCCCGTGACCGTGATGTCCTCGGGAAGCGTGGACACGTTCTCGGCCGTGTAGAAGCGCCCCCCCGTGTCGTCCGCGATACGTTGCAGCACCTGCGTGCGTCGCGCGGCTCCGAAGAACTCGCGGTCGCTCGGCGCGGTGTGTACGTGCGCCACGTCGCTGCCGAGCGACGCGCCGTCGCGGTCCGCATTGATGGTGATCTCGTAGTCACCCATCTCGGTGGGCCGGAACTCTCCCGCGTACTCCCCGTCTTCCTCGACCGTCCATTCGAGCAGCACGGTCTCTTCGAGGCCGCTCGGGCTCACCACCGTCGCGCTGACGGAAGCGTCATTCACCTCGATGAACGTGGAGTCCGCGATGCTCGCGGTCACCCGCACCAGTTCCCCCGGCTCCACCTGCTCCTGGTCGGTCGCGGCGGCTACCGCATCCGGCACGCCGTCCACGACCCAGCGCAGCATCTGCTTCCAGAACGTCTCGTGCGCTTGGTCCTCCAGCGGGACGTCCGAGTGCATCTGCCAGAGCCAGGAGTCCTGGGGCGTGAACGCGATCGCCATGCCGCGCCCGTAGCGCTGGAACGCGAGCACCGCCTGCTCGCCCCCTGTGCTGCGCGTGCCCATGAGCAGCGCCGTCGCGCCGGGTCGCACCTCGAGCAGCGGGTTGACCACGGTGAGGGGCGGGAGCGCATCCCAGCGGTCCGCGACCTCGGCGGATTCCACGTCCAACTGCACCGCCGGGTGGGCGAGTCCGGCCGGCGTCGGCCGCACGTCGACTTCGGCGAAGAACCCGTCTTCACCGCCGTCCGGCGTGCCCAGGATCACCGGCATCAGCTCCTCGACCGCGGTGCCCCCCCATCCGCCCTCGGCGAATGCGCTCTGGCCACCCAGGAAGAGGACCCCGCCCCCGCGCTCGGAGACGAAGTCGGCGATCATCTGGATCTGGTCGTGCGTGAAGAAGGACGCCTCGACGCTGCCGAGTACGAGGGCGCGATAGCGGTAGAGCTCCTCACGCGTCGCAGGGAAGCCGAACTCGAGCTCCGTGCTGTCGCTGACCTCCAGGCGCAGGAACTTGTTCTCGGCCGTGCGCTGGAGCAGCACGAGCTGGAGGTTCTCGTCGTCGACCACGGCGCGCCGCATGAACTTCACTTCCCAGCGCGGCTCCCCCTCGAAGTAGAGGATCTTCTCGCGCTCGCCGCGCACGTCGATCCATGCGTCACGCGCGTTGTTGCGCTCGACGCGCTCGCCTTGCTGGCCGGGAATGCGGAAGCGCACGCGCTTCGGTCCGGCGTCGGGGAGTTCGAAGGCGATGCGCGTAACCACCGGCTCCATGTCGGGGCCGAGCTCGATGCTCTCCTCGACCAGGATGCGGGTGTCGTCCTCGACGATGACTGGTACCGTCGTGCCCGCGCGGAAGCCGTCCTGCGTGACGACCACGTCCACCATGAGCGTGGAACCCGCCAGCGCGGTGCGCGGCAATTCGACCCGCCCCAGCTCGATGTCCGGGGCGATCGACTCCTCGCCCACGCCGACCGTGAACACGGGCACGCCCGCGGCCTGCAGCGGCACGATCGCCTCGGTGAGCGGACGCTCCCCCGTGTCCGCGCCGTCGGTGACCATCACCAGGCCGGAGAGCGGCACCCCGGACAGCTCCTCGCGCGCCGCGTCGAGCGCGTTGGCGAGGTTCGAGTGCGTGCCGTCGAAGGTCATTTCGCCGAGCCCGTCCATGCGGCGCGCGACATCCGAGAAGCGGAAGAAGCGCAGCACGAACCGCTCGGAGAGCTCCGTCAACAGTTCGCTCTGCTCGGGCGTGAACGCGTCCGCGATGAACTGGTTGCGCGGTACGCCGTTCTCGTCCTGGAGCAGCATGCTGCGCGAGTCGTCGAGTAGGACGCCCACGAAGTTCTGCTGCGGCACGACGGTGGAGAGCGTGAGCGTCGGCTGCATGAGGCAGAATGCGAGCACGCCGACCAGGGCGACGCGTAGCCCGGCCATGATGCCGCGGTCGAGGATCGTGCTCCTGCCGCGTGCGATCGTGTAGGTCGCCACCGCGCTCGCGGCGACGACCGCCGCGATGCCGAGCCAGGTACGCACCGACGTGGGCGCGGCGAAGGCGAACTCGCCCTGCTCGAAGATGATCTGCCGGTACTTGAAGAAGAACTCGAACAGGCCGTCCATCAATGACTCATCGCGTAGACGATCATGTTCGTGCCGATCTCGAAGGCATAGGTCGAGGTTTCGAGCGGGTAGGAGGGTTGCTCCGCCCACTCCCAAGCGTCACCCAGGTCGGTGTTGAAGTTCACGACCATCATCAGGCGTCCCTCTTCGTCGTAGAGGCCCTTCACCTGGGTGAAGCAGTTCTCCCACTCGCACTCGGAGCGCCGCTCCGTGTTGCCGATCGCCGGGGTCATCTCGACGTGGTCGATGGTGTAATACGCCGAGTAGAGCGGATGATCGAGCGGAATGTCCACGAACTGCTTGTCGGGATACACGCGGCGCATGTTGAACTCGAACACGTCCCACTCGTCCGAGCCCCAGAAGTCGTCCACGATCACGAAGCCCCCCGCGTCCATGTAGCCGCGCAGGCCTTCGACTTCCTCGTCGCTGAGATACATCCGACCGACCTCGAGCATGTAGATCAGCGGGAACTTCCGCAGTACGGGGTCACCGAGGTAGACCGGGTTCTCCCAGTCGTACGCGTTCAGGCGCATGAGGCGCTTGATGACGATCAAGAACTGCTGATCGCTCTTCGGGAAATCGACCGCCCAGGAGCCGCCTCCTCCGCCCCGGCGCCCGAACCCGCCTCCCGAGTAGATCGCGCGGGTCCAGTAGAACGGAAAGCGCCCCGCAGTCCGCTGCACTTCCTCGTAGTCGAGCTGGGGTCCGCGGGGATCGTCGAACATGCCGCGATCGATGAGCGGCTCCTGCCCCGGGACCTGCTGCGGGGCTTGCTGCGTCATCAGCTCCGCCCCGATCCCCATCACGTAGGGGCCCTCGGGCGCGTCTCCACCCGGGCGCGCGAACGCGACCAACGCGATGGCTCCGAGGCCGAGGAACGAGCCGGCGAACAAGCGCCTCATCGAGCAGCTCCGTGACGGTGAGCGGGGAGGAGACCCGTCCCCCGTCCCCATATGGTACGGCGGGGGAAAGGTTCCTGGCCACCCGGGCCCGAGCGCGGCGTGGTAAGGTTGCGGTAAGACACCCGCAGGGGCGCCGCCGTTAGCCGTTGAATCCGCGGAGCCCGTCCCCCGTAGGGATGTCCATGACATCGAGCCCCAGAGTGATCGCGACCCGCCGGGTCACCATGCGCGACTTCGTGATCTTCCAGGTGAAGCTGGCGCTGGACGGGCTCAAGAGCGTCCTGGTCATCCAGCTGTCCGTGCTCGCCATCATCGCCGACTTCTTCTCAGGGCGGGAAGCCAAGCCGCGCCACTTCTACTCCGTGGTGCGCGTGAGCGAGCGCTTCGACCAGTGGCTCAACCTCTACGGCGCGGTGCAGCGCCTCGAGGCGGGGGCAATCGATGACGGGCTCTTCGGGGCGAGCGAGTCCGGGTCCGACTCGCTCCTCGGCCAGATCGAGCAGATGGTGCGCGGGGGAGACGAGCCCAAGCGGCCCACCGCAACCGATTGACCGCCGCCTAACGTCGGGTCGGGGGTCGTCGTCTAGATCCCATGCGGAATCCCATACGGAAGTCCATTCGTACGCGTGCGGCCCTCGCCCTCCTGTTCGTGGCTTCGGCGCTCGCCGCTCAGCCGGCCTCGGCGCAGACGCTGACCGGAACCTGGCAGGTCACCACCGCGGGGCCCCGTGGGGGCTCCCTGACTCAGACATTCACGCTCACCCAGGACGGCTCGTCGCTGACCGGTACCGTGGCGATCACCGGCGGTGGAAGGCGCGGAGGCGGTGGGGGAGGCGG
>JBEBGN010000265.1:0-2740 GCA_040081395.1 Longimicrobiales bacterium
GGCGCACATAGGGCCAGAACTTGTGCTCGCGCGTCGAGGCGGCCTATCCGGCGGCGTGGACGCGCGAGTACGGGTGCGTCCACTCGTCGGCTGTCACCATCGCAGCCGTGTGCGGCGCATTCTTGAGCACGTTGTCCGTGCGGTCCGCGATCCCGACGGCGACTTGGTCGATCTCGGCCCGGATCGAGATGAGCGCATCGCAGAAGCGATCGAGCTCCTCCTTGGACTCCGACTCGGTGGGCTCGATCATGAGCGTCCCAGCAACGGGGAACGAGACCGTCGGTGCATGGAATCCGTAGTCGATCAGCCGCTTCGCCACATCCTCCTCGGTGATCCCCGTGGCCTTCTTCAGCTCGCGCAGATCCACGATGAACTCGTGCGCGACCAGGCCCTTCGAGCCGCGGTAAAGAATGTCGAAGGCCCGTTCGAGCCGCTTCGCCATGTAGTTCGCGTTGAGGATCGCGACCTGCGACGCGCGCCTCACGCCGTCGTGCCCCAGCAGCGCGATGTAGGCCCACGAAATGACGAGGATGCTCGCGCTCCCCCAGGCCGCCGCGGACACCGACCCGATCCCTTCGTCCCCCCCTACCCTCTGGAAGGCGTGGCGCGGCAGGAAGGGCGCGAGCTTCGCGTTGGCACAGATCGGACCCATACCCGGTCCGCCTCCGCCGTGCGGGATCGCGAACGTCTTGTGCAGGTTGATGTGGCACACGTCCGCACCATAGTCGCCGGGACGCGCCAAACCCACCTGCGCGTTCAGATTCGCTCCGTCCAAGTAGACGAGTCCGCCGCGGGCGTGTACGAGCCGGCACGCCGCGGTGATCCCTTCCTCGAACACTCCGTGCGTCGACGGATACGTCACCATGAACGCAGCGAGGTTGGCCGAGTGCTCCTCGGCCTTCGCGGCCAGATCCCCTAGGTCGATGGTGCCATCGTCGGCGCTCTTCACGACCACGACCTTCATGCCAGCCATGACCGCGCTGGCTGGGTTGGTGCCGTGCGCCGACGCCGGAATCAGGCACACGGTCCGGTGCCCCTGACCCCGGCTCTGGTGGTAGGCCCGAATCACGAGCAGACCGGCGTACTCGCCCTGCGCACCCGAGTTGGGCTGGAGCGAGGTCGCCGCGAACCCGGTGATCTCGGCCAGCCACGTCTCGAGGTCCTCGAAGATCTCACGGTACCCGGCGGCCTGGTCGATCGGCGCGAACGGATGCAGCCGCCCGAACTCGGGCCAGGTGACGGCGGCCATCTCGGTGGTCGCGTTCAGCTTCATGGTGCAGGAGCCGAGCGCGATCATGCTCGTGTTGAGCGACAGGTCCCGTGCCTCAAGGCGGTGCAGGTACCGGAGCATCTCCGTCTCGGAGTGGTGCCGGTTGAAGACCGGGTGCTCGAGGTACGGCGTACGCCGCGCGGCCCACGGCGGCAGGGGGGGCGCCACACCCCGCTCGTCCAGTGAGCGGGCGCTGAAATCGGGTGCCACGCCCTCGTTGAACACCGCGAACAGGTCGTCGAGGTCTTCGGGACGCGTCACTTCGTCGAACGAGATGCCGAGCGTGCCATCGCCGAAGTCACGCAGGTTGATGCCCAGCGCGAGGGCGCGCGCGAGGATCTCTCCCGTGTCGTCGTCGGGGCGCACCCGGAGCGTGTCGAAGAAGGTGCCCGTCATCAGCTCGTGACCGAGCAGGCCGAGACCGGCGGCGAGTGTGCTCGTCATCTCGCGCACACGCTCAGCGATGGCGCGTAGGCCACGCGGACCGTGGTAGACCGCGTAGGCACCGGCCATGATGGCGAGCAGCACCTGCGCCGTGCAGATGTTGGAGGTCGCCTTCTCGCGTCGGATGTGCTGCTCGCGCGTCTGCAGGGCCATGCGGAGCGCGGGGTTGCCATCGGCGTCCACCGACACCCCGATGATCCGCCCCGGCAGCTTCCGCTTGAACGCATCCGACGTGGCCATGAACGCCGCGTGCGGACCGCCGAACCCCATCGGTACGCCGAAGCGCTGCGAGTTCCCGATCGCCACGTCCGCACCCCACTGACCGGGGGGCGTCAGCAGCGTGAGCGCGAGCAGGTCGGTCGCGGCGATTACCGTCGCGCCGAACGCGGTCGCCGCTGCCGCGAACGTCGCATAGTCGAGCACGCGTCCGTCGGTCGCGGGATACTGGAGCAGCACCCCGAATACGCCGGAGTGCATCTCGAAGGAGGCGTGGTCCCCGACCACGACCTCCACCCCGATCGGCTCGGCCCGTGTGCGCACGACCTCGATGGTGTGCGGGTGGCAGAGCTCCGAGACGAAGAAGGTCGTCGCCCCGTCACGCGCCTCGCCCAGCGCGAGGTGCATCGCCTCGGCGGCCGCGGTGGCTTCGTCGAGCAAGGAGGCGTTGGCGATCGGAAGACCCGTGAGGTCGATCACCATCGTCTGGTAGTTCAGGAGCGCTTCGAGCCGCCCCTGCGCGATCTCGGCCTGGTACGGCGTGTACTGCGTGTACCAACCCGGGTTCTCCATCACGTTCCGCAGGATCACGCCCGGCACGTGCGTGTCGGCATACCCCATCCCCAGGAACGAGCGGAAGATGCGGTTCTTGCCGGCGATGGCCCGCAGCCTCGCGACGATGGCGGCTTCGGTGGACGCGTGGGGAAGGTCGAGGTCCCCCTTCATGCGGATCGCCTTGGGGACCAGGTCGTCCACCAACCCTTCGAGCGACTCGTACCCGACCGTCGCGAGCATCGCGGCGACGTCGAC
>JBEBGN010000113.1:0-10386 GCA_040081395.1 Longimicrobiales bacterium
CGCGGGAATCAGCGCCGCCCCGAAGGGAAGCTCGCTGGCCCCGCCCGGCTCATAGAAGTAGCGCTCGAGCAACGCCACCTCGGGTCGCGCGAAGTCGAGCGTGGGGAGCGCTGCACGTGCCAGGCTGTCCCAGGGAAGCTCGATGGGGGACTCGAATTCCACCGTGTCCCCCATCACACGCGCGGAGGTGACGCGCGTACCCGTCGCCTGATCGGCCCGTGCGAACGAGGCGGCCAGGACCGCGGCCACGAGGGCGACGCAGGAGCCGAGACGCAGAAACATGGGGAGGATCATACCTCCCTGAGGACCGGGTCGGGAGTCGGGTGTCCAGACCACCGGGGAGGTCGGCAGGCCTTAGCAAGGATCTGTAACGTGCCCGACACTGCCCCGACACAAAGGTTGCGAATATTGGAGACTGCGGTTCCCCTCGGAGACAAAGGATGACGACGATGCGCGCGCGCGAACTCAGGCTTCCCTCGGTTCTATTGGCCCTCGCGCTCGTAGCGAGCTTGTCGTCGACGGCATCGGCCCAGTCGCAGCTCGATTCCTCACAAGCCACCGCGTTCCTCGGCACCTGGTCGCTCAGCTTCGACTCCCCTCAGGGAACGCTCGTGATCCAACTGGAGATCGCGGACAGTTCGGGCACGGTGGCAGCGAGCATCGGGTCCGAGATGATGGGCGGCGGCATGCAGGAGGTCACCGACGTCACCCGCTCAGGGGAGAGCCTGGTGCTGAGCTATGAGCTCGACGCCCAGGGACAGCTGGTTCCCGTGGCGCTGACGCTCGCACCGGATGGGAACGCGACGATGGACTTCGCGAGCGGTGCGTTCACGATGGGCGGGCAGGGCACCAAGAGCCCCTGACCCGCGGGCGGGGCGATCAGCAGAGCGGCGTCAGTGGACGCACGACTCGCCTAACCGTCGAGGCCTCTTCGGTCGCCATTCGCGCGAGGAACTCCTCCGTATAGACACGCGCCGTGCTGCCGTGGACCTGCATCAAGTAGAACTGCTCGGGGGCTTCCCCATTGAGTCCAGGAGCCCACCGCTCGTCGAGACAGAACCGGCGCACGTCACGCAATCCACGATTCGAAAGGAGTTCCCCGAGATCGAAGGCGCCCGAGAACGCGAGCGCCTCCCGATCGAAGGACCTGGCTCCGTTGCGGCGTTCCTCGAGATGGCCGAGCAGGAACGTCAAGCCGGGGGCCAGCGAAGTGTCCGGAGCGAGCTCGATGATCAACTCGCCGGCGCTCGGATCGATCGTGACGATCGACGGCTGGAATCCGAGGGCGGCGACCTCGAAGCTGCGCTCCGCACTCGGCACCTCGGGCAGACGAAATCGCCCATCCCTCCGGGAGTACGTGCCGAACCCACGCCCCTCGAGGGCGATCCACGCCCCGGCGACGGGCTCACCCGTGGTGGCCGTCACCACGTCTCCGGTGAGTTCTACGACCTCCAGTCTCTGCCCGACGACCGGGGACGCGCAGAGGGCCAGCATGACCATGGCCGTGGGGACCGACGCTCTACCGTATCTCATGATGCCTCCAATAGTGCCCGGCGCCCTCGCCGGGGGCAACCCGATGCAGAGACTTCGCTGCGAATGCATACTAAGTGGACGTTCAAGGTCCCGGTGATTGCACAGGAGACACCATGAAGTCGTCCGTTCGGCTTTCCCTGCTTCTCGGTGGCGTAGGCTTCGTCGCGCTGAGCACGTCGGCCCACCAGGCCGAGGTCCCGGCGCCGATGCCGCACTTCAGACTCATCGAGCCCATCTCCTGGATCATCGAAGACCAGCGGGGGGACCCCCAGAAGGCGGGGCCCTGCGGCGGCTCCAACACCAACTGGGGCACGCCGAGCTACGTGATCAACCAGGCGCGCGGCGGATCGTTGCTCCACCTCGCGGTCGAGGAGACGATCTACCATCCCGGACACTACCGGGTCGCCCTCGCCGTGAACTCGATGCTCGAGCTTCCGCCCGATCCCGAGACGCAGACGATCGACACGGAGCGCGGCCCGCGGTCCGTGACCGCGACCATCCAGGATCCTCCGCAGATCCCGGTGCTCGTGGATGGGCTCTGGGTGCATGATACGCGCCCGGCGGCACCGCAGACGTTCGAGGCCGACATTCGGCTTCCGAACATCAACTGCCGGCAGTGCACGCTCCAAGTCGTGCAGTGGATGGCCGACCACGCGTTCAACAACCCGGGTGGCTACACCTACCATCACTGCGCCCACGTGCAGATCACGGCCGACCCGAGCCAGCCGCTCGATACGGGGTGGCCGGCGGAGCGCTAGCCTACGGCCGTCGCTTCAGCGACTGGACGATCTTGTCCAGTTGCTGGAGGAACGCGGAGCGGTCCGACTTGGTGAAACCGCTCGGACCGCCCGCGATGGCGCCCAGCTCGCGGAGGTTCGCCATGAGCTCGCGACTCGCGAGCGCGTCGCCGATCGATGCGGATGTGAAGGCTTTTCCCCTCGGGCTGAGGGCGGCGCAGCCTTGTTTCAGACATCTGGATGCGAGGATGATGTCCTCGGTGACCACGATGTCGTGGTCACCGGCGTGCTCGACGATCCAATCGTCGGCGGCGTCGAGTCCACCCGTGTCGGCCACGACCTCGAGCTGGATCCACGGCTCGGTGGGAACCCTGAGCCATGTGCCGGAGACGAGCGTGACGCCTAGCGCGTAGCGCTTGGCGACGCGGTACACCTCGTCCTTCACGGGACAGGAGTCGGCATCGACATAGATCCTCATTCGCGCGCTCCGACGTACCGTTCGATCCCGTCGAGTACGCGCTGCAGCCCGAAGTCGAAGGACTCCTTCATGGTCTGCGGCTTCCCGACGGATGGCGCGGTCAGGATCGACGCGAACGTGGGGAAGCGTGGGTCGCCGATGGCGCGTCCGAGATCCGCGCCCACCGCAGCCGCCCACTGCGCCTCCGAGATGCCGCGCGCGCGATCGCGCGCGAGGGAGATGGACGTGTCGGATGCTCCGCGCGTGTACCCGTCGACCACGCTGATCATCTGACCGATGTCGGCCCCCCTGAGCCCAGTCCTCGCGAGGGGTTCGGCGAGCGCCTCGAGCCAACTCAACCAGTTCGGACCGTGCGGCGCAGCGACGAACGGCAGCTCTGCCAGCCAGGGCCTCGCGCAGAGCATGTCGCGCTTGGCGTGCGCCCACTGTGCGACTTCCGCCCGCCACTCTCCGGGGGGCGTCTTCGGCCGGGGCGGGAGCCCCATGCCGGCGTCGACGACCGAGTCGTAGAGGGCTTCCTTGCTCGGGAAGTAGCGGTAGAGGGCCATGGTCGTGAACCCGAGACGCGTCGCCAAAGCGCGCATCGTCACCGCAGCGAGCCCTTCCGCGTCGGCGATCTCCACGGCCGCCTCGACGACGTCGTCGGGTGAAAACCCCGCCTTCGGCCCCCGGGTCGACGGGGACCGGTCCTCCCAGAGCAGCTGGCTTCGCGCCTGCAGTCCAGGGTCGGGCCGAACCGAAGCCTGCATGACGTCGTCGTGGGTCAGCACCCCAGCCGACGGCTGTGCCCTCGTCCTTCCGCCCGACTTCCTGCGACCCGCCATGACGCCTCCAAAACAGGGTCTTGACCAAAACTGTGTACGTCGTATACTGGTACCGTGTACATAGTACACTAATTCAAACCTCGAGCCACAGGCAACCCACCATGAGCACCCCGTTCGTAGCCCGTCCCGTCCAGAACGTTGTCCGAGTCGCCTTGGTGGCGGTTGCCACCCTGGGGCTGACGGTCTTCTCTGCGAATGCCGCCCAGGGCCAGTCCACCGTCCCGCAGGCCAGGGCCTGGGAGTTCCGCGTACCCGGCGGTGCGTTCGTACCGACCGGCGATCAGCGTGACGCCCTCGACGATGCGCACGTCACCGCGATTCAGGTGTCGCGCGTCCTGCGTCCGCAGCTCGCGGTCACCGGGACCTTCGGGTGGGCCCGTAGCCACGATCTCGTCACCGTCGGGGCCCCGAAGCTGGACGTGTTCACGTCGGACATCGGTATCGAGGCCCGGTCCGCGGAGCGGTCCATCGACGGACCTGTCGCGATCAGCCTGTTCGCGGGGCTAGGCGGTGGGATCCGGAGCTACAACCACCGCAATCTCCATGTGGATGCCAGCCACAACCTCGCCGGCTATGGGAGCGTGGGCGCCGAGCTGGGCATGGGGCGCGTCGGAGTGCGCGTGGAGGTACGCGACTACGTGAGCGGATTCGAGCACCACGTCGGTGTCGGCGGGAGCGATGTGCGCAACGACATGGTCATGACGGTCGCGTTGCGCTTCAATCGCCAGCGTTCGTCGCAGAACCAGAACTGACCACGATCCGGAGATGACCATGACGACGACGAACAAGTCGGACTGGCTCCTTCCCGCCGCCCTCGTGGCGCTCAGCTTGGTGCCAGCCGTGGCAGGTAGTGCACGGCTGGCCCAGCTCGCTGGCGGAGAGGGCATCACGCCGGAGAACGCGCGCTTCCTCGCCCAGCCGCTCCCGGTGGCGATCCACATCCCGGCCGCCATCCTCTACAGCATTTTGGGCGCGTTTCAGTTTTCGGCGGGCCTCCGGCGTAGGTGGCCGCGGTGGCATCGCGCGGCGGGTGCGGTTCTGATCCCGTGTGCTGCGCTGGTGGCGCTCTCGGGACTCTGGATGACGGTGTCGTACCCGTGGCCCCAGGGGGACGGCGAGCTCGTCTACCTTGAGCGTCTCCTGTTCGGCTCCGCCATGCTCCTGTCCGTACTGCTCGGCGTGGGCGCGCTCCACAGGCGGAGCTTCGTGTCCCACGGCGAGTGGATGACGCGTGCGTACGCGCTGGGCCTGGGTGCGGGGACGCAGGCGCTGACTCACCTTCCGTGGTTCGTGCTCGTCGATGCCAAGCCGGGCGAACTCGCGCGGGGCGTGATGATGGGGGCCGGTTGGGTCATCAACATCGCGGTGGCCGAGTGGATCATCCGCAGCCGATCCGCGCCGTCCAGATCCTTCACGGAGGTGTCGCTCTCCCATGCCTGATGCTCCCTTGCTCGAAGCCGTGCTCATGGGACTCGGTGCGACGCTCTGCCTCGACCTCTGGGCGCTGTTCCTGAGGCATGGGTTCGAGATCCGCTCGCTCGACTACTGCCTGCTCGGTCGTTGGGTGCTGCACATGCCGGACGGGAAGTTCTTCCATGCAAGCATCGCTGCCGCGTCGAAGAAGTCGCACGAGTGCGGCGTCGGCTGGACGGCGCACTACACGATCGGCGTGGTGTTCGCCGCGGCCTTCGTCCTGGTGGCCCCCGCGGGCTGGCTGGACCGGCCGACGGTGCTCCCAGCTCTGGCATTCGGGGTCGCCACGGTGATCGTGCCATTCTTGACCCTGCAGCCGTCCTTCGGGCTCGGGATCGCGGCGTCGAAGACGCCGAAGCCCAACCAGGCGCGCTTCAAGAGCCTGATGACGCACGCGGTCTTCGGGCTCGGCCTCTATACATGGGCGTGGCTGCTGCGCTGAGGAGGGGGCTCGACCTTTCGCGGGGGTGCATTGCGGCACGGCCGGTGCCGGCCCAATGTCTGCGTTCGCCGACCCCGGCGACCCGCTATTCGGTTGGGGAGGACTATGGGACGCCGGTTCGTGACACGCGCGCAGCGCTGTGGGGCGATGCGGTCGCTTGCGGCCGGCGCCATGCTCGTCGGATCCATGGCCTGCGCGTCCGACTCGCCGACCGGGGCAGGGTCGGCTCCCGCCCTCGCGCTCTCGGACTCGACCGCGGCCTTCGCGGCCTTCGCGGGAGGACCGGGCCCGGCCGGAAAGGTCTTCGCCGTGACGAACGCCGGCGGGGGGACCCTGTCGGGGCTCTCGGCCACAGTGACATACGGGACTGGGCAGGCCACGGGTTGGCTCGCTTCGCTTCTGAGTGCGACCACTGCGCCGGCCGATCTCACGTTGGCCGCGGCGACGGATAGCGTGGGGGCCGGCACGTACGAAGCAGCGGTCGTCCTAGCGGCGACCGGCGTAGCGCCTGACACGGTGCGGGTAACCTTCACGGTCGCCTTGGGAGTCGCGCCCACGATCGTGGTCACGTCGCCCGCTAGGTCTTCGATGCTCCAGTCCGGGACGCTGGCCGCATTCGACGTGCCGATCACGGGCGAGGCATGTCACCCGACGGTGCCGATTGCGTCGCTCCGCGTGAACGGCGTGACGATCCCGGTATCGGGTACGTCGCTATGTCACACGTTCAACGTGACCCAGAGCAGCCCCTGGGGCCTCTCCACGATCACGGTCGAAGCCGTGAACGCCTACGGCCGGGACGCCCGCCACGTCCAGTCGTACCTGCGCAGTCCGACGTACATGCCCGTGGCGTACGCGCAGTCGCCAGCCGCCCGGGTGGCGCACGGCTTCTACATGCAGCTCAATCAGCCCGTGATCGACGACGGCAACCGCACGAATATCGACGATCTGGCGTCGATAGCTCAGGCCGCGATGAATGCCTTCAACGTCAACGCGGGGCTGGCGACGACGTTCACCAGGAACCCCGCGAACGCGGGCGCCAACCAGTCGTACGACTGTGTCTTGTTCACTAGGGACAATCCAGCGACTGGCATGCGCGTGAACAGGACCGGAGGGTTCACGGTGGGCACGCGCGTGCTCAACCACGCCCGGGTGGGGGCAGCCGGGGTGGACTTCAGCGTCGGGTTCTCGACCCTGAACGCGCCGCTCCGAGTGGACGGCTGGGCCGACCTCCAGTGCGTGCCACCCTTCGCTGTTCATGCAGTCCAGACCGGGGATCTGTATGCCACCCGGCTCGACTTGACCGATCGGTACGTGGTGGGTGCGGCGGCCAACAACTTGTCCGTGACGTCGACCTCTTCGACCGCGACCCTGACCGGCGCTGGGGTCGACGTGGACTGGGGGCCGCTCGATTTTCTCGACTTCCTGGTGAACGGGACCGTCCAGCTCCTGCTCGCGTTCTTCGAGAACGTCATGGAGGGTTTGGTCGCCGACAGTGTGGGCGTCGTGTTGGCGGATACGATGGACGACTTCCTCAGCGCGTGGACCGTGGATGCATCCGCTCCGGTGAACGGCAGGTCCGTCTCGTATCACGCCGTGATCGACTCGGTTCGGCACGCGGGTACGTACCCCGACGGCTTCGTCCAACTCGGTCTCGCTTCCCAGGTGAGGCCCACGTCCACACCGACCGCAGCCCCACCCCTGTTTGGGGCCATACGCGCAGGCGGGTCCGTTCCGAGCTTCAGCGCAACCGGGTATGACATGGGCGTCGCGATCGCGGACGACCTGGTCAATCAACTGCTGTGGTCCGCCTGGCAGGCGGGTTCGTTCTCGGTGACGGACGTTGAGGCGTTCACGGGCCAGACTTATGCCGGGCTCGCCGGGAGCAGCTCGGCCACGCTGCCCCCGGTGGTAGCGCCCGCGAGCGGCAATCGTATGCTCGACGTCCAGTGGGGTGATGTGCTGTTTGACGGAACGGCCGACCCGGCGGTGTTCGGGCTGCCGGGGTCCCGCACGGGCTCTCCGGTCCCCTTCCAGGCATGGGTGTCGGCCGTGATCGGCGTCGACTTGGGCTTCGATGACGGGGGCAATCGCCTGAGCGCGTCGAACCCCTTGCCCGCCGTCGCGGTCCAAGTGTCGACCGGGACCGCGACGACGCTCGACGAGGTGGCGTTGGCCGATGCCGTGGCGACGGCGATCGGCGACGCGCTCTCGAGGCTGGCCGAGCAGTCCCTGTTCGCCGTGGATGTGCCTGTCATGAACATCGGGGCGCTCACCGGGGTGCCTCCGGGCACCGTGCTGAGGCTGCGGCAGGCCAGCGTCGATCGCGCGGGCCGCTACATGAGGCTTACGGGATCCGTCGGGAACTAGCGACGGGCACCACGTTACGCCGCGCGAACTCGTCGCCCGGCGTCCCCCGCATGGAGGTGTCGAATGCCCAGAGGATTCTTGCTCGGAAGTCTCGTCGCGCTGGCCGCCAGCACCGGCGCGGCGGCGCAAACGCCGATGCTCGAGCGCCAGGAAGCGATGTTTCGCCGGAACGTCGGCACCGCCGAGCAGCAACGTGCACAGTATCCTGCGCACAAGATCGTGGGAAACCTGTACTACGTCGGGTCCGAGAGTCTGGCGTCCTTTCTCATCACGACGCCTGAGGGGCACATCCTCATCAACACGAATTGGGAGGATGCCGTGCCGAACCTCCGGAAGTCCGTCGAGGATCTGGGCTTCGATTTCGAGGACATCGAGGTCATCCTGGGCAGCCATGCGCACGGGGATCACATGCAAGGCGACGCGCTGGTCGCTCAGCTCACGGGTGCGCGCGTGATGGCCATGGCCCAGGACGTTCCTCTGCTCGAACGCATGCGACCCGGTGACAAGCCTCACCCGATCGACCGCGTACTCCAGGACGGGGAGGAGGTCTCGCTGGGCGGTTCGACCCTGACTGCGCGGCTCACGCCGGGACACACGCCGGGGTGCACGACCTGGACGATGACCATCGCGGAAGGGGACGCGTCGTACGACGTCGTCATCGTCGGCAGCATGGGCAGCAACCCCGGCTTCCAGTTCGTCGACAACCCGACGAACCCGACCATCGCCGATCAGTACAAGCAGGGCTTCGCCGTGCTGCGCTCGCTTTCCCCGGATATTCCCCTGGCGTCGCATCCGGCGATGTACGGCATGGTGGCCAAGCATGCGCGGATCGGGCAATCGCCGAACCCGTTCATCGATCCTGCAGGCTATCGTGCCGAGCTGGACGCGGTGGAGGGGCTGTTCCTGGACGTGCTCGCGGAGCAGGAGCGGGAGGCGGCGGCGCGACGCTGATACAGGGCCGACAATTCTTACAAATGCGTGACGGTGGCGCGGTACAAATGCGCCAGACGGTCCTCTAGTTTCACGGACCCTCGGCCGGGCTGGCGTGTTCCTGCGCTGCCTCCGAACGCGTCTCGAGGCAGCCCCTGATGCGAAGGAATGTCACCGTGCAATCCCCGATGCTGATGCGCGCCCTCTTCGCGGTCCTTTTCCTCACCTTCGGTGGCGCGACGTCCGCTCGCGCGCAGAGCGAGCCGCCCGCGGAGCCGCCGGCCGAGTGGGGCGTCACGGCCATCGACTTCTCGAACGTGCCGTACCCCTATCCCGTGTCCTATCTGGATACCGAGGTCTACGGGCAGCACCTCCGCACGGCGTATATGGACCTCGCGCCGACGAGCACGCCCAATGGGCGCACCGTCGTGCTCTTCCACGGATTCAACTTCGCCTCGTACGCGTTCGGCCACTCGATGGGGATCCTGGCCGACGCGGGCTTCCGCGTGATCGCGATCGACCGGCTCGGCTTCGGTCGTTCGTCGAAGCCGATCATGCACTACAATTTCCACATCTGGGCGCGCGACACGAAGCGGCTGCTCGACCATCTCGGCATCGAGCGGGCCGCGATCCTCGGGCACTCGCAGGGCGGAATGGTCGCCGCGCGCTTCGGCATGACGTATCCGGAGACGGCCAGCCACGTGGTCTTCGTCAACCAGATCGGCAACGCGGACTCGCGCCCCGGCCGCGAGTGGGAGGAGCCGGAGTACACCGCCAGCCGGCCGACGCCGCAGCAGTACTATCGTCAGGTCCTCTCGGGTCAGATGCGCTACTACGTGCAGGGCTGGCGGCCGGAGTACCTGCAATGGGTCGAGGCACCCTTCGGGCTCATCTACAGCGGTGACTTCGATCGTTGGCAGCAGGTGCGCGGGCTCATCAGCCAAGCGATGTGGGAGGACCCGGTCGTCTACGACTGGCAGCACATCTCGAGCAAAGCGCTCGTCATTGGCGGTGCGGACGATCCGCTCAGCCAGGATTTCCGGGCGGACATGCGTCGCCTCGCGGAGTCCCTGCAGAACGCCGAGCTGATCGGGTACGACGGCATCGGGCACAACCCGCAGTTCGAGCACAGCGACCAATTCCACGCCGACCTCATCCGCTTCCTCTTGTCTGATCCGGCCGAGCCGGCCAATCAGGACTGGCGGGACTCCGAGGGCGGAGCGAACTGACGGGACTGCGTCTCCGGCAACATCAGGTCCTCGAGGAAGAACGCAGAGAGTTCCGCGCGCCCCGTGAGCCCGGCCTTCTTGTAGACGGCCGCGGCGTGCTGCCGCACGGTCTGGGGGCTCCGCTGCGTCTCCTTTGCGATCGCCTTATGGCTGTACCCCTTGAGAAGGAAGAGGGCGACGTCGCGCTCGGCCGAGGTCAGCTGCCACGAGCTGAATTGGGCATCGATCGCGCGGCCCATGCCCTCGAGCGCTTGCATGGCGCTGGTCCGCCAGGCGTCCCGCTCCACCTGATGGGCCTCGAGCGAGCGACGTAGCTCCCCCACGGAGCGGGCGTTACGTGCCCATCCGAGCCAGAGCGTGGTCGCCATCACCA
>JBEBGN010000266.1:0-2733 GCA_040081395.1 Longimicrobiales bacterium
GTCCCGCGGTCCCGACCCCCTCCCGTCGCGGGCGTTGAGGGCGCAGGGCCGCCGGGACGCTACGCCTCCCTGAGCGCCTCGACCGGATCGACCCGCGTAGCCCGCCGCGCAGGGATGTAGCAAGCCAGGAGTGCCACACCGCCCAACACCGCCGACACCGCAATGAAGGTGCGGAGGTCGGTCGTGCCGACCTCGTAGAGCTGCGAGCCGAGGAAGCGCGTGAGCCCGAGCGCACCCAGCACACCCAGCGCGAGCCCCGTGCCCGCGAGGACGGCGCCCTGCTTGAGCACGAGGCCACGCACGCTTCCGGGCTCCGCACCCATCGCCATGCGGATGCCGATCTCGCGGTGGCGCTCGGCGACCGTGTGCGCCATGACGCCGTAGGTACCGACGGAAGCGAGCAGGAGCGCGATGCCGGCGAACACGCCCAGCAGGAGCGTGAGGAAGCGGGGCTGTGCCATCGCACCCGCGACGTTCTCCTCGAGCGTCTGGATGTCCGCCACGGGAAGCGCCGGGTCCAACTCGCGCACGATGCGTTCGACCGCAGGTCCGAGCGCGAGGGGGTTCCCCGCCGTCCGGACGACCAGCGAGAGAGCGCGAGAGACGTTGCCGTCGCTTTGTGCCGCCTGGGGATTGTAGTAGTAGAGCTCGGTGCCGGAGGGCGCGCTGATGCCGGCTTGCTTCACGTCGGCGACCACACCGACCACCGTGAACCAGGCGTTCCCCCCCGCCGGCCGGATGCGGCGACCCACGGGGCTCTCCCCCGGATAGAAGACGTCGGCGAGGCGCTGGTTCACGACGAGGACGGGCGACTCGGCCAAAGCATCCGCCGATTCGAAGGAGCGTCCATCCGCAACGACCATGCGCATGGTCTCGAAATAGCTCGCCTCCACACCCGTGTAGTAGTCGACGTTGTGCGCCGGCCCATCGGGTGTGGGCGCGACCCCCTCGAACTCGGTGTCGTTGGCGACGAGCTGTTGCGTCGGGGGCAGCCCCGAGGTGGCCGATGCGGACTCCACCCCGGGCAACGCCCGCACGCGCCCGAGCAACTCGTCGAAGAACGCACCGACCCTCTGTGGCTCAGGGTAGTCCCCCACCGGTAGCGCCACTGTGAACGAGAGTACGTCTTCGGCATCGAAGCCCAGGTCCACGTCCTGGAGCGCCGACACCGAGCGCAGCATGAGCCCGGACCCCACCAGCAGGATGACCGCAAATGCGACTTCCGCGACTACGAGCACCTTTCGCGCACGGGCTCCCGACCCTCGGGTCGTGCGCGTGCCTCCCGCCTTGAGGGTTGCGCCGACGCGCTGCATGGTCGCGCCGAAGAGTGGGGCGAGGCCGAACACCACGCCCGTACCTATGGTCACGAGTGCGGTGAAGCCGACCACCCGCGCGTCCAGCCCGATCCCCTCCGTGCGCGGCACCGCGTCGGGGTTGATGCTCAGGAGGAGTCGCGTTCCGAAGTGCGCGAGCGCGAGCCCGAGCGCACCACCGAGCAGCGATAGTCCCAGTCCCTCCGTCACCAGCTGACGCGTCATGCGCCCCCGCCCCGCGCCCATCGCGACACGCACCGCGACCTCGCTCGAGCGGCTCTCCGCGCGCGCGAGCAGGAGGTTGGCCACGTTCGCGCAGGCGATCAGCAGCACGAACGTCACCGCACCCATGAGCAGGAAGAGTGCGGGGCGTGCGTCTCCCACCAACTCGTTGCGCAGATCGCTGGTGAAGACCGGGTGCCCGTCAGCGGTGATCGCATGCGTGCCTCCGTACTCCTCGCTCCAGCGCAGCGTCATGCGATCGAGGTCCTGGCGCACGAGCTCCGGGGTGACCCCCGAACGGAGTCGCGCCACGACGTTCATGAAGTGGTTCCCCCGACGGCTCACGTGGTCGGCGGGGTCGACGGCGTTGACGAGGTTGAGTGGGCGCCAGATCTCGACCCCCGCGTCCTCGATGTCGAAGTCCTCGGGGAGCACGCCGATGATGGTCGCGGTCTGTCCGCTCACTCGCACCGTGGAGCCGAGCACGCCTGGGTCGGCACCGAAGCCGCGCTCCCAGAGCCCGTGCGAGAGAATGACGGTCGGCTCGGCGTCGAGGCGATCCTCCTCCTCCAGAAAAGTCCTTCCGAGCTCGGCGGTCACGCCCAGCGTCGTGAAGAAGGACCAACTCGCCACCGCGCTCGGCACGCGCAGGGGTCGATCGAGCGTCTCGATCGACGCCGCACCAACCCGGTACGCGCCGAGATCCTCGAAGGACTGGTTCCACTCGCGCAGCTCGAAGTACTCGGGGGGCGACATCCAGAACTGGTCGAACCCGACCGTCGGAAACGCCGTGCTCACCGTTACCAGCTCTTCGGGCGCCTCGTACGGAAGCGGTTCCAGCAGCACGCCGTTCACGACGCTGAACACCGCGGAGTTGGCTCCGATGCCGACCGCCAGCGTCAGGATGGCCGCACCCGCGAACGCGGGGTTGCGACCCAGCTGCCTCAATGCATAGCGGATATCCTGCCTGAGGTCGTCGGTGACCATGGTCGTGGCACTCCCCTGGTTGCGCCTGGCGGTGATGGGCTCAGCTCGCCGCTACGACTCTTTGACGAGTCCGGGGCCGCCAAGGTTGCAGATCGGTTACGCAGAAGTCGCCTCACACCCCCGAGAGGTACTCCCTCGCCTCGCGCAGATCCCTCCGCTCGGACGGGGATCCATGAGGTCGACCAGCGCCTCGTAGTGGCGCCGCGCCACC
>JBEBGN010000267.1:0-2733 GCA_040081395.1 Longimicrobiales bacterium
GTCGAAGATCGCGTCGGTATTGCGCGCGTCAGCCGCCTCGATCGCTCGTTGGCCCATCTCGACCAGCTGTTGTGACATGGCGATCCATGCGCCCTGATCGAGCGCCCTCTCGGGCATCATGAGCAGGTTCCCCGACTCCGCTACGGTGTAGGCCGCGAAGCGGAGCGTCAGCCATTCCTCGTCGGTCTGGGGGGCCATGTGATGCTCGCCCTCGGCATCGACGATCACGCCGACCGCGTCCCAGATGACCTCGGCCGCTGGCTCAACCACGCCCGCCATCAGGTCCGCCACGTCGCCAACGGGCCGGTAGTTCGAGGCCGCCTCCTGCTCCGCCTGCGTACACGCCCCCAGCAAGAGCAACGCGGCCGCACCGGTCCAAAGATGGGTTTTCATGGGGCGGCAACATACGGCGCGGTGCCCCCCACGCACTACCCTAACGCGGGCCGCCAGACTCGTGCAGAGCTTCCCTACCCTCAGAAGTTCAGCCAGTAGTTCACCTTCACCTGGAAGATGTTGTCCGGGCGGACGCGGAATAGATCGGCCGACTCACCGGCCAGGTCGAAGTCGCCGATGCCGGCCGCCGCCGCAGCGTCGTACGCCGACGCCTCGACGCGCTGCGACCGGCTCTGCTGCCACACCAAGAAGACCGTGGACCCGGGGCTCCATTCCCAGCGGAGCACTGCGTTGCCGAGCAGGCTCCGCACGTTGAAGTCGCGGTCCCCCACGTTGAAGGCCGCAGCGGGGCCGCCGCCGTCCGGATCGATCGAGTACGTCCCGTCGCTCTGGCGAATCATCGTGCCCGTGTCGACGCCGTAGCGCAGGAAGTCGAAGGTGCGCGGCGCACGGTATTCCCGGAGGCCCCCGTACTGTCCGCTCGCGATGAGCGGCTGCATGAACAGCTCGAGTGTGAGCGTGGGCGAGACGGTGAGGTTCAGTCGGGTCTCGAGCGAGAGCGTCGTCTGCTCGATCGGCGCGAAGATGTAGCGCCGGCCGAAGGTGTTGGCCGCGAGCGCATCCGTGCGCGTGGTGACGTACTGCGCCTTCGAGTAGCTGCGTTCCAGGGACGGTCCGAGGCCGAGCTGCAGCTTCTCCCCCGAACGGAAGGTGAAGTCGATGGAGCCGGCCTGCCGGTACGACCCGTCCACGCCCGCGCGCCATTGATACGAAGCGCGCGCCACCAACGGTTTCCGCGAATCGGAGTTGATGTTGGCATTACCCGAGTGTACGGCGGGAAGCACGGCCATGGGCCCGCCGCGCGTAAGCCTGTCGTCGAGCGCCTCGAAGTCGTACTGGTACCGGACCGAGCCACCCCAGTAGCTCAACCACTGCCAGCGGAAGTTCACGTTGAAGTTCGTGAAGACCCGATCTCCGCTCGAGTTCCAGGCAAAGTCGGGGCTCCCCCAAGCGCGCCAGTTGCGGAAGATCGGGCCTGGGCGTGTGCGGTCGTAGCTCAGGTCCGTATCGATGATGAGGCGATCGGCCTTGGTCTGGAACCCCATGTCGTTTACCTCGTAGCCGCGCCCCTCGGACACGAACGCGAGCTTGGCGGTCACGGCGCCGGCCTGCTTGAGCAGGTCGACCATCGCATAGGTGCCAAAGAGGGACGTGGCGGTCGAGTCGACCTCGAGGTGCGCGGCATCGGGGCGTTGGAAGTAGCGCGCCGCCGACGTCTGCGTGCGGATCATCGCCGCCTCGCTGCCCTGCAGATAGCTCGCGGCGAAGGAAGCGTTGATGCGGAACATGCGGTTCGACCATTCGTGAATCAGGTCGATGCCACCCACATATGCAGAGGACGCCAGCCGACCTTCGAGCGCCGGATCCTTCAGGTCACGGTTCACGGCCGTGACGAGTGCGCCGATCTGGGTCTGCCCGGCGCGATAGTCGCGGCGCACGCGGCCGGCGAAGTAGTTCGTCAGCGGCTCGACGACCGACTGGCCCAACGCGTTCGAGGCGTCCACGAAGCCGGCCTCCTCGCGGCCGGTCAACGCCTCCAAGATCCCCAGCGACCACCCCTGTCCTACGCGCCCCGTCACCTTGGCGGCCCCCAGGATTGTCGTCGAGTTGGGCACGTCGGAGAACACGGCGCCGCTGGCAACGCTCCCCTGGGGGGTCCGGCCCACGCGCCGCGAGTAGAGCACCTGCGGCGGATTCCCGGTGCTGCAGCAGTTCCCTCCACGCGAGAATTGGAAGATGTCGGCCCCTTCCACGAAGAAGGGCCGTCGCTCCTCGAAGCGGGTCTCGAACGCCGTCAGGTTGATGACGGCGGGATCCACCTCCACTTGGCCGAAGTCGGGATTCACCGTCGCGTTCAGCGTGAGGTTCGAGCCGAGCCCGTACATCAGGTCGACGCCGGCTCTTGCGAAGTAGTCTGAGCCCGATCGAAACGGATTCGAGAACGAGACCTGAGTGCTCGGATCCTGGCGAACGTACTCCGCTCGCATACCCACGTAAGGGAGCACCTCGAGCTTTCGGCCAGGCTCGATGCCCTGCAGCCCCGACAGGTGGCCGAAGCGCGCGACCCCTCCCCGCTCGAGCTTGGGCGTGAACGAGAAGACGGCGAGCTCCTGGTTCCGGTTGATCCGCCGCTCGAGCTGGATGCCCCAGGTCTGGTCGGCATCGGGCGTGAAGCGGAGCTGGCCGAACGGAATCCTCATCTCGGCGGACCACCCCTGCTCCGTGATGCGCGTCGAGACCTCCCACACGGGATCCCACGAGTCGTCACCGCCCCCACCG
>JBEBGN010000268.1:0-2731 GCA_040081395.1 Longimicrobiales bacterium
GACCCTGGCCCAGTACAACATCCGTATCGCGCCTGGCGACTACTGGTACGATGCGTTCTCGGGTCTGTATGGGATGATGGGCGGTCCGGGCCTCGGGTTCACGATGCCGGGTATGCAGATCGGCGGCGCGCTCCCGCCCGACGCATCCGGACGTGGTACGAACGTGTTCGTGAACGGTCGCGAGCTACACGCGCAGGACATAGCCGCGCTCTCTGCACTCGGTCCGATCATGCCCGGCCGGTACTTCCTCCGCTACGACGGCTGGTACGGCATGGAAGGCGGCGTGCCGATGGGGAACCTCATCGTCTTGGCGCAGCAGGCGGCGGGCGGGCCGGGGTACAACCGCACCACCTACAGCGGCCACTTGGGGAGCGACGGGCAGACCTCTTACTTCTTCGACCCGAACAGCGGGTGCAGCGTGATCTCGGGCGGGGGCACGAGCTGCTAGGCTGACGCATCCCGCCATCGGACCGCCCCGAACGGCCCGCGACCTTCGTGGTTGCGGGCCGTTTCGCTTGTCTACGATCTACTCCGAGCCTAGTATATGGAGGTATATATGGAGGCTACGATGGGTGGGCTGACACATAAGACGACGATCCTCCTGAGCCCGGAGCTGCACGAGCGCCTAGCTCGGCTCGCCGCTCAACGCGGGACCAGCATCGGTGACCTGATCCGCTCCGCATGCGAGCGTCTGTACGGTCTGGGCGGTAGCGAGGAGCGCGTGGCGGCAGCCCGAGAGCTGGCCAGCATGTCCCTCCCCGTGGGCTCGCCGGCCCAGATGAAGTCGGAGTCAGTCGTCCGGCCCGAGGAGTTGCTCCCGTGATCCTCGTCGACTCCAACGTGCTCATGTACGCCGCCGGCACGGAGCATCCGCACAAGGCACCCGCCGCACGTTTCCTGGAGCGAGTCTCCGCCGGCGGAGTCGAAGCCGTGATCGACGCCGAGGTGCTCCAGGAGATCTTGCACCGCTATCGGGCACTCGACCGATGGAACGAGGGACGTCGCGTCTACGATCTCGCGCGCGCGATCTTCCCCCTGGCGATCCCCGTGACCGCGGAGGTGATGGATCGCGCACGCCGCCTGCTCGACCAGCACAACGGACTCGGGGCCAGAGATGCCGTGCATGCGGCCGTCGTCGAGACGCACGCTCTCGCAAGCCTCTGTTCGTTCGATCGCGACTTCGACCGGATCCCCGGCCTCCGCCGCATCGAGCCCACCTGACCGCGCCTAGTGTGCGGGTGCGGTCACGCAGCGTCCGGTGTCGAGCGCCGCGTAGGGTGGCTCGAGAAACTCGCACGTCGACATGAGTCCGAGCTCGGCGTTGCGCTCCCGGTCGAGCCGGTCGTAGACCTCGACCAGCGCCCGCAACTCCGCCGAGTCGGTCACCACGAGCGAGTACGCCAGGTAGAGCCGCGGGCCACCACAGGGACGCACGCCCACGGGGATGATCTGGCACTGAATGGGGTCGGACGCCGTGGCGTCCCCGATGGCGAGATCGATTGCGGCACGGGCCTGCTCCAGTGAGCTGACCGGAGCCCCCCCGGCCTCACCCTCCTCCTCCGACGCGCTCGCACAGGCCGCGGCGAACAGCACGAGCGCCGCGAACGCGGCGAGCCTCACGACTTGTTGGCGCTGTGGATCGCGCAGGCCAGACGGGACCCGTACTCGTAGTGCGTGAGGTCCTTGAGATCCGGCGAGATCGAGTCGAGGGCATGACGCAACAGGAGCGTCCCGAACGAGTAGTGCTTGCGCAGGTCCATATCGAAGCCGGCCTCCCCCGCCACGAACCGTCGGCGCGGGCGCACGCCATCCAGGCGCGCGTCCACGTTCATCTGCGCGAACCGGCGGCGGCACTCGTCGAACACCGCGTCCACGTTCTCCGCGGCCGTGGCCCGGCGAAGGGCACCGAGGCTCGAAAAATCGGTGACGCCGTCGGCGATGGTGACGCGCTCGAGACCACCCGGCCGATCCACATAGAGATCGAGGATCGTCATGCCATCGATCGCCTCGGCCACCGCGAGCCCCGACCCGGCAGCTGCCAAAGACGGAGTGGAGGGGCGCGCGTATCCGACCGGTGGACGGCAGTAGACCGCGAACACGGGCTCGTCGTAGCGCACGAGCAGGTCGGTGTCATGGAATCGGCCTTCGAGGCCGGCCGGACCGAACGTCACGGAAGCGATGGGCCGGGGCCACGGCACCTGCGCCAGCTGGTCCCCATCCACGACCACGACCCGCAACCCGGTGTCGCGCAGCAGGTGCGCGAACGGAATCGCGCGCGCGGCATCTCCGGCCCGCAGCACCTCGGGCGCCGCGAAGCGGATCTTCGGGCTGGTGTCGTCAACCTCGAGTCCGAGGGCTTCGGCCACGCCCTGCTGGTCCACCTTACCCTGGGGCGGATCCGAGACGACGAGCATCTGACGTTGCAATGAACCTCCGTGCCGTGACAGGACCGAATACTATCGCGCCGCGGAACCCGAGGGCACCCCGGGGCTACCGCCGGTGGCGACTGAGGAAGTCGAATACCTTCGCGATGTTCTCGCGCCCGGCGCTCGCGTGCGACCCGCCGGGGACCTCGATGTAGACGTGCTCCATGCCGAGCTCCGCCATCTTGGCCGCCCATCGGCGGCCGATCTCGACGTCCACCGTCTCGTCGGCATCTCCATGGATGAGCATCACCGGGAGGTGGCGCGCCGCAGGAGGAACCTCGGGCTCCGAGTAGATCGCGGCGGCC
>JBEBGN010000269.1:0-2728 GCA_040081395.1 Longimicrobiales bacterium
TGTCACAGCTCGGGGTATCAGGTCCACCCGTAGCTCGGCCAAGCAGGTCCACTGCGGTGCGGTGATCTGAGCGCGCCAGTTCGGCCAACCAGGTCCAGTCTGGTTCGGCCAAACAGGTCCACCTCAGTTCGGCCAAGCAGGTCCACCCCTGCCACGTCGTCGGCCTGCTGGGCCGGGCTTCCCGGACGGGGCACTCTCCGCGGCTTCCCCCGAAGCCCCGGAGAGCCCCAATGACCGCCAGGAGGACCGATACGCACCGCATCCAGGAGTTGATCCGTCTGCACAGGCTGGGCGAGAGCTCGCGCTCGATCGCCCGGCGGCTGCAGATGAGCCGTGACGCGATCCGGGCCTACCGCCGCGCGCTGTCCTCTGCGGGGCTGCTCGACGGAGCGGCCGAGGTCGTGCCCGATCTCGAGCTCGTGCGCGAGACGCTCGCCGAGCAGCTGCCATCCCGTCCGCCGCCGCAGCAGGTCTCGTCCGTCGATGCGTGGAGCGAGCTGATCGCGGAGATGTACGGCCGGCACGCTAGCCCGACGGCGATCTTCGATCGCCTGCGCCTGGAGCATCCGAACTTCCCCGGCTCGCTGTCGGCGGTGAAGCGTCTGTGCGCGCGCATCCGGCGCGAGCGCGGGATCGCTCCCGACGAGGTCGCGATCCCGGTCGAGACCGAAGCCGGGCACATCGCCCAGGTCGATTTCACCTACGTCGGGAAGCTCTACGACCCCGAGCAGGGCGTGCTGCGCAAGTGCTGGCTCTTCCTCATGTCGCTCGGGCACAGCCGGCACATGTACTGCCAGCTCGTCTTCGACCAGAAGGTCGAGACCTGGGTGCGCCTGCACGTCGAAGCCTTCGAGTCCTTCGGCGGCGTGCCGCGCGTGATCGTGCCCGACAACTTGAAGGCCGCAGTGATCCGCGCCGCCTTCGCGGCCGACGACGACCCGGCGATCCAGCGCACCTACCGCGAGCTTGCGCGGCACTACGGCTTCCAGATCGACCCGGCGCCGCCGCGCTCGCCGGAGAAGAAGGGCAAGGTCGAAGCGAACGCCAAGTACGTGAAGCGCAACTTCCTTGGCCCCCGGGAGCCGGATGACGTGGTGCGTGCACGCGTCGATCTGCAGCTCTGGGTGCGCGAGATCGCAGGTCTGCGCATCCACGGCACGACTGGCCGTCGGCCGCTCGAGGTCTTCGAGGCGGAAGAGCGCGCAGGGCTCCTCCCTCTGCCCTCATCCCGCTACGAGATCGTGCTGTGGAAGCAGGCCCAGCTCCACCGCGACTGCCACGTGCAGATCGACGGCGGCTTCTACTCGGCGCCCTGGCGACTGGTCGGCCAGCACCTCTGGGCGTGCTGCACGAAGAAGAGCGTGACCCTGTACCACGGCGACGAGCGCCTGTGGGTGCACTCACGCGTCCCGCGCGGGAAGCGCAGCACGGTCGATGCGCACCTGCCCGAGGGCCGGCGCGATCTCCGGCACCGCAGCTCCGAGCACTGGCTCGAACGAGCGAAGGACATCGGGCCCGAGACGCTGCTGCTCGTCCAGGAGGTCTTCGCGTCGGACGACGTGCTCCTCAGGCTCCGCGCGGTGCAGGCAATCGTCACGCACCTTGGGAAGCACCCGAAGGAGCGCGCCGAGGCCGCGGCCGCACGAGCGCGGCACTTCGGCAGCCGGAGCTACGTCGCTCTCAAGAACATCCTGCGCCAGGGCCTCGACCTCGAGCCCTTGGTGCAGGAGTCGAGGCGCTGGTCGAAGGGCTCGCGCTTCGCCCGTCATCCCCACGACTTCAAGGAAGCCAACCAGGAGACCCTCTATGGGAACAATCGATGACCTCGTGCCCGTGCTGAAGAAGCTGCGCCTCTCCGGCGTGATGAAGACGCTCGATCTGCGGAAGCGCCAGGCGCTGGACGACAACCTCGGGATCGAGGAATTCCTCTACCGCCTATTCCAGGACGAGGTCGAGCGCCGCGACTCGAAGCAGACCGAGGTGCGCATGCGCCGCGCGAACTTCGAGGGCACGAAGCGCCTCGAAGACTTCGAATTCAGCTTCAACCCGAAGATCCCCAAGCAGCGCATCGTCGATCTCGCCGCCTGCCACTTCGTCGAGAAGAAGGAGAACGTGCTCCTGATCGGCCCGACCGGCGTCGGGAAATCGCACCTGGCGCAGGCGATCGGCGAGCGGGCATGCCGCGGCGGGAACTCCGTCTTCTTCATCTCGGCCCAGCGGCTCTTCGCCCAGCTGCGCGGCGCCAGAGCGGACCAGAGCTACGAGAAGAAGCTCCTGCGCTTCACCACGCCCGATGTCTTGGTGATCGACGACCTCGGGCTGCGCCCGCTGGAACGAGACGAGCCGCTCGACCTCTACGAGATCATCCGCGCTCGCTACGAGGTCGGCTCGATGATCATCACCTCGAACCGCGCGCTCGAGGAGTGGTACGGGCTCTTCCCCGACGACCTGATGGCCTCGGCCGCCATGGACCGACTGATGCACCATGCCGAGGTCGTCGTGCTCGAGGGCCAGTCCTATCGCAACCCGACTCGCAAGGCGTCCTGAGCGTCGTGCAGCGCCGCGCCGATCCCTCGCGAGCCCCTGTTTGCCTCTCGGAGGCCGGGGTCCCGACGACGGAGGGGTGGACCTGCTTGGCCGAACTGGCACGCGCTTTTTCCAGGCGGCCCCGCGCGGCCTTGCCAACCGGGTCGGCTACGTCGCGCAGAGCGCCACGCGGCACTCTTCC
>JBEBGN010000270.1:0-2721 GCA_040081395.1 Longimicrobiales bacterium
GCTAACTACGCAGCTAACTACGCACGAAGCGGCTCGGAGCTCCCCCGGTTGGGAAAGCGCCAGTATCGAAAGGCGAGGCCGCGACGCGTGTGCATGGCTGATAGGATGACGGGGGCGGTGCGGGCATGTCAACCGCGCGGCGCCGCCTGGAACGGGCGTGGCGCCCTGGATACATTCGGTCCCGCAGGCCAAGGCGAGCACTGTGTGCGCCTCGGCGTCCCGATCCGACGGTGATGCATGCAGCGACCCTCTCAGGATGTCGATGGGCTCAAGCGCCGGGCTGCAGAGGCGGCGGTGAGGCAGGTTCGTAGCGGCATGGTCCTTGGGCTCGGGACGGGGAGCACGGTGGCCCACCTGCTCGATCTGCTTGCCGCCGCGATCGCCGCGCGAACGCTGTCCGACGTGGTCGCCGTGCCGACGTCTGCCCAAACCGAGCGCCGCGCCCAGGCGATCGGCATTCGGCTGGTCGAGCTCGCCGATTGCGCCCGCATCGACCTGACCATCGATGGCGCGGACGAGATCTCGCCGGCCCTCGATCTCATCAAGGGCGGAGGCGGGGCGCTGCTCAGAGAGAAGATGGTCGCGCAGGCGTCCGACCGCGTCGTGATCATCGCGGATGGTGGCAAGCGCGTGGATCGACTCGGTACCACCTTCCCGCTGCCGATCGAGGTCGTGCCGTGGGGGTGGGAGTCGCACGTCGCGGTTCTGAGCGAGTGGGGGGGACAGGCGTCTCTGCGCGCGCTCCCGGACAAGACGCCGGTGACCACCGACAACGGGCTCTACGTGCTCGACTGCACCTTTCCCGGAGGGATCGAGGACGCAGTCGCACTCGACGACGCGCTCGCCCGCCGCGCGGGTATCGTGGAGACGGGGCTCTTCCTCGGGCTCGCGCACGAGGCGCTGGTGGCCACGGAGAGCGGAGTCGAAACGGTGCTGCGCCCCATATGAAGGTGAAGGTCGCCCCCTCGATCCTCTCCTGCGACTTCTCGCGTCTCGCCGAGGAGATCCAGGCGGTGGAGGCCGGAGGTGCCGACTGGATTCACGTCGACGTGATGGACGGCCACTTCGTGCCCAACATCACGATCGGTCCGGTCATCACCGAGGGCGCGCGTAGATCCACGAGGCTCCCGCTCGACGTGCACCTGATGATCGAGCAGCCGGAGCGCTACCTCGAGGCGTTCGCGAAGGCCGGCGCTGATTACCTGACTGTGCACCAGGAAGTGTGCCCGGACCTGGGCCGCACGGTCGCTCGCATCCACGAGTTGGGCGTCAAAGCCGGCGTGGCAGTGAACCCCGCGACCCCGCTGGACGCGGTCCGCTCCGTGCTCCGAGACCTCGACCTCCTGCTCGTCATGTCCGTGAACCCGGGGTTCGGGGGTCAGTCGTACATCCCGGGGAGCACGGAGAAGGTGGCGCAGGCGCGGCGACTCCTCGACGAGGAAGGCTCGCGAGCCGAACTGGAGGTCGACGGCGGGATCGATACGAGCAACGCCGCTGTGGTCGCGGGCATGGGGGCGACGGTGCTGGTTGCGGGCTCGGCCGTCTATCGGCACGCGGGAGGTGCCGCGGAAGGGGTGCGCGCCGTCAGACGGGCCGCGGAGTCCCGGGAAGGACGTCGCGCCGGCTGAGTAGGCCGCCCGTGGGCGAAAAATGCTTGGCGGTGGCCCGAGGCCGAAGCTAGACTCCATCCAGCCCCGACCCCGCGAATCCCCAGGATCATGACCGATTCCCAGATCATCGACCCGCAGGCCCTCGACCGTCTGCGAGAGTGGGGCGGGGATAAGCTCGCAGGCCAAATGGTGCGCCTCTTCCTGAAGAACTCGGGGAGCCGCATGGATCAGATCCGCGCAGGTGTCGATGGCGCGAATCTGCAGGAAGCCGAGCGTGGGGCGCACTCCTTGAAGTCGAGCGCGGCCAACATCGGGGCCGAGCTCCTGCGCACCCTCGCCACGCGCATGGAGGCCGCCGCCCTCGACGAGAGCATGGAGAACGCGCGGGCGCTCCTGCCTGACCTCGAAGCCGCCTACGCGGCTGCAATGCAGGAGCTCACGACGCTCGAGAAGGGGATGTCCGAGTGAGCCCGAAGGTCGCGGTGGTCGAAGACAACCCCGACAACCGCATGTTGGTGCAGGCGCTGCTGGAAGACCGGTACGAGATCTCCGAGTACGAGACGGGGATGGAAGCGGTGGCGGGCCTTCCCGGCAACGTGCCCGACTTGGTTCTCCTCGATATCTCCTTGCCCGAAATGGACGGCACCGAGGTACTCGCCTGGATCCGAGAGCAGGACGATCTCAAGCACCTGCCCGTGATCGCCCTCACCGCGCATGCGATGGCCGGGGATCGCGACAAGTACCTCGCGGCCGGGTTCAACGACTACGTAACGAAGCCCATCGTCGACGAGGCCCTCCTCATCGAGGCGATCGAGCGTTGCCTGAAGCCGAAGGACTGAGACCCGGGCAAGCGCGGACGCAGGGGTCGGTCCCCCTCGGCGGCATCGGTGTCTCTGCCGACACCATGGAGGGGAGCGTCGGCGTGGACTACGGTCGCGAGCACGCGACCCTCTACGTGGTCCTCATGGCCCTGTTGGTCGCGGGCTCCGTGGTACTCCGGCGGAACCTGGTGTGGGACACGGGTCCGACGAACCATACGATCCTCGAGTCGACGGCGACGCTCCTCGCCTTCATCATCGGGGGACTCGCACTGGTCCGCTTCTACAGCCGG
>JBEBGN010000114.1:0-10341 GCA_040081395.1 Longimicrobiales bacterium
CGGCCTCGCCACGCAGGGCATCAAGCCGGTCGTCGCCATCTACTCGACCTTCCTCCAGCGCGCGTACGACAACATCGTCCACGATGTAGCGCTCCAGGGTCTCTCCGTCGTGTTCGGCATGGACCGCGCCGGCATCGCCGGCGAGGATGGGCCGACGCACCACGGCACCCTCGACATCGCCTACATGCTCGCCGTGCCGGGCATGACCGTGACCGCCCCTAAGGACGGTGCCGAGATGCTCGCCCTCCTGCGCCTCGCGACCGAGCGGGGGGATGGGCCCTGGAGCGTGCGGTGGCCGAGAGCGGAGGTCCCCGCCGAGGTGCCGCACCTCACGCAGATCCCGCCGGTCGAGCCGCACACCTGGGAGATCCTCCGCAACGGGCCCGATGCAGTGCTGCTCGCCGTCGGCACCATGGTGCAGGCTTCCCTGAAAGCCGCCGAGCTGCTCGACGCCGAAGGGATCCGTTGCACGGTGGTGAACTGCCGGTTCCTGAAGCCATACGACCAGGATGTGCTCGACGACGTGGTGCGGAGCCACCCGGTCGTCCTGACCCTGGAAGAGGGGCAGGTCTCCAATGGATTCGGGGCGTACATGGCCCGGGAGATCGATGCCATCGAGCTGCGCACGGCGCCCCGCGTGGCTGCTGCCGGTCTTCCGGACGTGTTCATCGAGCACGGGTCGAGAGACGGGCTGCTCCAGGACGCGGGGCTGGACGCGGCGGGCATCGCCGATCGCGTTCGTAAGCTGGTGGGTCGAGCGGCGCAGCTGGAGCGGGCGTGACCACGTCGCAGGCCCAGCGGCTCGAGGGGCCGATTCGCCGCGTGGGGGTCGCCCTCCGAGAGCGCACCCCGGAGATCGAGGCCGCACTCGCCCGCCTGCGCGCCTGGCTGGAAGCGCGTTCGGTTTCCGTCACCGTCGAGAGCGAGGGCCGGGAAGGGCGCACCGGGTCCGGCCAGGTCTCTCTGGATGTCTCGCAAGACAAGATCGACCTGCTCATCGCCCTCGGCGGCGATGGGACTCTGCTCCGGGCCGCGCGCTCGGTCATCGGTAAGGGCACCCCGGTGCTGGGGGTGAACCTCGGTCGCCTCGGCTTCCTCACCGCGTTCCCCGACGCCGAACTCGAGGCCGGACTGGGTACCGTGTTGGCCGGCCAGGCCCTGCTCGATCACCGCTTCGCCCTTCGTGGACGCATCGTGGCTGCGACTGAGACCGGTGGGGGCAACTTCTTCGCGCTCAACGACATCGTCGTGCACACCTCAGGGGCAGCGAGAGTCACTCCGCTCACGCTGGAGGTGGGAACGGAGGGCGTTTGGGAGGAGGTCGGAACCTTCGCGGCCGACGGAGTCATCCTCTCCACCCCGACGGGTTCGACCGCCTATTCGATGTCGGCGGGGGGCCCGATCCTGGTGCCCGGAGTGGACTGCATCGTGGTCACGCCGATCTGCCCGCACTCCTTGGCGGTCCGCCCGCTCGTCATGCCCGCTTCGGCGGAGATCCGGGTGAGCACCCCGCTCGGTGGGGGTGGCCATCAGGTCACTGTGGACGGCCACGTGGAGCGGGCGCTCGGCCCTGCCGAGTCTGTCGCAGTGGTGCGCGAGGACAGGCCGGTCGCGCTGGTCCGCCTTCCGGGTCAGACCTTCTTCCGCACGATGCGTCAGAAGCTGAACTGGGCCGCGCGCCTTCCCGAGCGCGCGTAGGAAGGGTCCCAGCCGGGCATTGTAGGTCCCCGAGTCGCGTTCGTAGCTTGGCGCATGCTCGTCGAGCTGCGCATCCGCGACTACGCGGTGGTGGAGGACCTCACCCTGGAGTTGGGGTCCGGCCTGAACGTGCTCACCGGCGAGACCGGAGCGGGGAAGTCGATCATCGTGGGGGCGCTCGGTCTGCTCTTGGGTGAGCGCGCGTCGGCGGGGGTCGTACGCGTCGGGGCAGAGCGCGCGACGGTCGAGGCCGTGTTCGATGTATCTGCTCTCGTCGAAGTACGCCGCCTCATGGAGGAGCAGGGGTTCCGCCCCGAAGATGGGCTCCTGATCCTCCGACGTGAGGTGGCCGCGGCAGGGCGGAACCGAGCGTGGGTGAACGGCTCACCGGCGACCGCCGGTGCGGTCGGCGAGCTGGGCAGCGCCCTGGTCGATCTGCATGGGCAGCACGAGCACCAGACGCTGCTTCGCACGCGGGACCAACGCGCCATCCTCGACGCCTTCGGCGGCGCCTCGGAGACAGCCGTGCGAGTCGCCGTGCTCTACTCCGAAGTGGAGGCGCTGCGTGTCAGCTTGGACGAACGCGAGGAGCGGGTGCGCGAGATCGAGACCCGGGCGGATTTCCTCCGCTTCCAGCTCGAGGAGATCGACGGGACGAGCATCGAGCCCGCGGAAGACGACGCGCTCGAGGCGGAGGCTCGGCGGCACGAGCACGCCGCCGACCTGGTGCAGGGGGCCGAATCGGTCCATGACGCGCTCTACGCGTCGGACGACTCCGTGGCCGATCGCCTCGCCCGGGTGCGCCGCACCCTCTCTCGCCTCTCCGAGTTCGATGGCGACTTCATCTCGGATGTCAGCCGGCTCGACGAAGCGCTGCTCGCCGTCGAGGAGGTCGGGCGCCGCGTCGGCGACTACGCGACCAACGTCGAGCACGACCCCGCGCGCCTGGAGCGCGTTCGCGAGCGGCTCGACAAGCTCTTCCGACTCAAGCGGAAGTACGGCCCCGAACTGGCAGATGTGCTCGCGACCGCCCAGCGCATCCGGGCCGAGCTCGCCGCCCTCGACGACGCGGACCACGATCTCGGGCTGCTGAAGCGGCAGATCGAGCGCTCGCGCGCGGAGCTCGAAACGGTGGGGCAAGACCTCTCCACGAAGCGTCGCGGAGCGGCCGAGCGGCTCGGGCTCGCCGTGGCCGCCGTCCTCCCCGATCTAGGGCTCCCCGGGGCGCAGTTCGAGGTGCGGCTCGCCGAGTTGGGGGCGGTCTCCGCGGGCGGAGCCGAGAGCGTGGAGTTCCTGGTGTCGCCGAACCGCGGCTTCGATCCCATGCCGCTGTCGCGCATCGCCAGCGGCGGCGAGTTGTCCCGCGTCATGTTGGCGCTCAAGTCCGTGCTCGCCGACGTCGATCACGTGCCCGTCATGGTCTTCGACGAGATCGATGCGGGAGTCGGGGGTGTGGTCGCTGGGGCCGTCGCCGAGAAGCTCGTGGACGTCGCCAGCCGGCATCAGGTGTTCGTCGTCACGCACCTCGCGCAGGTCGCGTCCAGAGCGCGCCAACATCTCCTGGTGGAGAAGGGCGAGGGACACGACGTGACGTCAGCCGGGGTGCGGCTCCTGTCGGGCGAGGCACGCGTGGAGGAGATCGCGCGTATGCTGGGTGGGGACCCAGACTCCGCCAAATCGCGCGAGCACGCGCGCGAGATGCTCGGCGCGGCTAGCTCCGTCCCCAGAGCCTCCGGAAGAGGCGCACGCCGAACTCGACCTGTGTCGTGACGGGGGTCTGCCCGCCCCCCCCGGCCACGGCGCGCGAGAAGCGGAAGTGGGCCTGCCAACTCGCCATGGTGTCGTAGCGAAGCGTCCCACCCACCTCGTGGAGCGTGACGCCGCTCTCGACCTCCAGCACCGACGGGTCGACGGGAGCGCCGACGGAAGCCCCCGCGAGCTCGTATGCGTCGCGGTACTTCCGGTACCCACGGTACTCCGCCGCGAAGCTCAGCTCCCGAGTGACGCGCCAGACCGGCGCGATCTCGATGCCGAAGTAGGCGCCAGGGGACCACTCGACGAGCTGCCTCGTGGCCACAGGTGCAAGCACCAACTCCGAAGGCGCTACGCGACGAATGAGCGTGCGCGGCCGCTGAACGCCGTAGCGCGCGCCGAGTTGCAGCCCGAGGTGGCGCCCCGCGGTCAGCTCGCCGAGCAGCCGTGCTTCCAGGTCGGCCTGCCCGTCGCCGGTGCCGACATCGAGGAAGATGTCCACGCTGTCCGCCAATCCCGTGGGCAAGCGCGCGAGCGCCGTGGCGAGCAGGCGGTAGGTGAAGGCCGGCGGCATGTCGGGCGCGCCGCCGATCCTGCCCTCGAGCACGCGTACCGTCGCCGAGACCTCGACGTCCCCCGCGTGCCACAGACCCTTCACGCTGCCGAGGGGCGCGCCCGCCAGTCCGGCATCCGCGCGGGTGGGGAGAACCCACAGGTCGGCCTCGGTCAGCCACTGAGTGGCGAAGGGCATCGGCACCGCGATGCCTCCGAGTCCCGCGCCGATCAGATCTGCCGAGAGCGCCGACAGGGACTGAGTGAGCGCGGTTGCCGTAGTCGTCGATGCCACCGGGAAGAAGCCCGAGGCCCCATACGCGGTTGCGGCCGACGTGCGGAAGGACCCGGTCCGCGCGGCTAGGGCCTGCGCGTTCGTACAGGCGCCGCTTCCGGGTGATCCCGCACAAACCTGAGTCGCGTTCGTCTGAGCCGCGGTCTCCGCGGTGCTCAATGCCTGTAGGAATGCCGTGACACCCGCCGCGTTCGTGGCGACCGGGTTGCGACCGAGGTCACCAGCCACGGTGTCGGGCCGGAAATGCGCGTCCAGGCTCGTGCGAGTGCGCGTCCACGGCAGCACCGCACCGATCGTGAGCCAGTCGAACACACCGACATGGCCGCCGAACTCGACTCGAGTGATGTCCTGTGCGACGCGCGTTTGCGCTTGTCCGAGGATTGGCGTGTAGCCCGCGGTGCCGGACAGCGCGGCCACGGCAGCGCGCAGGGACTCGGCCCCCGGGAAGAGGCTGTGGGCCGACGCGCTCGTCAGGTCCTCGCCCAGATCCTCTCTCCCGGTGACCCCGGTGGCGGTCCGACCGAAGCGCGACTCCCAACTGGTGAACACGGGAGAGAGCTCGAAGCGGGCGCTTCCTCTTGGCACCAACGCGTCATCGACGACCTGGGCCGCCGACGGACCCGCGGTGGTCAGGGCGAGGAGGACGACGAGGGCGAAGGAGCGGGGCATGAGGTCCCGAGGGAGGTGCGTCCCGAGTGCCGAAATCGCGCTCGACCGGGAGTGTCCCGAACCCCCGATCGGCCGCGTAACATAAGGGCTTCCGGGGAGCCGAGGTACCGCGCCGGATGGCCCGGAACGGCATTGACCGTCCCGGAGCCTGGGCCTACCTTCGACTCCACACTTCGCGGGAATAGCTCAGTTGGTAGAGCACAACCTTGCCAAGGTTGGGGTCGCCGGTTCGAGTCCGGTTTCCCGCTCTTGAAAAGACGAAGCGCCGCAAGGGTTCCGGCCCCTGCGGCGCTTTCTCGTTTCTGAGACTGTGCCCCGAATGTGTCCGGCAGGAGGTAGCTTCTGCACGACGGCGACGTCTTTCGTTTCATGAGGTTCACGTCCGCCGACGATCGGTGGGCGCTGGAAGTCTTCGGCCGGCACCTGCATCAAATGATTCACGGGCTTGAGCTGAGCGACCGAGATCTTCCGGCTGTGCGCGCGCGATTGGTGGGGCGGTCGTGGAGCGTACTCCCACGATGGAGCTCGGCGTCGGAATCTCTGCGCGGGGAGATCAATGCCCAGCTGGATCAAGCGCTCGCCGCCGTGGATGGGGAGCCACCCTCCAGAGAACGGGCGCTAGAACGACTCCTCCTGCTTAGGGCCATCCTTCGGCTGCTGGGGTGACCCGCTACCCGACGTGCTCCACTGCTGCGAGCACGGTCGCCGGGTCGGCCCGCTGATACGCGAGCTTCATCGAGCGCGTGTCCTTCCACCCCGCGGCGTGCGCGACGTCCACGTCCGGGAGGCTCTTCCGCTCGGTGGCCCACAGCCGACGATACGGATGGAACGTGCCGCGCTCGAGCTTGGGCAGCTCGGCAAGCTCCTCCGCCTTCAAGAGCCACTTCGCCGCGGTGTGACGGCTGATCGACTTCTCGGCCGGCGGAGGTGTGTCCGCCTTCCGGGGTGCGCCCGGGGCCGGGAAGAGCGGCACGTCGCCGAGCCGGGGGTTCTGCGCGAGGTAGAGATCCAGCGCTGCGCGCGCCTGGCGGCTGATCGGCGAGATGAAGAGGAGCCCCATCTTGTCGTCCTCGTCACGCCACCGGATCGCACCGTTGGGCATGTACTGCGCGAGCGCTTCGTCCATGCCGGCCGCGGCGATCGCCTCGAGGGTCCGAGCGGGGGAAAGCAGGAGGTCGGACGCGCGGAGGCCGACGATCGCGGACTCGCGGCGCCCCGTCCAACGCGCGAGCTCGAGGATGCAGCGGAGTCGTCCAGCCGGGTCGACCGCGTCCACGTGTTTCATGGTCTCGACGAAGCGCTCGTGCCGAGCGACGGGCCGACGCACGTTCTGCTCCTTCGGCCACGTCACGTCCTGGAGCGGGTTGTCGGCGAGGAGCCGGCGTCCTCCCTCCTTCCGCTTCCGTCCCCAATTGAACAGGGACGAGAGCCACACGAAATCCGAGTTGAGCGTGCCGTCGCGCGGTGGCGTCGCCTTCCGGCCGCCGCGGCGGAACTCGCCCTCCTGGTTCGGGACCAGGCCCGGAGGGAGCACCTCGAGTGAGCGGCGCTTCTGCACGTAGAGGTCAACGCGGGACTGGTCGACGTCCGCGACGAGGAGATTGGGTCCCCAGGCGGCCGAGAACATCGCGATGTAGCGGCGGGCGTAGCTCTGGCGGTACGGCTCAAGAGTTGGCAGATGGTGCCGGCGGTAGGCGGCGAAGAGCTGCCCGATGGTCACCCCGCGTTGAACGTCGGCCCCGGTGATCCGCTCACGGGCCACACCCTGCGCGATCGCCTTGGCTCGCGTCTCGGCGAGGTCGCGGTCCCCGGTCTCGAGGCTCCGTCGAACCTTCCGGCCGTCCTCCGTGATGATCGAGTACCAGACCGAGGACGAGGTCTCCCGCTCGTAGAGCCGGATGCGCACGCCGGCTTCCTCGAGGATCTTCGACCACTGCTTACGCTTTGGCATCGGGGTCTCCTACCGTGGAAGTTGCCCAAGTCGCCACCTTGACCGCGCGGAGTTGGGTTTCGACGAGCATCACATGTTCTACCTGTTCGAGAGCGTCCACCGTGATGCCCAAGGCCACAAGCGGCGCCGACAGGTACTCTCCAAACCGCTGCGCGAGGAGCGGATAAGACTCGCCCGGCGTCGCGTCTGCGAACTCGTCTAGATTGCGGGGAAGGAGCACGTACTGGCGGAAGCCGTCGAGAACGTCCGCCCGGGCTACGTCCGGAAGCCGCCAGAACCCGAAACGAGCTTGGCCCAGCGTTTCACGGACGAGTTCGTCCATATGCCGTGAATGGCTGCGGAGGCGGGCCACCAAGTCGTCTGCGGTGCTCGCGGTGTTCCTCATCGCTGCAAGCAACGGCTCAGCTGCGGCGGCCAGCGCGTTCTGCTCGGCCTCCGTTGGCGCGCCTTCACCAATCACTAGCCACGCGGGACGCACGTCGAGAACCCGGGCGGCCTCGAGGAGGAACGACAGGGGTGGCGTGACCGGTCGATCCTCACGCACGTAGCTCTGGACGCTCGAGAGGGCGACGCCTTCGATGTCCACCCTTTCAGCTCGTTTCTCGATCCGACGTTGAAAGAGCCGCAGGCCCCGCTCGCGTCCCTGCGGTGGCATCCGATCGATCGCCCAGCGTAGTCGCCCGTGGAGCGTGGCCCACACGGAGATGGACCGCTTTTTCGTCACACTTTGCCCCGGGTTGGACGTTGTACGCGTACCGCCTAGCCGCTCTCTACCACCTGGCTAACCGATACAGTAGCATGCCGACATGTCAGACGCCACATCTCGCACCACAACGGTCTACCTCCCTCCCCGTGAGCGCCGCCTCGTCGAGCTCGCGGCCGAACGCCAGGGAGTAGGACCGACCACGTACATTCGTCGGGCCGCAGTCGCAGCCGCTGAGCGAGACGTCCTTGCTGCGGCCGTTTCCTCGCAACGCCCCGACCGGTGACCGACGACCTTCCGCGGATCTGGCGAGGCCGCGCCGACGAGCTGCGCCCGTACGCGCCCGCCGCGGCCGAGGCCTTCACGCGAGCGGCCGTGGAGCTTGAGGAGTCGCTGCACGCTGATGGCGCCGAGGAGCTCACGCTCGCCGAGGCCGCGCAGGAGAGCCGATACGCCGCGCGCACTCTGCGCGAGAAGCTCGCTAAAGGTGAGCTCCCGAACGCCGGCGCGCGGCATCGCCCGCGGATCCGTCGCGCAGATCTCCCACGTCGCGCCGGGGCAGCTCAGGGCGGTTGGGACGCGAGTGCGCACGTCGCCGACATTGTCGGGAGGGTGTCGTGAGCGTCGACGTCGCTGGGGCCCGAACGGATGAGCGGGTGAGCCGAGAGGCTCCGCGGTCAGGCCACCGTGTCCAGCACGCCGACGTGCTCGAGCGCCTCGCCGCCGCGGCGGAACGCATCGCCGCCGCTCTCGAGCGCGAGGAGGCGCGACGCGGCGTGCACGGACTCCTTCGGGTGCGGCGGGACTACCCCGACGAGTATTTCGGCCGGAATGACGAGCGGCCGCTGAGGGTCGTGCGATGAGCGATAAGCCCCCCGTCGACGACCTCGCGCTCGCCGAGCTGGCCAGCCGAGTCGGCGCCGAACGTCGCGAGTCCTTCTACGTCGCGACGTGCCCACGCTGCGCCGGCCAGGACTCCCTGGCCATCACGCTCCGAGGTGCCGAGTGTCGGTCGCAGCTCTGCGGCTGGACGTGCACCCTCGATCGACTTGAGGCAGAGATCGAGGCCGCGGCGGAGCGAGCCGCGAAGACCGACGATGCCCCATGCTTCTCGACGCTCGCCGAGCTGCTCGAGCGCCCGGAGCTCCTCCGCGCGCCGGAGTGCATTGTGCCGAGGCTCGCGTACCGCGGCCGACTCGTCGTCGTGGCGGGTCCAGACAAGAGCGGGAAGAGCACGCTCGCAGCGTACGCGATCGCGGCTCTCTCGAATGGTGAACCGTTCCTCGGTGAGCCGGTGTCGACCCGCTACGGTCGCTCCGTTCTCGTCGGCCTCGAGGAGGCGGTGGGCGACGAGGTGCGTAGGCTCGCTGACATCGACGCTGCTCCGATGTGCGTTCAGATCCTCACACAGGCGGCCGGCGCAGAGATCCTGACGCGAACGCGCGAGCTCCTCACCGCGTGGCCGGCCGACCTCGTCGTAGTCGACTCGCTCTCGGAGTACGCGCGCTCCATGCAGGGTGCCGTACCGGAGGATGGCGACACGGCGGGATGGGCCGCCGCGATCCGGCCGCTCGTGAGTCTCGCGCGGGAGTTCGACCTCGCGGTGCTCGTGCTCCACCACGTGCGGCGCTCGGACGGACAATACCGAGGGTCGGGGGAGATTGCCGCGGCGTGCGACGCGATCCTCGAGATGGAAGTCGCAAAGCAGGGCGAGGATCCCACGCTCCGACGCTTCAAGGGCCGAGGACGATGGGCCGTCGAGCCATGGTCGATGCGGCTCGGTGAGAACAGGCCCGAGCTCGGCGAGGGGATAGATCTGTCCCTCGATGCGCGCGTGCTCCTCCATGTCGAAGGGATACCGGGCCTGTCGACCCGAGAGCTGTGCCGACGAACAGGGGGCAGGACGGCGAACGTCATGGACGCGCTGCGGCGCCTCAAGGATCGACGGGCCATCGAGAACCGGGGGGGAGGGACTGGCGCGAAATGGCATCCGATCGCCCACCAGGTCGAGCTCGGAGTGGGGTCGTGAACGCCTTGATTCAAACCGGGCGCATACCGTTTCCCGAGGCGGGAAACGCTCCCCCCGTTTCCCAGCGCCGTTTCCCAGCGTTTCCGCCCTGTTCCCATGCGGGTTTCCAGGTGGTGCTGGCCAACCGTTTCCCGAGGGGGGGCCCTAGTATAGGGCCCCTCCGGAGGGTGGCGGGAAACGCATGACGCCCCGCGACCACCTCGCCGACGTTCTGAAGAAGCACCTCGAGTCGGCCGACCTCGAGCCGGGACGCGTGCACCACATCGAGCTCAGGCACTCGTCCAACTGCGGACACTGGAAGGGCGAGGCCTGCGACTGTCAGCCGTCGATCGTGAGTGGACCGCCGATCGATCAGAAGCATGGGGCCGGCGAATGACCGCCCGCCCTCAGCTCCTCTCCGTCCCGGTGACGTGGAAGACGTCGCCGACCCGGATGATCGATGGGAGGTTCGTCGGCTCTTCCATCGCAACAACGCTGGTCGTAGCGACGGACTCGAAGATGGTGCGGGCTCGAGCTGCCTGCTCAGCCGCCACGGTCTCGACGGTGGTCTCTTCGGGGGACGGCTCGCCTTTCACGGCGTGGAAGCCGACCCCTACCGCGGCAACGAGGTCGGGCAAGTCAGGGACGCGCATGGCTCGAGCGGCTCCGCGGGATGAGTGGACCGACGAGAGAAAGCTCGCCGTGCCCTATAC
>JBEBGN010000015.1:0-36108 GCA_040081395.1 Longimicrobiales bacterium
TCGACGTCCACCGTCTCGTCGGCATCTCCATGGATGAGCATCACCGGGAGGTGGCGCGCCGCAGGAGGAACCTCGGGCTCCGAGTAGATCGCGGCGGCCATGGGCCCGAGCGCAGCCCACACCTCCGGGTACTTCAGGCCGATGTGCCAGGTGCCGCCGCCCCCCATCGACTGACCGATGAGATAGGTGCGGTCGGCATCGACGTTGAAGTCCCGCTTCATGATCGCGAGCACGGCCAGCACGTCCTTCTCGCTGAGCTCCCCCAGGTTCGCGGGCACGGCGTTCGCATCGCGGCTCGTGTTGCCGGGGCCGCGGCTGCCATACCAGCCGCGCTCGTTGAACCCCATCGGGGTCGCGACCAAGTAGCCGTACTGCTCGGCCAGCTCGACCAGGTTGTTGTACTCCATCATGTACATGTGATCGCTACCGAGGCCGTGCAGCGCGATGACCAGTGGCGTAGCGCGCGCGGCATCGTAGGTCGTCGGCACGTACACTCCGTACGGGATCTCGACGTCGGGCGCCTCGGGGAGCACATGGGCGCGCACCTGCACGCGCGCGAGCGCGTCGAGGTTCGCCTGAGAGCGCTGCGGCTGCACCCACTCCTGTGCAAGCACGCTCGCAGGGAGTGAGAGAAGGAGCGCGAGCAGGAGGGCGACGATCGGAGCGAGGGTTCGTCGGGGCATACGGTCCTCTCGGTTCATGGCGCCGCAATGTGCCCCGGTATGCCGGGTCCCTGCAAGCAAGGCCAGACGCGGGCTCCGACGGCCCGGGAAGCCGCGCCGCCCAACGAAGGGCACACGGCTTGCACGATCCTCGACGAACCCGGTTCCCGAGATCCATCGCGCGGAGCATGCTCGTGCGTCACGCACTGCCCGTCCTCCTCCTCATCGTGGCACTCGCGTCCCCCGCAGGCGCGCGTGCACAGTCTGCACAGTCGCCGTCCGGGGGCATGTGGTGGTCGGTCTCCGCCGCCGCAGGGGGTGCTCGGCTCTCCTGCAACATCTGCGATCCGACGCGCGATGCCGGCCCGGCCGTCGAGGGCGCGATCGGCACGTACGCGAGCCCGGCCGTGCGGGTCGGCGTCGACGGCGGCTGGTGGACATTCCGCGAGGACGACTTCCGCGAGCAGGTCATGAGCGCGGGCGTGGTCGCCGAAGTGCATCCGCGCCGTGGAAGCGGGCTCCATTTGATCGGCGGGCTCGGTTGGTCGGGCTATCGCGCCAACGACACCGATCCCGCGCCCGACCAGGAGGGGTTCTCCTACGACGCACTGCGCCTCCGACTCGGCGCCGGGTGGGACCTCCCGCTCACGTCGTCCTGGTCGGTCGGCAACCGCGTCACGCTCGATGCCTCGTCGCTCGGCACGTTGAAGGACGAGGATACACCGATCGCGCGAGCGGTCGGGCTCTCCGTGGTTCGCATCGCCATCTACCTGCGTCACAACTGACGGTCACAACCGATCGCCGAGGACACTGCCATGAAGCACTCCATCGCTCGCCGCCCGTTCGGCTTCGCCGCGACCGTCCTGCTCGCCGCGGCCGCGTGCGGCACCGACGACCCGTTCTTCGTCGAGCTGCCCTCGATCGGTGACGGCGTTGCGTTCGGCATCTGGGCCCCCGGCCTCACCGACACGTGCAGCGCGGCCATCCACAACGCCTACTACACGGTCGGCCCCGACAGCCTGCGCTACCCGACCTGGCATCCCCCCGTGGACCCGAGCGGCTGCACGTTCGGCCACGAGCACGGCCGCGACCCCTCGGGCTCCGACCTCTTCCGCGAGGTCGGGCCGATCCCGTTCGGGTACGCGAACCAGCACCTCGAGGAGGGTGGGTTCGGCGCGCCACGCAACGAGGACCATGTCGGGCACAAGGTCGAGTGGGAGAATGACGTGGCCATGGATATCGGCGGGGCCGGCGGCAACGTCGTGTCCATCGAGTGCGACATCCTCGTGAAGCTGCACCAGGGCACGCACTCGGCGGACGCATTCACCAACAATTTGCACGAGGTCGCGTACCATATCCGCTGTAGCGACGGCACGGGGTTCAGCGCGACGGCACTGACACCGATCGGCACGGCCGGCGAGATGGTGGTCGGCTGCGACCGTCAGACCCACATCGACGCGGGCACGGCGAACCCGTCCATCTCGCCGGACGGCGGCGGGCAACGCGCGATCCCCGAGGCGGCCTGCATGCAGAGCCAAGTGATCGCCCCGTCCGACGGCCGTCCCCGCTTCGACAACGCCTTGCACGAGAGCTGGGAGATCAGCGTCGGCCTGCGTACGGCGAACGGGCACACGCTGGCCGCGTTCAACCCGTACTTCCAGGTGCGCGATCCGAGCCGGTTCTTCGACAACGGGGTGCCAGGACTCGCACGCCCCATCGACCTCTGCTACCTGCCGCAGGTGCGCGGGCGGGATCGCTGCGCGGCGCTCGGCACGGACTCCGTCGGCTGGAACGATCCGCGCTCGCCGTTCAAAGGCACGCGCCGGTTCGTGGACGTGAACGGCAACTTCATCTCGAACGCCGACGGACCCAACGTGTGGTGGACCGACTCGTTCGGCAGGAACGGACGCACCGAGCCGTTCCCTGGAGCCATCCGGCAGTGGGTCGCGTCGCGCGACAATGACGGCATCGACCTGCACGGTCCCACCATCGGCAGGAACCGCAACTACGACGCCCCCGGCGTCCGTGCCCCCAACTGACGCAAACATGACTCGCTTTTCGAAGACCCGCGCGTCCTACACGCTGGCGACGCTGGCGCTCGCGCTGACCGCCGTTCGCCCCGCCGCCGCACAGATCGCGTGGGACACGCCGCGCTTCGTCGGGCCAGAGAGCCCGTCGGGAATCGGCGTCTATTGGATGCGCGCCGAGACGCTCCCAGGGGACCACAACGCCGCGTTCGGAACGTTCAGCCTACCCGGTACGGGTGGCGCGGTAACGGTCCGCGGCGGCATCGGCACCGGCGTCGCGGAGGAGAACGCGGCGTTCGGCGGCATCGATCTGCGCGCGCCCATCGCGCGGCACAGCGCCACCCAACCCCTCGATCTCGAGTGGAGCGGGGGCGCCGGCGTGGGCGTGGGTGAGTATCTGCTCGCGTCGGTACCGTTCGCGGTGAGCGCCGGGCGGAGCTGGGCCTCCGGCTCGGTATGGTTCGCGCCCTACGTCTCCCTGGGCGCGACGCTCGACTACCGCTACGGGGACTCCGACCTCGTGCCTGACGAAGAGTTCGAGATCCAGGCGACCGCGGGCATCGGTGTCGACGTCGCGTTCGACCCGGGCCGGCGGTTCGTGATCCGTGCCGCCGCGGCGCTCGGAGAGCGGCAGGCGGTGTCGGTGGGGTTGGTCGTCGGGGGGTAGGGGTTCACGCCGCCAGGTCGAACGCTCCTACGGCCTGAGCACGTCTCGGTCGAGCCAGACGATGTTGTCCCACGAGAGCACGCGCTCGGTTCCGTCGAAGAGCGCGGCGTAGCTGCCACCCCCCGCGGTGAACGAGAAGCTGCGCACGCGGTCGGTCGGGTTGGTGGTCACGTTGCGCAGGATGTCGAGCACCTGCTGTTGCCTGGAGATCTCCACGACGGCGGGGTCCTTGGCCGAGTGGAAGCGCACGTCGCGCGGGGCCCCGCGGTTCGCCACACCGCGCTCGAACTCGATGCGCATCTCCAGCCGCTCGCCGCTGGCGGCCTCGAACACCCAGTCCTGCAACTCTATGGTCCCGTCCGCCCCGCCCGCGGTCATGCGGTGCAACTCGTGCGTTCGCGCGGGCAGGTAGACGCCGAAGGGTCCGGGCACGTCGGCAGGGTCCCCGGACAGTCCCCCGAGAACGACCTGTGCGTTCTCGCCGGTTGGGCTCGTGGCCGGGACCGTGAGGTAGACGAGCAGGTTGGAGCCGTCGCCGACCGGACGTCCTTCGGCGTTGTTGATCGTCAGCCGCTCGATGAAGATGACGCGCAGGTTGGCATCCTTGGCGGCACCCTGCGTGGCGATGTTGGTCGTCCACCCGGCGGGCATCATGCGCATGAGCGCGGCTTGCGGCACGGCCAAGTCGAGCTGGAAGCGCGACTCGAGGCTCGACTCGATCAGGGTCTGGGCTCGTACGCTCCCCGGTGCGAGGGACAGCGCGAGGGCAAACGAGCAAACAAGGCGCGACAGGAAACTGCGAAGCATGGCGGACTCTCCCGGCAAGGAACGTGCGCCGGGAGAGTAGTCGGGCCCGTCGCCGACCTGCAACTCAGTCGTTCGGCGCGGTGCTCGGCGGAGTGACGGCGGCAGGCTCCGCACCGGTCGCGGGCATCCCCGCCATGCCGGGTGTGCACGGCATACCGGACATCCCTGTCATGCCTGCCATACCGGGCATACCGGGCATCGAGTCCATCATCATGCCACCGCCCGCTCCGTGCATGCTCATCATCATCCCGTGCATCTGCGCCATCGTCGCCTGCATCGCATCCAACTGAGCGCGCATACTGGCCGTCGCGTCCGACTCTCGCGCGCAGCCCGCCGACACCAGCGTCAGTGCGAGTGCGACTCCGAGCATCCGTTTCGAGATCATCTTCCCACTCCTTCGCTCTTGAGCGACCGCCTCGTCGGGCCGCGAACACCGCCCGATGACATAGCTTATCGTCCATCCCGAGCCGGGTCCGTCGGGCGAACTCCCTCGAGGGGCGTAGGATGCGCATCGTCCAAGGCAAATACGCGGGCCGGCACCTGACTTCGCCGGGCGCGGACATTCGACCCACTCCGGAAGCCGTTCGCGACCGAACGGTGGGGCTCGTCGAGAAGGACTTCGCCGGAGGGCGGGTGCTCGACCTCTTCGCGGGCACGGGTGCGATGGGGCTCGAGGCGCTATCGCGCGGCGCCCGCTACGTCGACTTCGTCGAGAACGGGCCGGGGGCGCTGCACGCGCTCAAGGCGAACGTCGCCGCGCTCCGCGAGTCGAAGAAGTGCCGGATCTTCAAGAAGGATGTACTCCCGTGGATCGAGCCGCTCGAGGCGGGCCAGTACCAGGTCGCGTTCGCCGACCCGCCGTACGGCTCGGCAAAGCTCGACCGCGTGATCCAGCACTGGCTGAAGGTGCCCTTCGCGGAGGTGCTCGTGCTCGAACACGACAAGGATCACGTGATCGATGCGCGCGCCGCGCGCCGCGGCAAGCGCTACGACTTCGAGGGGCCTACCCGCGTGAGCGTGCTCCGGGCGAAGTAGGCGGCTCGCCTCGGTGGCGCGTGCTGGTCCCAGCTGGGCATTCGAACGCCCCTTCGGCATCGCGACGTTTGCTCGGAAGGGGCTAGGCCGGCGCGCTGGTGCCATATATGGCAGCCAGCTATACTGGGGGCATGAGTACAGTGAAGACCACGGTGTACCTGGATGCCGATGACTACCGACGCCTCAAGGGGGTAGCCACCTCCGAGGGTCGGCCAACGGCCGAACTCATACGGATTGCCGTATCGGAGTTCGTCGAGAGGAAGTCACGGCGGCCGCTGCCGACGAGTTTGGGGGCGGCGCGTGGCGGCCCGGCGCTGGCAGGCCTCTCCGAGGAGGAGATGCTCGAAGGATTTGGTGACTCGTGATCGTCGCGGATACAGGCGCCATCATCGCGCTGATCAACGAGGACGATCCCAACCATCAGATCCTACGGCGTGCGTTCGAGACCCGTCCAGAGGACTGGGTCCTTCCATGGGCTGTCCTGCCCGAGATCGACCACTTCCTCACGAAGCGACTCGGACGAGACACCGCCCGCGCGTTTCGAGCCGACGTCGCCGGAGGTCTCTTCTCCGTCGAGTGGAACGGGTCGGGTGACCTCGAGCGAGCTCGCGAGATCGAGGAACGGTACGCCGATCTCCGCCTGGGGCTCGTCGACACGGTGGTCATGGCGATGGCGGAACGCCTCGGCGCGCGCGCGATCGCGACGCTCGACCTCCGCGACTTCGCGCCGGTGGAGCTGGCGGGTAACCCACAGCTCTGGCCGCGCGACCTTCGCTGACCTACCCGCGCTGAGCTACGCCCGGTCCGCTCAGGGCGGGTTGGTCGCGAACACCGAGAACTCGGGCACGAACCCCCGGCTGTCGATCTTCAGCGCGCCCACGATCGCGTCCGCGATCTCCTTGGGGCGTAGCTTCCGGTCGGACGGCGCGCGCGGCGCGCCCGCCTTGGCCGCGAACTCCGTCATGACCTCGCTCGGGTTCACGAGCATGACGCGCACGTTGTACTTCCTCAGCTCGTCACGCCAACACTCGGTCATGCCCCGCACGGCGAACTTGGACGAGCCGTACGCGGTGCGACTCGCGCTCCCTTTGGTTGCCGAGGTCGAGCCGATGTTGATCAACTCGCCGCTCCCTTGCTTCATGAACTGACGCGCTGCCTCGCGCGCCATGAGGAAGGTGCCGAACACGTTGGTGCGATAGATCGACTCCATGTCCTCGAGCGTGGTGTCGACGAGTGGCTTGAAGACGCCATGGCCGGCGTTGTTCACCAGGATGTCGAGCCGGCCGTACTTGTCGATGACGGACTGCACCGCGCGGACGGCGTCCGCCTCGACGCCGACATCGGCCGCGATCCCGTCGACCCCCATGCTCTTCGCAATGGCGCGTACGACGTCCTCGCGACGGCCGGTGATGGTGACTTTGCAGCCCTGCTCGAAGAGCGCCTTGGCGATGCCGTGCCCGATGCCCTCGCCACCGCCCGTTACCAGGGCGACTGCGCCGTCCAGTTGCATCTGCGTGCTCCGCGGGGGGTCGTTGAAGGGAGGACCGCCCCGCGTGCGACCGCGGCTCAGTCCTTCTGGAAAGTGTTGCGCTTCAGGTCGTAGCGCACGCCACGGAGGCGCTTGATGCCCTCGTCGGTCTTCTTGAACACCGTCTTGAGGGCCTTCTTGGCTTCCTTGTTATCCCAGAAATACGGCGACGGACTGCCGTCGGGTCGGACGATCTTTACGCGGGCCATGGGCTCGCTCCGGGTTCGGGGCTCGGATCCAGGGCACGCCAGCCCCGGCAGGTCCGCAGCGGATTCGAGCGTATTCTACTCACTTGGGGCCGATAAGGTCCGCCGGCCACAGAACCTAGCGCCCACCGGCCCCCTCACACTCGGCGGGAATTGCCGCTACCTTCCCCACGCGGGTTCCCACCTCGAGCCTCGGTTCCGAGGCCGCTGTACCCAGCGAAGTACTCGCTCAAGACTCTGCGCCAGCCTATCGCGCCGGATTCACCGGCCGGCCTGCTGAGCGCCTCTACGACGGACAATCCCTTGGGTTTCTCTGCCCTTCAGTTGCACCCCTCCCTCTTGCGCGGCATCCGGGATCTCGGATTCGAACGCCCCACGCCCATCCAGATGGAAGCGATTCCGCACGCCCTCGCGGGACGTGACCTGCTCGCTTCAGCCGCCACGGGAAGCGGCAAGACCGCCGCGTTCCTGCTGCCCATTCTCCATCAACTCATCGACCGTCCGCGCGGCACGACGCGCGCACTCGTCATCGCGCCGACCCGTGAGTTGGCCCTTCAGATCGTGGCGGACCTGGCCGGACTCGCTCGGCACACTGGCATACGCGCAGCAGCCGTGCATGGCGGCGTCGGCATGGGCCCGCAGGAGCGCGCGTTCCGCCAAGGCGTCGAGGTCCTAGTCGCCACACCCGGACGCTTGCTCGACCACTTCCAGCACGGATATGCCGCGCTCGCGGGCCTGGAGTACCTGGTGCTCGACGAGGCCGATCGCATGCTCGATATGGGCTTCCTGCCCGACATCAAGCGCGTGCTGAAGCACATTCCCAAGGCGCGCCAGACGTTCTTCTTCAGCGCCACGATGCCTGCTCCGATCGAAGCGCTGACACGGGAGATCCTGCGCACGCCAGCGAAGGTCGCGCTGCAGCCGAAAGCCGCGCCCGCCGAGCGCGTGGTCCAGGCCCTATATCCGGTGCCCGCGTCGCTCAAGAGCGAGCTGCTCGTGGCGCTGCTTCGGAGCAACCTCATGGACGAGGCGCTCGTGTTCACGCGCACCAAGCATCGCGCGGACCGCTTGGCGAAGCTGCTCAACGCAGCGGGCATCAGCGCTGAGCGCATCCACGGGAATCGCTCGCAGGCCCAGCGCACGCGAGCCCTCGACGGCTTCAAGCGCGGGGACTTCCAGGTGCTCGTCGCGACCGACATCGCCGCACGCGGCATCGACGTCGAGGCGCTCGGGCACGTGGTGAACTTCGACGTTCCCGCCGTTCCGGACGACTACATCCATCGCGTCGGGCGTACCGCCCGCGCGGATGCCCACGGCGAGGCGTTCACGCTCGTCGCGCCAGAGGACGAGGGGGATGTGGCCGCCATCGAGCGAGCGTTGGGCACGAAGCTGCCGCGCGCCAAGCTGGAGGGCTTCTCCTACGTGGCGTCCGCGTCCGCGCCGCTCGAGCAGCCACGCGGGGAGCGGATCGCGGCCATTCGCGCGAAGAAGGCGGGGGACCGTGCGCGCGCGGCAGCGAAGGCGGCCAAGCGGCCAGCAGCGGAGTCTTCGTCGAGCGCCTCTCGGCCGCGGCGACGCCCGTACGGCCGACGCGGGGGCCGCTAGAGTCTCAGCGCGGGCGGTAGCTCAGCGCGAAGCGGACCACCGCGACGCCGGGCACCGCCCGCACCACCGCACCGAGACTCTGCTGCACGGTGCCCGTACCACTCGGCGTCGCGTTCCCGCCGCAGTCGTTACAAAGCAGCGAACCGGTGATGGTGACCACGCCGCTGCTCGCCTCGACGACGAGGGAGTCCGCGGGGAGGTCGGCCGCATGAGCTATGGCCGCCTCCACCCGGGCTTTCAGCACGTCGTCCGGAACGGGATAGGGCTGCGTCTGTGCGGCCACCGGGCCGGCGAACACGCCCAGAAGGAGGGCCAGCCGCAGGGCGCGAAGGGGCCCGGTCACGAGATGGGCACCCGCGGACCCGCGGAGCCAACACGTCCACCTCGACTCCGGAACCTGGCGATGCGCGCGTAGACCTCTCGGCTGAGATCCGCGTGGGCGAGCCACTCCGGCTCGTTCAGTCGGACGGAGTGAGCGCCGGCCAGACCGGCGTCGAGCTGACCGAGCAACTCCTCCCGGGTCTGGACGACGGTTCGCAGAGCAGGCTCCCCGGGCTCTTCGGACCACCCCGAGGCCTCGTCCACCAGAGTTGCGGGAGGCGCCGCCACCGGCGCGTCGATCCAGCGCACGTAGAGGCGCTCGCACGAGACGTCGAGCACGCGCTCCCTCCCCCGAGTGGCCAACCGCAGGAAGTTGCGGCGGTCGAGTGGCCCGATCGACACGGTTCGACCTCCCTCAGGCGCGGGAGGCGAGCGCGAGCACGGTGCGCTCGACGACGCTACGGGTGAGCGGGACCTTGTAGGCGTTCTTGGCGAGCGGGCGCGCACCCGCGACCGCCGCAGCGCCAACCTCACGCGCGAGCTCGGGCGTGACCCGCCGGCCCACCAGGAGCGCCTCGGCCTCGGGCACCCGCCACGGAATGGGCGCGACGCCACCGAGCACGACGCTCGCGCGGCGGCACAGGTCGCCGTCCATCTCAAGTACCACCGCCGCGCTGGAGAGCGCGTGCGTCCAGGCTTCGCGATCCATGATCTTGTGATAGGTGCTGCGCGTGCCCAGCGCTGGTGCAGGAACGTCGACGCCGACGAGGACGTCATCGTCCGCGAGCACGTTCTCGCGCAGCGCGTCGGTGCGCGGGAGCACGAAGAAGTCCGAGGCGGATACCATGCGCTCACCAGCTGCGCCCGTGATGCGGAACATCGCGCCGAGTGCGACCAACGCCGGTGCGAGATCCGAGGGGTGCACGATGTAGCTCGGCCCGCCCCCGAAGATCGCGTGCAGTTGGTTCTCGCCGCCCGCGGAGAAGCAGCGGTCCCCTCCGGCCTTGAAGCACGGGAACCCGTTGCGGAAGTACCAGCACCATGGGCGTTGCGCGAGGTTGCCCCCGACCGTGCCGACGTTGCGGATCTGCGGTGTCGCGACGACGGACGCGGCCTCGGCCAGGGCGGCGAAGCGCTCTCGCACGGTCGCGTGCTCGACGAGCTCGGTCAGCGTGACGAGCGCGCCCAGGGACAGGCCGCCCGCGGGGGTCACCTCGATGCGATCGAGTGCGGGCACACTCTTGAGGTTGATGAGCACATCGAGCTCGCCCCGCCCTGGACGATTCGGGATGTGATCCTTCACGAGTTGGAGCAGGTCGGTCCCGCCACCGGCGACGTACGCGGTGCGTCCTTCGCCGCGCGCCACCTGCACGATCGCGACCGCCTCCTGCACCGTGCGCGGATTCCGGTTGGCGAAGGCCCTCATGCCAGCGCCTCCAAGATGCGCTGCCGCGTGATGGGGAGGTCCTTCATGCGGACGCCCGTCGCGTTGTAGATGGCATTCCCAACTGCTGAGGGCGACAGGATGATGCCGGCCTCGCCGACCGTCTTCGCGCCGAAGGGACCGTAGCCGTCGTCGGTCTCGATGAACGAGACCTCGATCTCGGGCGCGTCGAGGTGGGTCAGGTGGCGCGCGCCGTAGTAGCCCGCCGTGAGCGGCTGACCGTTCCGCCCGTCGTAGAGCAGGTCCTCGCGCAGCGCCATGCTGATGCCCTGCAGCACCGCGCCACGGATCTGGTCGCGGGCCGGTAGCGGGTTGAGGATGCGCCCCGACTCGTGCACGGCAACGAACTTGGTGACGCGCACGTGGCCGAGCTGCACGTCGACCTCGACCTCGCAGAAGTGGGCGGCGAAGCAGAGGCGCTGGCGACCCTCGGTGCTCGGGTTCGGCGTCGCGGACGCGATGCGCACGTCGCCGAGGGCGGGAACGCCGCGCTCCGTGATCTGCCGCTTCAGGTCGCGCGCGGCCTCCACGACCGCGTACCCCGTCATGATCGTCGTGCGGCTCCCGGACTCGCCCACCGAATAAGGACAGCGATCGGTGTCGCCCCAGACCACATCGACCTGCTCGAGCGGCACGCCGAGCTCTTCGGCTGCGATGAGCGCCATGGTCGTCTTGGCACCTGGCCCGATGTCGGTGACGCCGACGAAGAGCGTGTACCGGTTCGTGGTGCCGTCGAGGCGCAGGATCGCGCTGCTCGGCCCGACCCCCGAGCGGAACATCATGAACGAGAAGCCCGCTCCGCGCTTGATCGGTCCGGCGTCGGAGCCCGGCGTCGGCCGCCAGCGGTTCCGCCAGTCGAAGAGGTCGACGCCCCGATCGATGCATTCGTCGAGTGAGAAGTTGGTGAAGCGCACCGTCTCGGACGGGCGCCGCATGTTGCGACGGGCGAAGTCGACCGGATCCATGCCGACGGCGTACGCCACGTCGTCCATCATCGACTGGATGGGGAAGTAACCCTGGGGCTCGCTCGGCGCGCGGAAGTTGCCGGAGACCGTGCGGTTCGTGTGAACCGGGTAGATCTGGCGATCCACGTTCGCACACGCGTAGGCGTCGATGCCGCTCAAGCTCCCGGAGCGCCGCAGGTACGGACCCATGCCACTGAGGGCGCGCAGCTCGACCGCCGTCACGGTGCCGTCGGCCGTGAACCCCACGCGCAGATCCTGCGTCGTGGGCCAACGGCCGTGTGTGCCTAGCCAATCCTCCTTGCGGGTCAGCTCGAGCTTGACGGGCGTGCCGGTCGCCTTCGCGAGGGTCGCGGCGATGAGGTCGTGGTAGTAGCTGCCGTTCTTGTCGCCGAAGCCGCCCCCCATGTAGTGGCAGATGATCTGCACCTGGTGATCCTCGAGACCGAGGTCACGTGCATTGTCGTGGCGGCAGTTCGAGATCCCCTGGGTCGGCGTATACAGCTGGAGCTTGTCGCCCTCCCACACCGCGAGCACCGAGCGCGGCTCGAGCTGTGCGTCCTGGCAGAATGCGGTCGTGTATCTCCCCTCGAGAATGCGCTCGGCAGCGGCAAACCCGGCGTCGGGGTCCCCCTGTCGGCCTCCGAGGGGCCGAGGCTCGTTGCGCCCGTTGAGGCCGATGTTCCCCTCCGGCCAGACCTGCGGCGCGCCGGGCGCGAGCGCCTCCTCGGCGTCGAGCACGAAGGGGAGCTGCTCGTACTCGACGGTGATCAGCCCCGCGGCTTCCTCGGCCACGTGACGGTCGACCGCCGCCACGGCCGCCACCGGCTCACCCACGTGGCGAACCGGGTTGTTGAACATGAAGCGCTTGTGGAGCGTGATGTCCTTGGCGGCGTCGTTGTACTGCGCGCCGCCGGCGATCGAGCCCGAGCTGTAGACGATGTCCGGGTGCGTCTGGTGCGTGATGATCGCACGGACGCCGGGGAGCGCCGCCGCCCGGGAGGTATCGATCGACAGGATGCGCGCGTGCGGATGGGGACTCGTGAGCAGACGCGCGTAGAGCATGCCCAATCGGACGAAGTCCCGCGTGTAGTTTGCGCCCGTCACACGCTCGGCCGCGTCGATGCGGGGGACAGAATGACCCACCGTGCGCATCGGTGCGAGCTGGGGCGCGGCCTGCCGCGGGTTCAAGCGCCGCCTCCCGTCGTCGTCGCCCCACGCGCGGCGGCCATGACCGCCTCGACGATCGCGTTGTAGTTCGCGCAGCGGCACAGGTTGCCCACCATCCCTCGGCGCACTTCGTCAGGGGTCGGGCTCGGGTTGCGCTCGAGCAATGCAGTCGCGGTCATGAGCTGACCCGGCGTGCAGAACCCGCACTGCGGCGCGTTGTGGTCGACGAAGGCGCGCTGGAGCGGTGATAGCTCGCCTCGGGGGGCGAGCCCTTCGACGGTGCGGACCGAGCGCCCCTCCATCCACACGGCGAGCGTGCTGCACGAGTAGACCGGCGCTCCATCGACGAGCACCGTACACGCGCCGCACTCGCCCCGCTCGCAGCCGACCTTGGTGCCCAAGAACCCCATGAGATGGTCGCGCAGCATCTCGGCGAGCGTCCAGCGGTCTTCGACCCTGAGGTTGTACGGCGCGCCGTTGAGGGTGAAGCGGAGGAACGTGCTCGGCGCCTCGGGTGCGGCCTGCTGAGCAGACCCGGACGGCGGGACCGCGCCAACGGCCGCCGGTGAGGTGAGTCCGGCGGCAACGAGCGCGGCGCCCGAGCCCTTCAGGAAGTCGCGCCGGTCGAGTTCGTCCGCGGGGTGCGCGGGCGTGTTCCGGTGCGCGTCTTCCATTCGCCACCTCACAGGCTACGGGGCTCGCGCTGATCATAGGGCCCGGGGCGGGAGCGCGCACGCCGCCGACCCCAGGCGCCATGGGGGCTACCACATCGGCGCTAGCACTTCCGCCCGTGACCCCGGCCGCGGCGTTTGTCGCAGCCCACGCGGTCCTCTGCGTAGATGACATCGTGCGAAGGCGAGCCGATGATCACCGCACCCCGCGGGTACCCCGCGCGAAAGAGGCGATCGCACCGCTGCGGCGGAGGCTGATGTCCCGGAGGCGTGTCCGGGAGCCAGAGCCGGCAGTACCCGGGGCGCGGCATGTGCCCGGGGGGCACGCGCACCCTCCGACTCGGCGTGTAGTAGACGGCTTCGCGCGGCATGTAGACCGGTCGGTAGGCGTGCCAGCCGCCGTCTCCATACTCCCAGGTGAGCGCAACCTGCACGCTGAGCTGTGCCTCGGCGGGGGCCGCGGCCAGCAGGCATGCGCCCATGATCAGGAACCCGAACACTGAACGTCTCATGCTTCCCCCTATTCGGTCGGACTAGAGCTTCGCTCAGGGGAAAAGCATCGGACGTGCCAGGCCGAGAAGGGCCGAGTGGCGCGGCTTCCTGCCACCTGCCCCCGCCTCGGCGTCCCCTGAAGGGGACGGCGGCCGCCCTCTGCACGCCCCGGAGGGCCCGTACCGGTTGATCTCCTGAGGAGCGGAGGGCCATCCTATTGCTCGTGCGCGTCCATCGAGGTCGGTCGCGAACGGCACGAGTCCCAGACGGAGGTCCACAGATGAACGCGATCGCACGGCTCGAGCGGTACGCCGCCCACGCGCTCGTCGTCACGGTGGCCATCGCCGCGCATGCGTCGACGATCCTCGCGCAGATCGACGCATTTCCCGGTGAGGCCGGACCGATCCTGGTCACACCTTTCGCCGGAGCCGGGGTGCAGATCGAGTACTCGGGCGTGGTGATCCACGTCGATCCGTGGAGCCGTGGCGACTACGCCAACGCCAAGCTCGCCGACCTGATCCTGATTACCGACACCCCTGCGGACCATCTCGACCCGGATCTCATCGCCAGGCTGAGCACGCCCACCACCGTGACGCTGGTGCCTACGACCCCCGCAGAGGCGCGCGACGCCGACGGGGCCGAGCGCCTACGCGCCGTGTCAGGAGCCATGGTGATGCGCAACAACGAGAGCATTCAGCTCGCGTTTCCGCGCGCGGATGCGCCCTCCGTGGGCGTCGACGCGGTCGCGATGTACGACCTGATTCCGGGCGACCCGTTCCACGCCAAGGGGGAAGGGAACGGCTACGTGATCACGCTCGGTGGGCTGCGGATCTACTTGGCGGGGGTCACCGAGTGTACGCCCGAGATGCTCGCGGTCACCGATGTCGACATTCTCTTCGTGCCCATGAACCTCCCGAACGGCCGCATGACGCCGACGGTCGCGGCGGAGTGCGTCGCCGAGATCGGACCGCGCGTGGTGTATCCCTATCACTACCGCGAGATGCCGATCGACGAGTTCGTCGAAGCCCTTCGGGACCTGCCCATCGACGTGCGCGTGCGCGACTGGTATCCGCCGGCCTGAGCGAGCGCCGGCGGATACCTACGGGGAGCCCCCAGGCGCCCCCGTCGTCATGCGCTGCGGGTCAGCTGCGGCCGCGGCGTTGCGCATCCGCGGCGGTCGCGATTTCTGCGACCCTCGTCCGCAAACGGCGCTCGTGGGCCTCGAGACCGGCTTCCTCGGCGATCTGCGCGGCGTTGGCGAACATCTGCGTCGCGAAGAGTGCGTCACCGGCGGACATCGCACGCGTGCCCGCAGACTCGAGCGCGTCGACCGCGGTCGGCAGATCGCCGAGCTGGTAAGCGAGATTCGCGGCGAGGAAAAGATCCTGGCGAGCCTGTGGATCCTCGTGTTGGCGGAGCTGGGCCGCGGACCGATAGAGGCTGACCGCGTCTGCCCACCGGGACGGCTGGTCGTACAGGCGCGCCGCCTCGGCCTCGAGCAGGGCCGCGCTCGCCGGATCCGCGACCGCCTGGGCACCTCCCTGGCTCGGCGCGCAAAGCGCGAGCGCCAACCCCAAACGCAGCCCCAGGCCCGAAACGACCGTTCCCATTCCCATCGTCCCCATCCCCCACCTCCTCCCCAGTGTGATCGCCGGCCCTCCGGCGCCTGACCCGCACCTGTGGATACGACGGAGCGCAGACTGAAAAGGTTGCAGCCGGCAGGGCTGGCGGTGCCGCTCCGCGCGTCGGTACTGTGGTCGATGACGGTTCGGCTCACGCAGGAGGTGCTCACATGATCAGATCGACATTTACCGGACGCCGCGCGGCCCTCGCACTCGCGCTCACCCTCGCCGCATGCAGCGGCAGCGACAGCATGCTCGCCCCCAACCAGGGCCGCGTGCGCTTCGTGCTCGGTTCCGAGAACGGCGCGGTGGCCGTGTCGGGCTCCGCAGGGGTCGCGTCCGCGACGTTCGATGGCACGACGTTCACGGGCACTGATCCGCTCGATGGCGGCAGTGGCAACCACCCGCGCCCGCCCGTCAAAGCGGCGAACGTGACCTTCTCGAGCATCCTGGCGCGCAACCTCGACGGCGTGCTGGTCAACGTCGACATGGACCTGCCCGCTTCCGTCGACGTGATCACCTTGGAGACAGGCCGCCAGATCCAGCTCCCGGAGGGCGAGCTCGCCGAGGGGACCTACGACCAGGTCGTCGTCGTCATGACGGAGGTCTCGGTCGTGCTCTGGAACGACACGCAGATCACCATCGTTCCGCCGGGGGGTGGCTGGACTGCGATCGTGCCCCTCTGTCCCCCGGTCGAAGTCGAGGAAGGCGGCGAGTCCACCGTAGCGCTCACGCTGGACGTGCGCGGTGCATTCCTGGCGTCCGGTAACGGCTTCCACTTCATGCCCAAGTTCCGGGGTTGCCGGCCATCGGGGCCGCCCCCGAACGAAAACGACCAGTAGTCCCGTCGCGTTGTTCTGCGCGTGATGACGTGGTCGAGGAGGGCGGCGGCAGCGGCCGTCGCCCTCCTCTGCATTCTCCCCCTGCACCGGCTGCTGTCGCCCGACAGGAACGGGCCGGCGGCCGCGGATGCGCTCGCGCGCACCGAGCCCATCTGGAGCTCGACCCTCTGGGGCACGCTGATGGTGGCGGTCGCGGCGGCCATCGGTGGATGGATGGCGAGCAGAGCGCCGCGACCCACTCCTCAGGACGGAGCGGTTCCCGAACGGGCCATCCTCCGGCCCGGCGGCCGCGCTTGGGCGCTGACGGTGGCGGGGCTGGCAGCGCTGCTCGCGGGCCTGGTGACGCTCGTGCTCCAGCGCCGGCTCCTTACCGGGGTCGACGAGATGGCGACCCTGATCCATGCGCGCGCCTTGGCCTCAGGGTCGCTCGGCCTCGCACTCACGGGCCCCATGGAAGCGTGGGCGATCCCCAACATGCTGATGACCTCGGCGGGTTGGGTGTCGCAGTACCCACCGGGGCATTCGCTGGTGTGGGCCGCATTCACGGCCGTCGGGCTCTGGTGGCTGGCCGGACCCCTGCTGTTCGGTGCCACGGCCGGACTGCTCGCCGCCTCGTTCGAGCGGCTGCTTCCCGCCGAAAAGCGCATCCAAGCCCGAGCAGCCTCGCTCCTGGTCGCCGCGAGCCCATTCCTCCTGGTCCTGGCGGGAAGCACGGCCTCGCACGTGACGGCAGGAGCGGCCGGCGCGTTGGCGCTCTATGCGGCGGTCCGCGCCCGCGACGGCCGGCCGACCTGGGCGGCACTCGCGGGGGTCGCCGTCGGGGGCATGGTGCTCGCCCGCCCGTGGACGGGCATCGTGCTCGGGCCGACGCTCACGCTCGGCGTCTGGCTCGAAGGGGGCGGTCTCGCCTTGGTCCGGCGCGCGTTCCTGCCGTGGGTCGTCGGCGGCCTCCCCTGCGCGCTCCTGCTCTTCTGGTGGAACGCCACGCTCTACGGCTCGCCGCTCACGTTCGGCTACGGGGCGCTCTACGGTCCGGCGCACGGACTCGGCCTGCACGCCGACCCGTGGGCCTATACGTACGGCCTGCGGGAACTGGTGGCCTACACGGCCTCGGACGTCATCCAGCTGGGCGCCCTCACCCTCGAGACGCCGGTGTCGCTGGTGGTGGTCGGTGCGGTCTGGCTGGTCGTGGCGGGCAAACTCCCGACGGGCGCTCGCGTGGTCGCAGCTTGGGCGCTCTTCCCCGTCGCCGCGCAGGCGCTCTACTGGTTCCACGCACCCCGTATGCTCTCCGAGTCGGCGCCTGCCTGGATCCTGCTCGCGGTGCTCGCGGTGGCCCATGCGCACCGCGCCGCTTCGCCTACCCTGCGCATGGGCCTGTGGACCGGCGTGGTCACCGCCGGGCTCATGACCCTCGCGTTCCTTCCCGGGCGGGTGCGCTCGTTGGCTTGGCCGGAGGAGACCCTGTCACGCATCACCCTCCCCGAGGGAGGAGCCGACGGGGCGCTCGTGTTCGTGCATACCTCGTGGGACGAGCGGATCGCGTCGCAACTCCAGGCGACCGGCATACGCAACGACTCCATACAGCCGATCCTGCGCCGCAACGACTTCTGTCGTCTCCAGGAGTACGCACAGGCGCGTCTGGGCGGGGTGACCGGAGCGAGCCTACCGGCGATCGACCTCCAGCAAACATCCGCCGAGCAGCCGGGCATGATCGGCCTGCGTCAGCCAGGGGCCCCAGTCGTATGGCGCGGCGAGGGGGTCGAGTGGTCCGAGCAGTGCGTGCTCGAGATGTCCTCCGACCGCTATGGGGCCGTCGCGCTTGCGCCCCTTCTTTGGCAAGGTGACCTACCCGGACTCGAGCGGGGGAGCCCGATGTTCGTGAGGGACTTCGGTCCGGCCAAGAACGAGGCCCTGCGCGCCCTCTATCCGGAACGTGAGCCGATGGTCTGGGCGTACCCGCCGAGCGGGCGCCCCGTCCTGCTCGAGTACGCTGCGGCGATGGCGATGCTCTGGGGTCCGGCTCCGCTCGACGCATCCCCTCCCCCGACACGATTCGGACCCGAGTAGGCTAGTTTCTCGGTACCCTCCCCCCACCGCTCGGAGGAAATCATGCACGCCAACATGGGCACCGTAGACCGCGTTCTCCGCGTCGCCGTCGCACTCGTCATCGCGGCGCTGTACTTCAGCGGACGCATCAGCGGGACGCTCGCGACCGTCCTCCTCGTCTTCGCCGTCGTTTTCTTCCTCACCGCCGCCGCGGCCCGCTGCCCGGCCTACCTGCCGTTCGGACTCTCGACGCGGAAGAAATCGTAGACCGGAACGCGGACGGACGCCCGCGCTATCTGCTCAAGGCGCGCCAGCGATCCGCAGGCTGTACGCGGTTCCCTTCCCCGCCCGGCACCCAGATCACGACCGCCCGGACGGGAGCCTCCAGGACGCGGTGCATCACCTCGTCCGCCGGCTTCACCACGCCGACCATTCCGGGCTCGAGTCGGTATTCGACGCCATTCACCACATGGCCGAGCACACCCTCGATCACGTAGAAGATCTCGGTGGCACCATGGCGATGTCCCGCGGTTGGACTAGATAGGGTCGGGAAGTTGATCTCGCCCACCTCGATCTCGTCGCTGCCGAGGTTGGACGCGTCGAGGAGCATTTTGATGATGGTCCCGCTCCCCAGGGTCACCTCGCGCACACCTGTGCTGGAGCGCGCGTAGCCGTCCGCTTGTTGGGCCTCGGTACTCCGAGCGCATCCCATCGCCAGCGCGACGCCGACCACAACGCTCGCCCACGTCCGTTCCATCCGCATGGCCATTTGCCTCCGCCTCGGGGATCCCGCCTGTGACCACCATGGCCGCCCGCGAGCCACCCCGGCAAGGCGGCATCGCCCGAGCGAGGGAGCGCCGCATACATTGCGCGCGATCCACCGATCCGAAGGAGGACGACCATGGCCGCGAGTGATCCGACCGCCGTCTCACGCCGCACCGCGCTCGGCGCCCTGGGAGCAGCCGCAGTCGCCCCCATGATGGGATCGGCCGCCGAGCCCGCACCCGTTCGCCGGAACGTCGAGGGCAAGGTGGCGCTGGTGACCGGCTCCGGTCGCAATCTCGGCGGGTCGACGGTACTGGAGCTGGCGCGCCGCGGCGCGGACGTGATCGTGAACGCCCGCTCGAACCGTGAGGAAGCGGAGAGCGTCGCCGAAGAGGCGCGAGGCTTCGGGGTGCGCGCGATCGCCCTGCTCGCGGACGTCGGCGTCGAGGAGCAGGTCAACCAGATGATCGCCGAAGGCCTCCGCCAGATGGGGCGGATCGACATCCTCATCAACAATGCGGGCTTTCGTGGCGGCCGCCCGATCACCGAGATGACCACGGAAGAGTGGCGCACCGCAGCCGCGGTGAACTTCGACGGGCCGTTCTTCTGCACGCGCGCCCTGGTACCGAGCATGATCGCCAACCGCTGGGGTCGCATCATCACGGTGTCGGGCCTCAACTCGTGGCACGGTCAGGCGAACTGGGCCCACACGTGCGGCTCGAAGATGGGCGCGGTCGGCATGACCCGCGCGCTCGCCGTCGAGCTGGCGCCGCACAACATCCTGGTGAACCACGTGGTGCCCGGAGCCTATCTGCCGCGGCCCAACGTCACGGGCATCCCGCTGGGGCGGATCGGCCTCGATCAGGAGCTCGCCAACACCTATGCGTTCCTGTCGTCCGAAGAGTCGAGCTACATCACCGGCCAAGTCTTCCATGTGAACGGCGGCGAGCTGCGCGCGTAGACCCGTCAGGGCTCGAGCGGTACCCGGCCGACGTCCGTGCCGTCGAAGTAGAGGGTCGTGCCGACACGCGAGCGGTAGGCCGCCACGTCGTACACGACATCGTCCAGCTCGACGAAGGTGCCGACCGGCATGCCCTCGAGGGGCATTTCGCCGGGCTGTGGACCGGTCGCCAGAGCCTCCTCCAGCACCCGGCCGTCGAGCCCGCCAGGGACCGGCCTGGCGAGCAGGGCCAACACGGTCGGCACGATGTCGATGTTCCCGCTGGGGATGGGGGACACCACGTTGCGTTTGAAGCGGGGGCCCGCCGCGATCAGGGTCGCGTGGATGTCCCAGGGGCTCGCGCTCCCGTGCCCGGCCAACCCGGGGGTTCGTGCCTCGCCGCGCCAACCGAACTCGTTCTCCGCATCGCTCCAGTTCGGCCCGACGAGAATGTCGGCGGAGCGGGCATGGTCCCACCCGATGGCCGCGAAGGAGAGGGTGCCGGGATAGGCCCCGGTCAGGGAGTCGGGTGCGAGTCCGCGCGTGAACAGCGGCCCGACCCAATCGGTGCGCTGGAGCAGGCGCACGATCTCACGGACACGAGCGTCCCCGCCCTCCCGAATGTGGATCGCGTCGTCCGCGACGATGACGTCGGTCGACGTCTCGGACGACTTGAGGCGGGCGCGCACGAGTAGGCCTGTGAGCGATTCGTCCCCCGAGTGCGTCGAGAATCCGTGGTCCGAGACGACGATGATGTCGGTGCGCTCGCTCAGGCCGCGCTCGGCGAGCCCGTCGAGCAGGCGGCCGATCTCGGCGTCGACCTGGCCGAGCACGTCCAGGGTTGCCGGCGCGCCCACCCCCGCGAGATGCGCCGTGTGGTCGGGCTCCGTCAGCCACACAGCGAGCACGTCCGCGTCGGCACGGTCGAGGCCGACCAGGAGGAGTGCGTCGATGGCGCGGGCAACGAGCGGCACGTAGGACCCCTCGGAGCGTGTTGGGGGGACCGCCCCGAGCACCTCCGCGACGACGCGCCCGAGCGAATCCGGGATCGTGAGTTCGTGGTGGACGAGCCCTGCGCCCGCCCCCCGAGGGTTCATGAGCGTGGCCGAGCCCGTCGACCCGGAGGAGGAAGCGAAGAAGGTCAGGCCGCGCTCTGCCAGGAGCTCGCCGAGCGAGGGCGCCGTCAGCAGCGCGCCGCCGCTCGCGGCGGCGATCAGCTGGAGGTCGGCCGCGTCGGAGGCGTCGAGCACACGACCGGGGTCCACCTCGGGCACGAACACCGAGTTGCCCAGGAGCCCGTGCCCGCCGGGGTTCATGCCCGTGAAGATCGAGGGAGCATTCACGCGCGTCACCGTCGGGAAGACAGCGTGGTGGGCGAGCCCCCGGAAGCCCTCCCGGGCCAACTGATTGAGGCGCGGCATCAGGCTGTCCGTCACGTAGTCGGGCCGGAGCCCATCGACCACGACGATGACCACGCGGTCGCGCGGAGGCTGCTCCGGAGGAGCGCACCCGCCCGAGACCAGCAGACCGAGGAGCGCGAGCTCGCGCCAACGACGCAGGATCATGGCGCCATCTTCCCCGCAGGACGGCCCCGGGGCAAGTTGTCGGCTCCCATGGCCAACCTCTCCGACGAAGAGGGATCGGGCGTATCGCTCGACCCGATGTTCAACATTCTCGCCTGCACGCTGGGCGTGATGGTGTTCATCCTGGCGACCGTCTCCACCGTCGCACTGGGCACGAACAAGGCAGTCGAGTTCGTGGCCCCTGAGTTCCCGGAGGAGCTACAGCGCGACATCCCCACCTGGATCGAGTGGGATGGTGGCCAGATGACCCTCTACCCCGCGGGAGACGTCGTCACGTTCGAGCGGGACCTGCGCGCCATTTCGACGTTCGACGACACCTACGACTACATGTTCGAGCGCCTCGCGGGCACCCCGCTGGGAGCCGCGCTCGCCGACGCTTCGCTCGAGCGGGGCCGCTACGTCATTCTCTTCGTTCGCCCCTCCGGCTTCGTGACCCTCACGGAAGTGCGTGGCTACTTCGAGCTCCTCGGGATCGACGTGGTCGAGGTGCCGATCGAGCAGAGCTGGCAGCGCATCCGGGTGGACTAGGCATGTACCGCAAGCCTCGCAACCGCGACGGATCGAGTCCGCTCGGCCTCGACTCGCTCATGGACATCCTGTCCTGCCTCGTCGGGCTGATGCTCTTCATCGTCATGTACACGGTGATGCAGCTGGGAACCGCCGCGTACCAAGCGGAAGTGCTGGTGAGTCGCGAGGCGACGCCAGGCAGCCGACGTGTCGTCGTGTTGGCCGCGGAGGGAACGGTTCGGGTGCTCGACGTGAACGCACCGCTGCGCGAAATGCTGTCGGGGTTCGAGATCGTGCAGTCGGTCGACGAGATCGAGCGCTTCATCGCCGCGAACCCGCGCGAGCACGCGGATCGCCACTTCGACTACGGGCTCGCCTATCAGTTCCGACCGACGACGGATTTCTACGCCATGCTCGACCTCACGATCGAGGAGCTTCCCGGGGTCGTGGGGGATAGCCTGCAACAACTCGACGCCCAGTCCGCGTTTGCGACCACCCTGCGGGAGATGGACCCCGAGGAGTCTTGGCTCGCATTCGCGGTCGACAGCGCCAGCATCGACGTCTTCCGGCAGGCGCGGGAGATAGCGATTACGCAGGGGTTCGCCACGGGGTTCGACTTGCTCACGTTCGACTTCCCCCTGAGAGTTGCCCTGTCCGAGGACGGCATGGACGACCTGCTGAGCCCGCTCACGACCTTGCCCAAACCGCAGCGATGACCCGCCGCGGCACCTGGGCACGACTCCAGATCACGAAGTAGTAGAGGAGGCAATTTTCGATGGCTCAGTGTCCCAACTGCGGAACAACCGCCGCGGCCGATCAGCCGGTCTGCTTGGTCTGCGGCACCGAGCTCCCCGCATCGGCGCAGGGGGCGGGTGGGTCGAAGCACGCCCACGCGACCACCGCGGGAACCGGCGTACGTTCCGGCGAAGGCGTGGTTCGCAAGCCCGGACGCCCGACCTCCGGCGCGCTCGTTCCGTTCGCCGCAGCGCTGGTGGCGATCGTCGTGATGGAAGTGCTCATCGACTCGGTCGCGGGACCGGGCGACTATGTGTTCCGCCTCTTCCGGCCTTCAGGCGGCTGGCTGATGGCGGTGGTGCCGGGCCTCACCGCGTTCGCCTTCTTCTGGGCCTGCGCGGACCTCTTCCTCAAGCTGCGCGTGACGCGCGTGAACGAGGAGGACCTCGCCCGCGCGGAGATCGTGCGGCTTCCGGCCATCGTCGCCCAGGAGCCCGCGAGCGTCACCCTGCACCGGCTGCGTGGTTGGGACGGCCGCGTGCTCGCGCGCCCGGTGGGGCGCCGTGTGCAGTGGCTGCTCCAGCATCTGGAGACCACGGACTCGGCGCGGGCCCACGAGCTGATTCGCCACCAATCCGACCTCGAGGTCGACGCGGCCGCCTCGGGATACCGGGTGGTCAAGCTCCTCATCTGGGCCATGCCGATCCTCGGGTTCATCGGCACCGTGCTCGGCATCAGCCTCGCGGTCGGCGGCTTCGCCAACTTCCTCACCACCACCGTGAGCATCGACGACATCAGTCGGGTCACCAACGAGCTCGGCTCGGTCGCTTCCGGCCTGTCGTTCGCGTTCGATACCACCCTCGTCGGTCTGGTCGGAGGTCTGGCCGCCAGCGTACTGAGCACAGGCGTGCAGTCGCGTGAGGAAGGCGTGCTGACCCGGCTCGAAGAGCTGGGCCTGCGCATGATCGAAGGGGCCATGCCGGCCGACTCGAAGGCGGCCCCGGCCGTTGCGGTGGCGCTGCCTGGCGACGAGTTCGAGAAGCTCATGCGAGCACGACTCCAGGAGCTGTCCAAGCAGATGGACCACTTCACCCAAGCGGTCGGAGCTGGTCTCGACGGCTTCCTGACCGAGTGGGCGAAGCTTCCCCCGGAGGTCGAGCGCGTGGCCGCGGACCTCAGCGGGCTCCGCCAACACCTCGGGGCCGCCGCGAAGAGCACGGAACAGTTGATCCTCGAGACTCGCGTGCTGCTCGAAGGACTCAAGGAGTCGTCGGCGCGCATGAGCGTGGGGCTCGAGGCCTCGATCGGAACGGTGAATAGCACGGTCGAGGACCTCGGCATCGAGCTCCAGCGTGTGGCAGATTCGCTATCGAGAAGCGTGGACGCCCTCGGCCAGCGTATCTCCGCGGAGGAAGCCCTCCAGCGCCTGAACGTGTCGATTCACGAACTGGCGGGCCGCATGAACGACCTGAGCGCAACACAGGCGTCGCTTGCACCCGTGCTCAACCAGCTCGCTGGGCCCCTGGAGCTGCGGCTGATGCCCGCTTCTACGCGGAGCCCGGAGCGGTAGTCGCGTGGAGCCTGGACGCACCTACATCGACGTCGTGATCGACGGAGAGGACCGCACCTTCGACCTCACCGATGTGGCGACCCTGAGCATCGGCCGGAGCCCGCAGGCGACGGTGGTGCTGACGGACGACACCAACGTGTCGCGAAAGCACGCTTTGGTGCAGCGCGAGTCGTCGGGCGAGTACTACCTCTCGGACCTCGGCAGCCGCAACGGCACCACTCGCAACGGCCTGCCCGTGACCGCGCCGGTACCACTCCAGGACGGCGACTCGTTCACGATCGGCAGCCATCGTTTCGTCTTCCACCAGACGGTGGACCGGTCTGCGGAGGAGGAGGCGTATCAGCCGCCCACGGACGTGCTCGTGGTCGAACGTATGATCTCGATCTTGGTACTGGATATCCGCAATTATACCGGGCTCGCGCGTGAACTCGGCGAGGCACGCATCTCCGAGCTCATGAACAAGCTGTTCCACGAGTCCGGGCAGCTGCTCAAGCGGAACGGGAGCTGGACGCAGAAGTACATCGGCGACGCAGTCATGGCGTTCTGGGTGCACGGCGACGGCCAGAGCACACCGAAGGAGATCCTGGCGATCTTCGACTCCGTGTCGCGTCTCGCCCGTCTCATCGCCGGGCTCCAGACCGAGTTCGCGCTGGCGCGCCCGCTCGCGTTCGGGGCCGGCATCAACTCGGGACTCGCCGTGACCGGTAACATGGGGAGCGCCGGACTCAGCGATCACACCGCGATGGGCGACGCGGTCAACAAGGCGTTCCGGCTCGAATCGGCGACCAAGGAAGTGGGGCGCGAGATCCTCGTGGGACAAGGGACCTATGCGCTCCTGAAAGCCCACGAGCCGGCGCGCGCGCTCTTCTCCACCCACACGGTCCACCTCAAGGGCTACGACGTGCCGGAGCAGGCGCACGGACTTGGCCTCGCCGACTTACCGCGTCTGCTCGCGGCGCTCGGCGCATAGCCGGAGTCGACATGGCCGAGCGCTCGGAAATCCTGATGCACGTGTGTGGACGCACCCACACGGGGCGCGTCCGGAAAGAGAACCAAGACAGCCTGCTCTTCGTCGACCTCGCCCAAGGTGACGCCGGCGCTACCGGATCATCGGTGGGCCCCTTCCACTTCGTGCTCGGCGCGGACGGTGTGGTCCTGCTGGTGGCGGACGGGATGGGGGGGCGCGCGGGAGGCGCGAAGGCCAGTTCCATGGCGGTGTCCGCGGTGCGGAGCGCGTTGACCAACGGCGCCAAGAACGCCGCCGACCACCCGAAGGACTTTGCACTGCGGCTACGGCACGCGCTGGACCTCGCCAACGAGGAGATCCACGAGGTGTCCCGTAGGGACGACGCGCTTCGTGGGATGGGCACGACCGCGACGCTCGCAGGCATAAGCGCGGGCACGGTCTACCTCGCTCAGGTGGGCGACTCGCGCGCTTACCTCGTCCGCGGGGGCGACCTGGCGCGCGTGACGCGCGACCAGTCGCTCGTGCAGGAGCTCGTCGACTCGGGCGTGCTCAGCGAGCAGGAGGCCAAGAACGTCCGGGACAACCGGATCCTCCAGGCGCTCGGCACCAGCCCCACCGTGACGCCCGCTTTGACCTACCACGACCTCCGCCGCGGCGACGTCCTCCTACTGTGCTCGGACGGCCTGTCGCGCGTGGTCGAGGACGACGAGATCCGTGAGGTGGTGCGCGACGGCACGGACTGCCTCGCCGTGTGCGACCAGCTCATCGCGCTCGCCAATGCTCGGGGTGGCCCGGACAACATCACAGTACTCGTCGCACGCGTGGATGGAGATGGCCTCGGGACCGCGAACGAGGCCGGCGGTGTGGCCCTGCGCGCCTACGAGCCCTGAACCGGCCGATCGTGTTGCCGCCCCCGACGACACGACCTACGTTGCCACCCGCATTGGAGATCCGATGACGCAGACGGCGCACGCGCTCGCGCAGGAGAGCTACGCCCGGTGCCTCCGCTCACCGCGCTTCTTCCCGATCTTCTACGAGCATCTGCTCGCGAGCGATCCAGCGGTCCCCCCCATGTTCGCCAAGACCGAGTTTCCGAAGCAGTACAAGGTGCTGCAGCATGGGCTCGGCCTCTTGTTGAGCTACGGCAACAAGCGCGACGATGCGCTCCTCGACCGCATCGCGGCGCGACACAGTTCGAGCGCGGTGAACGTGCCCCCCTCGATGTATCCGGCCTTCGTCGACAGCCTCCTGATCACGGTGCGGGAGTGCGACTCCCGCTGCACCCCCGAGATCGAGGGGGCATGGCGCGAGGCACTATCGCCCGGCATCGAGTTCATGAAGTCGAGGTACTAGGCCCGTGACCGACACCGTCCCCGGCGAAGCGCTCTGCCAGAACTGCGGCACCCCTGTGGCCCAGGGGGCGCTCTTCTGCTCGCGTTGTGGCGTCGACGTGACGGCGATCAACCCGGCCGATGCCGCCACTGTCGAGATGCCCTCGGTGGGCTCGCCGGCGCCGCGTGTGAAGTCGACCATGCGGCAGACGCTCCGCGATGCGACGCTCGGCGAGTACGAGATTCTCGATGAGCTCGGGCGCGGCGGGATGGCCACTGTGTTCCTCGCGCACGACATCGCGCTCGACCGGAAGGTCGCCATCAAGGTCATGGCGCCTCACCTGCTCGAGGGCGAGGGCATGGCGGAGCGCTTCAAGCTCGAGGCGCGCACCGCGGCTCAACTCTCGCACCCGCACATCATTCCGATCTACGCGGTGCGCGAGACCGAGACCACGCTCTTCTTCGTCATGAAGTACGTCGAAGGAAAAACGCTCGACGAGATCATCAAGCGGACGGGGCCCCTCCCCATCCCGATGATCAAGGACGTGCTGAGCAAGGTCGGCGCCGCTCTGGGGTACGCCCACCGTCGCGACGTGATCCACCGCGACGTGAAGCCCGGCAACATCATGATCGACGAGGAAGGCACGCCGATCGTGACGGACTTCGGCATCGCCAAGGTGTCGGAGAAGAAGGGCCTGACGCAGACGGGCACGACCATCGGCACGCCCGCCTACATGAGCCCCGAGCAGTGCGAGGCGAAGCCGGTCACCGGGGCCTCCGACCAGTACTCGCTGGGCGTGGTGGCGTGGGAGATGCTCACGGGTAAGACGCCGTTCGCGGGCGACTCGGCAGTGACGACGATGTACAAGCACTGTCACGAGCCGCTGCCGCCCTTGTCGGACTTCCGGCCTGACTGCCCGCCCGAGATGATCGACACGGTGACGCGCATGCTCGCCAAGAGCCCCACGGACCGCTGGCCGTCGATGGAAGCGGCGGTCAAGAAGTGCGGCGCGGGTACGCAGTCCTCGCTCGACCCCATCCGCAGCCAGTTGATGGAGCTCGCGAACCAACCCGAAGGCCGCGAGCTGATCGCGCGCATGGCGACACCGCGCACTGGGATGCCAGGACTGGGCACCGGAGGGCGCACGGTCGCGATGCCCTCGCCGGCCCCCGAGGCGAAGCGGCGCTCCCCTTTGGCGCTCGTGGCCACGGTGGTGCTCGTGGTCGGGGGGGGCGGTGCGCTCGCGGTGCTGCGACCCTGGGATCAGGCCGCCGGTCCGGGATCCGGCGAGGTCGGCAGTGTCGTGACTCCGGTGGAGCCGGCGCGAGACGCGGCCGGACAGGCTCAACCTCCGACCACGGGCGCGGTCGAGCCGGCGCCGAGCGCGACAGAGCCTCCTCCCAACACCGGTGCCACGGAGCCGCCGACGAATCCGACAGCGCAGCCTCCGGTCACGGCGCCAGTCCGCCCGGACCCCGCACCGTCGACCACACCGCGGCCGTCCCAGCCGGCCCCGGTCACCGTGGCATCCGTGCGCATCGGGGGCGTTCGGGCAGGTCTCGAGCCGGGAGATCAGATGGTCTTATCGGCGACCGCGCTCGATGCACGTGGGCAGGCCGTTACTGGTTCGTCAGTGCGCTGGAGCTCGAGCAACGAACCGGTGGGCAGGATCAGCCCGGACGGCTCTTTCACCGCCGTGGCCGCCGGTTCGGTCGTCGTCACCGCCCAGGTGGGTGACGCAAGCGCGCGCGAGACCATCGTGGTCGTGGGGGCGAGCGTGGCTCGTCTCGATGTGGACCGCGCGAGCGTCGCCCTCACCGCGGGCGAACGCGCGACCCTGGTCGCGACCCCGCGCGACCGGGCCGGGGCTGCGATATCGGCGGACGTGGCCTGGCGATCGAGCGACGCGGGCGTAGCAACGGTCAGCCCTTCCGGCGAGGTCGCCGGGGCAGGAGCGGGGCGCGCGACGATCACCGCCACCTCAGGTGGTGCGACCGCCACCGTGACTGTGACGGTCGAAGCCGCACCAGTCGACGCCCGCACCGCGATCCCGGAAATCGTCGCGGCCTACGCGCGCGCGCTCGAAGGGGGCGACATCGCCGCGGTGCGCGCGGCGTACCCGGGGATGACGCCACAGCAGGAAACCAACTTCAGGCAGTCATTGCCCAACCTCGAGCGCGCCGACCTGCGCGTCGAGTCGATCGACGATCAGGGAGCGACTGCGACCGCCCAGGTCAGTGGCACCTACACGTTCAATGATGGCGGCCGGCGATCGAACTTCCCCGTCAGCTTTCGCGCCACCTTCGAACGGGCCGGCGCGGGCTGGCGGATGACGCGGACGGAGTAAGTAGGAGGCCTGCTGGCGGCAGTCCCTAGAACGGGAAGTCCACCCCTACCGTCCAGATGAAGTCGGGCTGAAGCCCGACCTCGCGCAGCGGGAACAGTCCGTTCACGACGAGCACCGTCCCGCCGCGGACCGTGAACTTCGCGCCGATCGAGGCGCGGATGAGGTCCCCGCTCTTGTTGGGCACGTTGGTCGCGGGTATGCGCCGCAGGAACGGGTCCTGGAGCACGATCTCCGAAGGGAGCACGAACTTGTTGTCGCCGACCTGGAGCTCGGAGTCGACCCCGATGGCGAGGGTCGCCCAGTCGGAGAGCAGGTTGTCGGCGGCCAGCGCGACCAGGAACGCGTCGTTCTGGTCTTCGCTCGAGCGCATGGCATAGCCAACGTTCAGGTGTGGAGAGAAGGTGCCGAACTGCGCGGAATAGAGACCGACCGCACGGAACTGCGTCGAGCCAGTCCCGAGTAGATCCTCTTCCTTGCCGGTGGCGAACCGCACCTCGGCGAGCAGCGCGGCTCCCATGCGGGCGCCCTGCCCCAGGTTGAGCTTCATGCGAGCTGCGACGTCACCGAGCCCGGACGCCGAGCCCTCCATGGTGGCGGTCGCGCGCAGGATCGGGTCCGTGTCGGTACCCCCGAAGCGATGGAGGGCGCTGCTGCCGAACGGAAGGAACTGCGCGTCGGAGCGTCCGCTGACCTGAGTGCGCACGAGGGGCACGGCCACGCCCACATCCAGGAAGTCGGTGACGCCGGCCGTGACCGAGATCGTCCCGACCATGACGTTGACCGCCATCTGGAGCTGGAGCTCCATGAGATCATTCTCGAACGACGGATTGCCCAATGTGTCGGAGGGCGCCTCGTTGGAGTGCGCGAACGTGAGTCCGATGTTGTCGAGTGGCGCACCGTTCAGGGACGAGAACTCGATGCCCGTAACGCTCGCACCGACGAAGAGCCGACCGCGTCCGAGCGTCTGCGTCCGCTCGCCGAAGATCGGGCCGGCGGAGACCGACGTGCGCACCGGAACGCCTCCGATGACGGAGAACGTCGCGCCGCTCGAGGTGGCGCTGAGCGGAACGCGCTGCGTCGACTCCCCGATCGACTGGGTGAGAAACGCGAGCACCGCCTGGTTCCCGCTAGCGAGCAGAGGCTTGAAGTGGTCACCGTGTGCATTCGTCACGTCCAGGCAAAGCGGCTCGCCGCAGCTCCCGAAAACGAAAAGCTCCTGGGCGACTCGGTCGCGCAAACCATGCACGTCGGTCGTGGTCTGCGCGTGCGCAGCGCGCGGGTTCAGGACGAAGGCCGCAGCGAGAGCAGCGCCGTACACGAGCCGAAGCGACATCACTCCTCCCAGAGGGGGTTCGGTGTGCGGGTAGCTTAGAGAGCACCTGGGCCTGCGGCAAATCGACGGACCGCGCCGCTTGCTGCAGCTTCGTGCGCCGGATACCCTCCACGGAGACGGCTCACCCGAACCGGTATCGCCCGTGCCGAATCGCGGTCCCAGCACCAGGTCGATCTGCCGTGGAGCCCTCCTGCTCAGCCTCGGGTTCGGGGCGCTGGTGTCATGCACCGAGTCGGTCGTCCAGATCGAGCCCGATGACGCCGTCGAGCTGCGCGCGTCCGTCGACAGCGCCGGCGTGATGATCGGAAGGACGTTCGACGTGGACGCGTTCCCCGTGGATGCGGCGGGCACGCTCCTGGTCGGGCAGAACGTCACTTGGTCGAGTTCGAACGGTGCGGTCGCCACGGTCGACGCGGACGGCCTGGTGACGGGCGTGGCGGCGGGCACGACCAACGTCGTGGTCCAGCTGCTCGCCCTGCGGGACACCACGTTCGTCACCGTTGCGCCCCCCCCCGCCCTCGTGCTCGCCGCCGATTCGGTCGGCTTCGTGGCGAGTGCAGGCGGCGCGGACCCGGCCCCCGACTCGGTGGCTGTGACCAACGGGGGCGCGTTCGACCTCGTGGTGTCGGTGGATTCGACGGTCTACTTGACCGGGGCCGGCGGATGGCTCACAGCGCAGCTCGACGGTTCGATTGCGCCGTTGAACCTGATCCTCACGCCTTCGTCCTCGGGGGTCACGACGGCCAGCACCAGCCGCGCCCTCGTGTGGCTCTCCGGCGTGGACGCCGACGGAAGCCCCGCTTCCGTCGAGGTCACGCTACGCGTCACAGCCGGCAATGCAGCCGCCATGTCGGTCAACGATGGCAACAACCAGACGCGCACCGTCGCCGGCCCAGTCACCATCGCACCCTCGGTGCTCGTGCGGGATGCGTTCACGAACCCCGCGGTCGGCCAGACGGTCACCTTCGCCGTCACCGGCGGCGGTGGTCAGGTCACCGGCGCCTCCGCCATCGTGGACGCGAACGGCATCGCCCGCGTCGGCTCATGGACACTCGGCCAAACCGCGGGCGCGAATCAACTCACGGCGTCGATCGGAATTCTGGCACCCGTGTCGTTCTCGGCGACGGGGACGCCGGGCCCCGCGACCCAGGTCGTCGTCACGGCGGGCAACAGCCAGAGCGCGGTCGCCGGGGCTCCGGTCGGCGTCCCACCCTCGGTGGCCGTGCGCGACCAGTTCGGCAATGGCGTGGCGGGTGTCGCCGTCACCTTCGCCGTCACGTCCGGGGGCGGCAGCATCACGGGCGGCAGCCAGACCAGCGCGGGCGCGTCGGGCACCGCGACCGTCGGAAGTTGGACCCTCGGCGGTGCAGCCGGTGCCAACACGTTGAGTGTGACCGCAACCGGCGTCGGCGCACCGGCCGTTGTCACCGCCACTGGCCTGAGCGGCGCTGCCGACAGCATCTACGCGACCGCTGGCGATGCGCAGACGGACACGGTGGCGGCTACCCTGTCTGTGGCCTACTCGGTTCGCGTCGTCGATACGAATGGGAATGGAGTTGCGGGAATCCCCGTCGCGTGGACCGCCACGTTCGGCGGGGGCTCGATCACACCGCTCGACACCACCGACGCCACGGGCTTCGCAACGGCGGTGCGCGTGCTCGGCACCGTGCCGGGGGTCGACTCGGCCACCGCGTCGGTGGGCGGACTACCAGGGTCGCCGGTGAAGTTCGGAGCAACTGCCAATGTGGGATCGGCCGCCACGATCACGATCCAGGCCGGCCATGCGCAGACCGACACCGTCAACCAGATCGTTCCGATCGCGCCTCAGGTGCGGATTGCCGACAAGTTCGACAACCCCATCCAGGGCCGTAACGTCACCTTCGTGGTGACGTCTGGCGGCGGAACCGTTGCGCCGACGAACGCGATTGCGACGCTCGCCAATGGCACCGCCACCGTCACATCGTGGCAGCTCGGCACCACGGCCGGAGCGAACCGCGACACTCTCACGGCGACGGCAACCGGCACGGGGATCACGGGGAACCCGGTTCGGTTCGTGGCGTCGTCGGTAGCGGGCTCGCCTACGGTCTTCACGATCCTGGCGGGTGACGCGCAGACGGCGGTGACCGGAACCGCGGTGGCAACAGCGCCGGTCGTTCGTCTGGCCGACGCGTTCGGCAACGGCGTGTCGGGACGGACGGTCAACTTCACGACCAGTGGCGGATCGGTGGGAACGCCTTCGCCGGCGACTGGGGGGACGGGTCAGGCGTCCACGAGCTGGACGGTCAACGTGAGCGGCGGGACCGTGCAAGCGAATGGGACTTTCCCCGACACGCTCTTTGCCAACACCACCGGCTTCACGCAGCTGCGCATCACGGCTTCGGCGCGCTACTCGTTCCCCACGCACGTCCAGACGATCCTCGCGACCAACTGCACGAGCGGATGCCACGGAGGCGGCGGCGGATCCGCGGGCATTGTCTTCGACATCAGCGCGGCCCAGTCACACGCGTACGTGGTGAACGTCATCCCCGGGTGCGATGCGACCCTACCGACGCAGTATCGGCGAGTGAGCAACGCGGGGGGGATCGCCGCGGCCGAGACGTACAGCATCCTGATTCGCAAGATCGACCCGAACTTCGGGAACATCGGCACCTGTATCGGCCACAGTGGTGGCGAGTTCGCGAACGGCTCCCCCCAGCTCGCGGTGCTGCACGCCTGGATCCGGAACGGGGCACCCGATAACTAGGGGCGAGCCGCTCCAGACGTAGGGGGCGCCGGCGGGGGGCGGCTTGCCGCGGGCAGCTTCGGCGGCGTAGCGTGGGATCCCCCCAGCTCGCAGGCCCCCGCCGAAGTCGCTGTGCACGATCTCGATCACCCCCCCCTCGCCACGCTCAGGCGACGTGTGTCCGCCGTCGTGGCCCTGGCCGTGCTCTTCGGCTGCGGCGAGGTGGTGACCCAGATCGGCGAGGACGACGTCTTCGAGGTCTTCGTCTCCGTCGACAGCGCCAGCGTCGCGATCGGGCGCACCCTCGAGTTGACGGCGCTCCCGCTGGACGAGACGGGGGCCTTCCTGAGCGGGCCGAGCATTGCCTGGTCGAGCGCATCGTCCGCGATCGCGACGGTGGATGCCACAGGCATGGTGACGGGCGTGGCAACCGGAACCACACAGATCGTAGCCAGTGTGGCGGGGGTCGCCGACACGGCGACCATCGTGGTCGCCGCCCTGCCCGCGCTTTCGCTCTCCGACGACTCGGTGCATTTCAGCACAACGGCCGGCGGAGCGGACCCAGCGCCTGGCACGGTCTCGATCACCAATGGCGGCGGCTTCGAGCTGTCGGGCCTGACCGTCGACTCGATCGTCTACGGGGCGGGAGCGTCGGGGTGGCTCACCGCCCAGCTCACGCAGCCCACAGCGCCCACCGACCTCACGCTGTCGGCGACAGCCTCGGGCATCGTGACCTCGGGCACCTACCTCGCCTCGGCCTGGATCTCGGGCCTCGACGCCGACAACAGCCCCGCACGGGTCCGCGCGGTCCTCCGCATCACGTCGGGACTCCCGGACGCGATCGCCCTCCACAGCGGCGACGGCCAGAGTGCCGCAGCCGGATCGGCGGTCGCTACGGCGCCTTCGGTGCGGGTGCTCGACCCGCTGGGCAATGGCGTGCCAGGGGTGTCGGTCACGTTCGCCGTCGCCTCAGGCGGCGGATCCGTGACCGGCGCCAATGCCGCGACGGATGCGAGCGGCATCGCACGTGTCGGGTCTTGGACCCTCGGCACCGCAGCCGGGAGCGGCAATAACGCGCTGACGGCAACGGCCGGCGTAACGGTTACCGGCAATCCGGTCACGTTCACCGCGTCGGCGACGGCCGCGTCGGCGGCCACGGTGACCGTCGTCGCAGGCAACGGGCAGTCGGCCACAGTGAATACGGCGGTTTCGGTCGCACCCCAGGTCGTAGTCCGGGACGCTTTCGCCAATCCCGTGCCGAATCACCCTGTGACCTTCCTGGTGACGAGCGGCGGCGGCTCGGCACTGCCGGTCGCTCCCATCAACACGGCATCCGATGGAACGGCATCGCTCACGTCGTGGACGCTGGGCACCGTCACTGGGACCGGGAACAACTCGCTGAGCGCCACAGCCACCGGGGTGGCGACCCCTGCCCTCTTCACCGCTTCGGCTACGGCCGGAAACGCCGCCGCCATCAGCGTTTCGCTCGGGAACAACCAGAGCGCGACCGTGGCCACCGCCGTCTCGGTGGCGCCAATGGTGATCGTGCGCGACGCCTTCGGGAACGCGGTCGCGGGGGCCTCCGTCACCTTCCAGGTCACTGCGGGCGGTGGCGTCGTCGTGCCCAACACAGCCCTGATCTCCGGCGCCGATGGGAGCGCCTCAGCTGCATCCTGGACGCTCGGCACCGGCGCGGGCTCGAACAACAACTCGTTGAGTGCCAGCGCGGCTGGCGTCGTGACACCGGCAGTATTCGTCGCATCGGGCTCGGCCGACGCCCCTGCCAGCGTGGCAATCGCCGCGGGGAACGCGCAGACCGGCACGGTGGGTACGGCCGTGGCGACGGCTCCTTCGGTCATCGTGCGCGATCAGTACAACAATCCTGTCGGCGGCGCCTCGGTCGCCTTCGCGGTCACTGGCGGGGGCGGTACGGTGGTGCCAACGACCGCTGTCCTCACGGCCTCGGATGGAACAGCCTCCCCGACATCGTGGACACTCGGCACGGTCGCCGGGACGAACAACAACTCTTTGTCCGCCACGGCGGCCGGCAGCGGGATCGCGGGGAACCCGCTCGCGTTCACGGCGTCGGCGACCGCGGGCAGCGCGAACGGCGTGGTCGTGAACGCGGGCAACAACCAGAGCGCGTCCGTGGGCACCGCTGTGTCGACCGCGCCGCAGGTGCTGGTACGCGATGCGTTCAACAACCCGGTTCCCAACGTCAGCGTGACGTTCGCTGTCACGGGTGGCGGCGGTACGATCGCGCCCGTTGCGGCTGTCATGACGGCCGGCGACGGCACTGCGACCGCTACGTCTTGGACGCTGGGCACAGTCGCCGGCACGAACAACAACACGCTGTCGGCGACCGCAGCTGGTGTGGCGACGCCTGCGACGTTCACGGCGAGCGCGACAGCGGGTGGCGCGGCGAGCATCTCGATCGTGACCGGCAACAACCAGAGCGCGACAGTAGGCACTGCGGTCGCGACCGCGCCGCAGGTGATCGTGCGTGACGCATCGAACAACCCGGTCGCGAACGTGTCGGTGACCTTCGCGGTGACGGGGGGCGGCGGTGCGGTGGTGCCGGTCACGTCGGTGCTGACCGCCGCCGACGGCACTGCGACCGCCACCTCCTGGACGCTCGGCACGGTCGCCGGCACCAGCAACAACACGCTCTCGGCGACCGCAGCTGGTGTCGCGACCCCCGCGACGTTCATCGCCTCCGCCACCGCGGGCAGCGCGAACAGCGTGATCGTCAACGCGGGCAACAACCAGAGCGCGACGGTGAACACCGCAGTGGCGACCGCTCCGCAGGTGCTCGTGCGTGACGGGTTCAACAACCCGGTCCCGAACGCGAGCGTGACGTTCGCGGTCACCGGCGGCGGCGGTGCCGTCGTCCCGGTCACGTCGGTGCTAACCGCAGCGAACGGCACCGCGACCGCCACCTCCTGGACGCTCGGCACGGTCGCCGGCACTAGCAACAACACGCTCTCCGCGACCGCGGCCGGTGTCGCGACCCCCGCCACGTTCACCGCCTCCGCGACCGCGGGCAGCGCGAACAGCGTGATCGTGAACGCGGGCAACAACCAGAGTGCCACGGTCAACACCGCGGTCGCGACCGCGCCGCAGGTGCTCGTGCGCGACGCGTTCAACAACCCGGTCGCCAACGTCGGCGTCACGTTCGCCGTCACCGGCGGCGGCGG
>JBEBGN010000271.1:0-2718 GCA_040081395.1 Longimicrobiales bacterium
TGGTGTTTCCTTCGACGTGCGCGAATCTGAGACGCTGGGAATCGTCGGAGAGTCGGGGTGCGGCAAGACGGTCACGTCGCTTGCCGTCCTGGGACTGCTGCCGCATCCGCCGGCGCGGGTCATGGACGGGAGCTCGATGCGCTTCCGGGCTCAGGAACTGGTCGGGGCCGACGAGGCGAAGCTCCGTGCGCTGCGGGGCAACGAGATCTCGATGGTCTTCCAGGAGCCGATGAGCTCGCTGAACCCGGTGTTCACCGTGGGGGACCAGATCGCGGAAGCGCTCCGCCTCCACCGCGGCCTCGACCGCAAGGCGGCGCGGACCCAGACGGTGCGTCTGCTCGACGAGGTCGGCATTCCCGAGCCGGACCGGCGTGTCGACGAATATCCGCACCAACTCTCGGGCGGCATGCGGCAGCGCGTGATGATCGCCATGGCGATCTCGTGCGCGCCCAAGCTGCTCATCGCCGACGAGCCGACCACGGCGCTCGACGTCACCATCCAGGCGCAGATCCTCGAGCTGCTCGCGGACCTGCGAAGGGCGCATGGGATGGCGGTGATGCTGATCACGCACGACCTGGGCGTGGTCGCCGAGGTGTGCGACCGCGTCATCGTGATGTACGCGGGCCAGATCGTCGAGTCGGGGACGGTCGAGGACATCTTCGTACGACCCGCGCACCCGTACACGCGGGGCCTGCTCGGCTCGCTGCCTTCGGTCGACGCGCCGGGCGGGCGCCTCGCGTCCATTCCGGGCACCGTGCCGAGCCCGCTCCACTGGCCGGAGGGGTGCCGCTTCCAGGCCCGGTGCGCGGAAGCGGGGGCGGGGTGCGAGCGGCCACAGGAGTTGGTGACGCTGGGCGCGAAGGATCGCGCGGCCCGCTGTTGGAGGGCGAAGCCATGACGGTAGGCCGGCCTGCGGTCGACCGGAGCGGCGCGCCGCTGCTCGAGGTACGGGAGCTGACCAAACACTTTCCTGTGAGGCGCGGCCCCTTCGGTGGCCCGCGACAGCAGGTGCGCGCCGTCGACGGCGTGAGCTTCGACCTGTGGAAGGGGGAGACGCTCGGGCTCGTCGGGGAGTCGGGGTGCGGCAAGTCCACGACCGGACGTGCGCTTCTCCGTCTGCTCGAGCCGACCTCCGGCCAGGTGCGCTTCGACGGGCAGGACGTGCTCGCTCTCGACTCCAGGGGGCTCCGAGCCCTCCGTCGCCGCGTGCAGATCGTGTTCCAGGATCCGGTGGGCTCGTTGAACCCTCGGCTGTCGGTGGGCGCGATGCTCGAGGAGGCGCTCACGGTGCATGGGCTCGGGCTCCCGAACCGACGCGACCGAGCGGTGCAGCTGCTCGAGCGCGTGGGCCTTTCGGCGGACCACATCGACCGCTATCCGCACGAGTTCAGCGGCGGACAGCGGCAGCGCCTCGGCATTGCGCGAGCGCTCTCGGTCGAGCCCGACTTCTTGGTGCTCGACGAGCCCGTGAGCGCGCTCGACGTGTCCGTGCAGGCCCAGGTGATCAACCTGCTCCAGGATCTTCAGGTGGAGCTCGGCCTCACCTATCTGTTCATCGCCCACGACCTCGCGGTCGTGGAGCACGTGAGCGATCGGGTCGCGGTCATGTATCTCGGCCGCATCGTGGAGTTGGCCGATGCGCGCGCCCTCTACCGCGAGCCTCGCCATCCGTACACGCGCGCGCTCCTGTCGGCGGTGCCTCGCCCGGACCCGGTGGGGCGTGCGACCCGCTCGCGCATCGTGCTCGACGGAGATGTGCCGAGCCCGATCGACCCCCCCTCGGGATGCCCCTTCCATCCGAGGTGCCCGCACCCCGCCAAGGACGAGGCCTGCCGGGGGGTCGTACCCGCACTGGTCGGCGAGCAGGGGGGCCGACTCGTGGCCTGCCATCACCCCTGGACCCAGGCTTGACACCCCCCTGAGCGCGGGGCATACTGCGACCCGCTCCACCCCGCGGGCCTCCGAAGGTCACATCAGAAGGCTCGCTCACTGCGCGCGAACCGCGCGTCTTGCCGGAGATCTCACGTGGGGGTCCAACTGTACGCCCTGCTCCTCCAGATCCCGGGCCTCGATGCCCCCGATCTCACATGGCGGGAGCAGATCGCGCGAAACTGGATCGACACGGGGTGGATGCGGTGGCCCCTTCTGGTCTGCGCCATCATCGGGCTCGGGGTCAGTGTCGTGAAGTTCTACTCGCTGGGCTCGAAGGCGACGAAGACCAAGAAGGTCCTCAAGACGGTCGATGAGCTGCTCGCGCAGCGACGCGTGAACGAAGCGATGGAGTTGACGCGCGCGAGCGACACGCCCGCCGGTCGGATTCTCTATGCCGGTCTCGAGCGGCATACCGAGGGCACGGAGCGCGTGTCCAAGGCGATCGAGAACCAGGGCCTCATCGAGATGAGCAAGCTCGAACGCGGCCTCATCGTTCTAGCCACCGTCATCAATGTGGCCCCGCTGCTCGGGTTCCTGGGGACGGTGTTCGGGATGATCCTCGCGTTCCAGGCGATCGAAGCGGCCGGCGAGGTGGAGGCGACCCTCGTGGCCGGCGGTATCAAGGTGGCGCTCCTCACCACCGCGTTCGGCCTGCTGATCGCCATCCCGGTGTCGGTCTTCCACAACTACTTCATCTCCAAAATCGACACGCTCGTGATCGACATGGAGGAGTCGGCCCAAAAGGTGGTCGACACGCTCCACTCGATCGAGGTCGGGCGCGGCTGA
>JBEBGN010000115.1:0-10338 GCA_040081395.1 Longimicrobiales bacterium
GCCACGGTCGTCATCGATCATCACCCTCCGGGTGATCAGCCGATTGGCGGTGTGTCTCTGCGCGACCCCGCGGCCAGCGCGACCGCAGAGCTCGTCTACGATGTCATCCTCTCGACCAACGGTCCCTGGAACGCCCACATCGCTCAGGGCATCTACGTGGGCATCCTCACGGACACCGGGGGGTTCCGCTTCGACAACGCGACCGCGGCCTGCCACGAGGTGGCGGCCGACATGGTCGCTCGCGGCATCTCCCCCGAGGTCGTGCACGAGCGGGTCTACGGACGGGCGCCCATGCGGAGATATCGACTCCTTCAAACCGCGCTCGGTACGCTGGAAAACGATGCCGAGGGCGGGGTGACCTGGATGACGATTCCCCGCGATGCCTTCGAAGCTGTCGGCGCGCGCACGGATGACCTCGAGGGCATCGTGGACATACCGCGGTCGATCGAGGGCACTCAGGTCGGTCTGCTCTTCCGTCAGACGCAATCGGGCGAGGTGAAGATCTCGTTCAGGTCCAACGGGCCCGTGGACGTCAACGCGCTCGCACGCCGCTTTCGCGGCGGCGGCCACGTCAAGGCGGCGGGCGCGATCGTGGCGGGTCCCATCGAGCGGGCGATGGACGAGGTGATCGCGGCGACGCGCGAGGCGGTCGCTCGGGCACGTGCAGAGGGGGCTTCGGCATGATCGATCGCAAGTCCGAGAACGACGGTGCCGACGCGGGGGTCCCCGAGGCGCTGCCAAGGACCCTCGTGAAGTTGCGCGAAGAGGTCGGCGTCGAGGCCGTGGACCGGCTCTGGATCTTCCCGCCCTTCAAGCGCGGGCGCCGAGAGCAGGGGCTGATCGCGGTCAGCACGTACCAACCGGGGGGCGAACGCCGCGGCGTCGTCACCGTGCGGTACGTCGCCGAGCAGACCGGGAAGGGGGTCACCATCGATCCTGCCTTCGCCCGCGAGGGTGAGGCCCCGCCGGACCGGTTTCCCGTGCTCATGAGAGGGGTCGTCCTGCGCGGTGGCGAAGAGCGTGGCGAGCCGCGGGAGGTGGAGATCGAAGGCTCCGCCGAGAACTTCGATCGGCTCCTCGAGGAGTTTCCCGGAACGTGGACCGCCGAGCCAGCGGGCGCGGCGGGAGGAGCGACCGGCGCGTGACCACGGAGCGCGATCGGTCGACCTTCATCCGGCTGTTCGGTCGGTACCTGCGGGACATCGGACTGCCTGTCACGCATCAGCGCGAGGTCGTGGCCGATGTCGTGTTCGGCGCCGCCGGTCATCTATCGGTGGACGATATCGCCGCCGAGCTGCGTGACCGGGGCGAGCGCATAGGCAAGGCGACCATCTATCGCACCCTCGACCTGCTGGTTCGCAGCCGGTTGGTCGCCGAGCACGACTTCGGCGAGGGGTTCAAGCGCTACGAGCACCGACTCTCCAGTCACCCCATCCACGAGCACCTCATCTGCCTCGAGTGTGGCAAGGTGGTGGAGTTCGAGAGCAACGAACTCTTCCGGGTCGAGAATCGCGTGCGCCATGAACACGGCTTCGTACCCGTGCGGCGACGCCTGGAGATCTATGGGCTCTGCAAGGAGTGCCATGACGCCGGCGTGGAGGTCCCGCTCGAGGGGCTGACCTGCCCCATCGAGACGGTCTAGGCCGAACATGCTCGCGCACCTTCGGCAGACCGTGCGCAGCCTCGCGAAGGCACCGGGCTACACGCTCGCCTTCGTGCTCACCTTGGGCCTCGGCATCGGGCTCAACACGGCGATCTTCAGCGTGATCCACGGGGTGCTGCTCACGCCTCTGCCTTACCCCGACGCGGATCGGATCGTCTACGTCCGTCAGCCGGCGCAGGGGTCGGGCGTCGAGAATGCGCGCTTCTCGTTCCAGGAGGTGCAGCATTACCGCGAAGGTTCCCGAACGCTGGACCAGTTCGTGGAGTACGGCGATTGGGCGTTCACGGTGGTGGCCGACGAGGACCCGCATCGCGCGACGGGTGGCCTGGTCACCTCCAACTACTTCGACGTGCTGGCCCTGCGGGCAATCCACGGGCGAACGCTGGAGCCCGAGGACGACGGCGAAGGCGCGGAGCCCGTCATGGTGCTCACGTACGACTACTGGACCCGCGCGTTCGGCGGTGAAGACGACGTCGTCGGGCGCACGGTTCGTCTGTACGCGTTCTCGGAGCCTACGACCACGCGCATCGTCGGCGTGCTCGCGCCCGGCGCGCACTACACGGGCACCGGTCGGCAGGACTTCTTCGTCAACTACGCGACGAACGAGCACTACCAGAGCGCGACCATGCAGGACGCGCGCACGCATCGCATGACGGACGTGTTCGCGCGTGTGCGCGAAGGCGTCACGACCGAGGCGGCGCGCGCGGAGCTGCTCGCCCTCAGCGAGGCGGCGCACCAGACCTACCCGGAGGCCTACCCGTCGCACCTCGGCTACACGATCGAGGCGGCACCCTGGCAGGAGGAGCTCACGCGCGACGCCCGGCCGACCCTTCTCATACTCATGGGGACGGTGGCGCTCGTGCTCGTGCTCGCCTGCGCCAACGTGGCCAACCTGACGCTGACGCGCATCGTGCGTCGCGAGCGCGAGCTCACGGTTCGAGCGGCACTGGGTGCCGGGAAGGGGCGCCTGCGCCGCGAGCTTCTCACCGAGAATCTGGTGCTCGCGTTGGCAGGTGCTGGGGTGGGCCTGGTGCTCGCGAGCGTGGGGCTGGATGTGCTCGTGCAGTACACCAATCGGTTCACGGTCCGCACGGGCGAGATCTCCATCGACATGACCGTGCTCCTCTTCACCGCGGGGGTCGCCATCGCGGTGGCGGTCCTGCTCGCTTGGGCGCCGTCGCTCCCTGGGATCCACGGGCTCGGCAATGCGGCCGGCGCGGCGGGTGGTGCGCGCGGCGGAGTCGGCTTGCCCCGCAAGCATCTGCAACGTCTGCTGGTGGTGAGCCAGCTCGCGCTCTCCTTCACCCTGCTCATCGGCGCTGGCCTCCTCGTCCGGAGCCTGATCAACCTGACGCGCCTGGACACCGGCATCGACTACGAGAACGTGGTGGCGATGCAGGCACCGAACACTACGGGGCTGAACCAGGAGGAGAACCTCCTGCTCATGGATCAGGTGGTCCAGGAGATCATCGGCTTTCCTGGTGTCCGCCGTGCGGCGCACGCCTCCCGCGCGCCGTTCGAATCCGCGGCGCTCACGCAACGGACCTTCCGGGTGGAGGGGCTCGCCGAGGATGGTGTGGTGTCGCCGATGGGTCAGGTCAACGCGGTCTCGCCCGACTACTTCTTGACCGTCGGAGTCCCGATCACGAACGGTCGGAGCTTCACCCTCGCGGACGACCGCACTTCGGAGCGCGTCATCGTCATCAACGAGGGTATGGCGCGCGATCTGTTCGGCGCCGAGGAGCCCATCAACCAACGCGTCGCCCAGCAGCAGTTCGACGGTTCCTGGGGCGATTGGATGCGCATCGTCGGCGTCGCCGCCGATACACGGGAGTACGGGCTGTCGGTGGCGGGTGCGCACACGATCTACCGCCCCGCGCTGCAGGCGGGTGCGGGCGCCGCCCTCATCGTGCGTACCACCGGGCCTGCAGGAGACCTGGCCCGCCGGGTCACGGAGATCGTGCGCAGCATGGACGCCGATCGTCCGGTGGACAACGTGAACACACTGTCCGATCTGCGCGCAGACGACGTCGCCCCGGAGCGCTTGAACGCGGCGCTCTTTTCGTCGTTCGCTGTGCTCGCGCTCCTGATTGCCGCCATTGGCGTGCTGGGCGTGCTCGCCTTCACGGTGAGCCAACGCACGCGCGAGTTCGGTGTGCGCATGGCGCTCGGTGCCCAACAGAAACAAGTTCTCGGGATGGTACTACGGGAGGGAGTCACGCTCGCGATCGTCGCCGTCGTGTGTGGTGTGGTGGCTGCGGCGCTGTTGTCGCGCTTTCTGACCGACCTCCTCTTCGGCGTCAGGACGATGGACCCGGTCACGTACCTCCTCGTCGGGGTGGTACTCGCGACCGTGGCGGTGCTCGCCGCGTGGATCCCCGCACGTCGCGCGACCCGCGTCGATCCGATGGAGGCGCTCCGCGCCGAGTAGGCGGTCGCCCATGTCCACCGAGCAACCCGCGGTGACCGATCCGGTCGCGTCGCCGCGGCCGTTCACGCGCAGAAAGACACGAGACCGCCGAGCGGTCGGCAACGCGTGGCCCTGGGCGCAGATCGAGAGGGCGACGGGTGGCCCGACCATCACGGGAAACGAGATCAAGCTCCAATTCGAAGGGACGAACACGTTCGCGTCGTGGCTCGAGGCGATCGACGCCGCGACCAAGTTCGTCTACTTCGAGAACTATCTCGTCCGCGACGACGAGGTGGGCCGTGAGCTGAGAGACGCGCTCGCGCGGAAGGCGCGCTCCGGCGTGCCGGTGCATGTCCTCTACGACTGGCTGGGGTGTTGGGCGACCCCGCGTTCGTTCTGGACGCCCCTCCGGAAGGCCGGTGCGCACTTGCGCGCATTCAATCCGCCGGCCATCCGGCTCGGAGACCCTTTCGGCGCGCTCCAGCGTGACCATCGCAAGCTGGTGGTCGTGGACGCGGAGGTGGCGTGGATTGGGGGCATGTGCGTCGGCGTGGAATGGGCGGGCACGCGCTCGCAGGCTCCGTGGCGGGACACGGGCGTGTCGATCCGGGGCCCGGCCGCCCGAGCGGCGGCGCTCGCCTTCGAGCGGGTGTGGGGCGCGGTGGATCAGCCGCTCAGCCTCGCCGGCACGTTGAATCCCGCAGTGGAGGAGGGGAGCACGCCCGTCTGGCTCATCGAGGGGGAGCCGGGACGCGCGCGCGTCTACCGGACGCTGCACTTGAACGCGAGCCGCGCGACCGAGTCCATTTGGATCACGGACGCGTACTTCGTGGCCCCTCGCCCCCTCTCGGAAGCGCTAGCCGCCGCGGCACAGCAGGGGGTCGACGTCCGCATCCTCGTGCCGGCGCACAACAATTGGCCCATCGTGGGTAGCATGAGTCGTGGTGGGTATCGATCCCTGCTCGAGGCCGGCGTGCGCATCTTCGAGTGGCAGGGCCCGATGATGCACGCGAAGACGGCCGTGGTGGACGGTGTCTGGTGCAGGGTCGGATCGAGCAACCTCAACTCGGCGAGTCTGATGGGAAACTGGGAGCTCGACGTGGGCGTGCTCGACGACGGCCTGGCGCGCCAGCTCCAGGGCCTCTTCTTGGCGGACCTGGCGTCGTCTCGGGAGATCGTCCTGCCCGGGCGCGCGTCCAGGGCGCAACGGCCCTTTACGTCCGCGGAGGCGATGTCCACGGCGCCATTGGACCCACAGGGCTCGCTTCCCGCGCGGCTCGAGCAGCAGTTCCGCGCGCGCGGGCAGACTCCCGGTCGCGTGACCATGGCGTCGGTCCTGCGAGCGGGTGAGGCGCTCGGAAGTGCGCTGGCAGGTAACCGTCCACTCGGCCGCGAAGACCGCACGGTTCTCGGCACACTCTCCGTCGCGATCCTCTCGCTCGCCGCCCTGGCGGCGCTCCTGCCTACGATCGTCGGATGGCTGGTGGCGATCGTGGCCGGGTGGTTGGGTTTGACTACGGGTGTGCGCGCGTACGTGCAGTCGAGACGCGCGCGGCTCGAGGAACGCGAGGCTGAGCGCACGGAGCAACGCCGGGCGCCGAAGGGAGGATCCGCATGACCGAGGTCGAAGTCAGCATAGGGCTCGCGTTCCTCGCGGGTCTCGTCTCGTTCCTGTCGCCTTGCGTGCTTCCGCTCGTGCCGAGCTACCTCGCGTTCATCACGGGTATGAGTCTCGAGGACCTCGAGCAGGGAGTGGATCGAAAGAGGACCCTCGTGCACGCGACGCTCTTCGTGCTGGGCTTCAGCGTCATTTTCGTGTTGCTCGGCGCGAGCGCTTCCTTCATGGGCCAGTTCGTCCGGCTGTATCGCGTGTGGATCGAGCGCATCGGGGGCGGGGTGATCGTCCTGCTCGGCCTCCACCTCACCGGGGTGCTGCGTCTCGCGCCGCTCCTGCGCGAACGCCGAATCCACCTCGCGGACAAACCGGCCGGGTACCTGGGTACCGTGGGCGTGGGAGTCGCGTTCGGGGCCGGCTGGACCCCATGCCTGGGTCCGATGCTCGGGGCCATCCTCACGTACGGCTTCGCTCGGGAGACCATGTGGGCGGGGGTGGGGCTGCTGAGCGTGTACTCGCTCGGGCTGGCCGTGCCCTTCCTGCTGGCGGCCCTGGCGCTCGACCGGTTCCTCCAGGCCTTCCAGAGCTTCCGCCGCTGGATGCCCTACGTGGAGAAGGCCTCGGGTGCGCTCCTCATCGTTTTGGGCCTACTGCTCCTCACCGGGCGGATGACCGTGCTGAGCGCGTGGCTGACGCGCTTCACGCCGGCCTGGATCATCGAGCGCATTTAAGGCGCAGGGTCCGGACGCAGATGCCCGTGACGTGGTCGGCCCATCAGGCGCCGGACCGCGAGAAGAGTGCCGCCACTCCCTCGGGTGAGGTCGAGTAATCGGTGGAGTCGAACACGGGCAACGGGCCGAGCAGGTCGGGGGCAACGCCACGGAGGAGTCCGCTGCTGCCGAGTTTCCCCGAAAGCGCGCGTACCTTGTCCGCATATCCGAGTCCGCGCAGCATGGAAAGGCCGTTCTCGGCGTCCAGGATTCCATGGCAGGCGAAGACGACGTCGGTGACGAGGTCCCTCACCTGAGGATGCTCGAGCAGCATTCGCGTCTCGCGGTACCAGATCCCGTCCGCGAACTCCATGACCACGTAGCCGCTCGCGCCGGCGGCGGCGCGTAGGTGGTTGAAGAGCCGGTGGAAGATGGAGAGAATCTCGTCCTCGGTGAGCCCGATCGTTGCCGGTTCGCCGAGCGCGGCGAAGTCGAGCACTTCCGAGGCGCCGGCGTCGTACATGGAGGTCAGGTCGGCCAGGGAGGCGACCCCCGTCGCCTTCCCGGCGGCGACCCGGTGACCCATCGCCCGTAGCGCGTAGACGACCCGCCGCGCCGTCGTGGTCTTGCCCGCGTCCATGTCCGAGCCCACGACCAGCACCAAGGGAGGGTCGGCGCGGTGTCGGGGGTGCGGCTCCGCGGGAACCGAGAGCGCAAAGTCGCGCATGCTCAGAGGCCGGCGCCCCGCGTCGCCCAGCCTCGCGAGCACCTTGATCGTGGTGGGAGGACCGGCGTAGAGCGCCGAGTTCTGGGACGCCGGATCGATGACGCCTGCTTGCCCTCCCACGCCATGCAGGTCGAGGCACGCCACCGGCTTCTCGGGCACGCGCGCGATGCAGGTGCTCGACCCTGCTCGGGGCGACAGCACGACCACCAGCTTGCTGCCGGGGAACAGCCGGGTGTCCCGGTAGTTCAGGGGGGACCGGCGGGTAGTGTTCTGGATGGAGCACACGAGGCCCGGCGGTCCATCGACCTCGGCGAGCAGGAGGTCTCCCGCGACCCAGCTCTCCCGTTCGTCGACGGGAAGTAGATAGCGAATTTGGTGCGTGTCTACGTAACGAAGCGCGCTCGGAAGTAGCCACTGGTCCCGGCGCGCGGGGTCGACCTCGACGACGGCTCGAATGGGAGGCATCGCGCTCGTCCGGTTGGGGTGCTCCACGACCTGCCGGGGGCAGACGCCGCAGTATCCGTGCCGAACCTCCCTACACCAGGGTTCTTCGGATCGATCCCGAGACCGGGTTGGTACCCGATCGGGCTAGGCGACTGCGGTTTCGAGTCCTTCCTCGAGAAGCTGTCGTCGCAGGAGTCGCGCGTAGGTTCCGTTCGCCGCGATCAAGTCGACGTGTTTTCCCCGCTCGACAATGCGTCCGTCCTCCAGCACGAGAATCTGGTCCGCGTGCATCACGGCCGAAACGCGATGACTGATGATGAACGCGGTCGTGCCCCGCACGGCGCCGCGGAGGTCGGCGAGGATCGCGGCTTCGGTGTGCGTATCCACGGCGCTGAGTGCATCATCGAGTACGATCACAACGGGCGCGCGGGCCAGCGCCCGTGCGAGCGTGGCGCGCTGCTTCTGCCCCCCCGACAGGTTGATGCCGCGCTCTCCGAGCTGGGTTGCATATTGGCTCGGGAACTCGAGGATCTGCTCGTGGAGCTGCGCGACGGCAGCGGCGCGTCGTACCACGTCGGCGCGCTCGCGGCCGCCCTGGCCCTCACCCGACGCGGCCAGCCCGAGCGCGATATTGGCCTCGATCGTATCCGAGAAGAGGAACGGGTCCTGCGGGACGACCCCGATGTGCCGGCGCAGCTCACCCGGATCCAATGAGGTGAGTGGCGTGCCGTCGAGGGTGATCCGGCCAGCGGACGGGTCGTACAGACGGGCCATCAGCGCGACCAGGGAGCTCTTGCCGGAGCCCGTCGGCCCGACGATCGCCACGGTCTCACCCGCTCTCGCGGTGAAGGTCACGGCGTCGAGCACGGTGCGCTCGGTACCCGGGTACGCGAACGACACGTCGTGGAACGCGATCTCGCCGCGGACGCTCGGGAGCACGACCGGATGGGCGGGAGCGGCAACCAGAGGTTGGGCCTGCATGACCTCGTTGATCCGTCCCATGGAGGCCTCGCCCCGCTTGATCCCGTTCACCACCCAACCGAGCGCGATCATCGGCCAGACCATCGAGGCCAGATAGAGGGAGAACGCCACGAAGTCACCCACAGTCATGGCGCCCGTCATCACCTGCGTTCCGCCCACCCAGGTCACCATCACCATCGCTCCGCCCGAGAGCAGCCCGAGCCCCGGGTGGAAGAGTCCCGCGGTGCGGGCCAGCCCCATGTTCTGGGCGCGATAGTCGTCGTTGTAGAGGTCGAAGCGTCGCGCCTGATCTTCTTCCTGTGTGTACGCCCGCACGATGCGCACACCGGTGAAATTCTCCTGCACGAAGGTGGAGAGCACCGAGAACTGCTCCTGAATCCGCTCGTACCGTCGGTGGATCATCCGGCCGAAGCCCAGCACGATGAACGGAAGGGGGAGCATCGGCACCATCGCGAGCAAGGTGAGCCGCGGGCTGATCCAGATCATGAAGGCGAGTGCGAACACGAAGGTGACCGCAGTGTTCACGAGATACATCACCGAGGGGCCGACGGCCTGCCGCACCGCGGACGAGTCGTTGGTCGCGCGGCTCATCAGGTCGCCGGTGCGGACCGACCCGTAGTAGGTGGCGTCGAGACCCAGCAGGTGACGGAAGTAGTCGTCTCGCAGGTCGGTCTCGACGCGCCGGCTGATGCCGTTCATGAGCTCCCGCATCAAGTAGCGGAAGACCCCGCCGATTGCGGCGGCCAGCACGATCAGGCCACCCAAGAGGGCAATGCGCCCCGCGCTGACGTCCGACGCGGACAGCCCGTCGATCGCGAGCTTGGTCAGATAGGGTGCCGCGATCTGCAGAACGTTCGCGAGTGCGGTGCAGACGATCCCGACCAGGAGTCCCGTCCGGTAGGGACGGAAGTACGGCAGGATCGTGCGGAGCTCACCCATGGCGACTGGCTACCCGAGCGCCGCGCGCCCGTGCCGTTCCCTCAGTAGCCGATCGCTCGGCCGCCCCCCCGGGGGTCTGACCAACCCTGGAGCGTGTCTCCGGCGACCAGGATCATCTGCACGTCGCCCGACATACCGCGGCGCTCGACGACCGTGTGCCCCAGGGCCTCCAACGCCACGACCGTGGACGCCTCGAGACCACCGCGCTCGAAGTAGAGTTGGTCCGGCAGGTGCTGGTGGTGCACGCGCGGCGCGTTCACCGCGTCGACCACGTCCATGCCGTAGTCGAGCACGTTCGAGATCGTCTGGAATACCGTCGTGGTGATCGTGGAGCCGCCCGGCGTGCCGGTCAGCATGCGCAGCCGCCCCTCCGGTGAGAGAACGATGGTCGGGGTCATGGAGGACAACATGCGCTTCCCCGGTTCGATGGCGTTGTGCACGCCCTGTACGAGCCCGAAGCCATTCGGAGTTCCCGGCTTGGCTGCGAAGTCGTCCATCTCGTTGTTCAGCAGGAACCCCGCGCCGGTCACCGTGACGCCGCTGCCGAAGCCGAAGTTGAGGGTCGTCGTGACCACGACGGCATTGCCCGATCCGTCCACGATGGAGAAGTGCGTGGTGTTCTGGCTCTCTCGCGGTGCGGCCGTGAGTCCGGGCGTCACGACGGAGGAGGGAGTTGCGGCCGAGGTCGAGATCGTCGCCGCGCGTTCATCCGCGTAGCTGGCCGACGTCATGCGCTCGACCGGCACGTCGATGAAGTCGGGGTCGGCGAGCACTTCGTTTCGGTCCGCGTAGGCCCGCCGCCATGCTTCTGCAAACAGGTGGATGGACTCCGCCGAGTGCCACCCGAGG
>JBEBGN010000272.1:0-2715 GCA_040081395.1 Longimicrobiales bacterium
GCGATGAGGTAGAGCGCCACGATCGCCATCATGCCCGCGACGGCGGTGCGGTTCTTCGAGAACGCGCGCATGGCGAGGTCCCATTGACTGACCCCGACGCGCACCCCCACGCGCCCCTCTTCGGCCACCCGCGCCGTGTCCCGCCAGGACCATCCCCAGGCTACCGCCAGCGCCGACAGGAGTGTCGCGACCGCCAAGCGTTCATCCCAAGCGCCACCCACTGCGGCGGTCACGCGGCCGAGTCGAGTGACCAGCACCGCGAGGCACAGGAGCCAGACCAGCAGCGCGGTGCCGCCTGCGCCCCAGCGGCCCGAGGCCAGTTGGGGCGAGCCGGGCAGCATGGCCGAGAGCCACGACTTACTCATAGCGGATGCGTGGATCCACCCACGCGTAGAGCATATCCGCGATGAGGTTCGCAACAACAACCATGGTCGCAAAGAAGAAGCTCCCCGCCATCACCAACGGGTAGTCGCGCGTCCCGATCGCCTCGTAGATAGTGCGACCCATGCCGGGCCACGCGAAGATCGTCTCGATGAAGACCGTCCCGCTGAACAACACAGGAATGAGCAATCCGAGCATGGTGACGATCGGCAGGAGCGCGTTCCGGAGCGCGTGCTTGAAGACCACCACCCGCTCCGACAGGCCCTTCGCCCTGGCCGTGCGCACGTAGTCCTGTCGGATCACCTCGAGCATGCTGCCGCGCATGTACCGCGCGATACCCGCCGTCAGTACCAACGCGAGCGACAACGTTGGCAGGACTAGGTGCATGATGCGGTCGCGCACCTGCTCCCCGAACGACATGAAGTCGTACTCCGCGCTCGTCATTCCCGAGGCCGGAAACCAGATCGGCCATTCCCATACGTTCCGCGCGAAGAGGCTCAGCGTCAGGATCAGCATGAGCGCGAGCCAAAAGGACGGCATGGAGTAGAAGAAGAGCATCACGACCGAGAGCGCCGAGTCACGGAACGAGTACTGGCGGATCGCCTGCAGCGTCCCGAGCAGAATGCCGAAGAAAAACGCGACGGCCAGCGCGCACGCGGACAGGATCAGCGTGTTGGGAAGGAAGTCCGCCAGCACGTCCAGCACTGGGCGCGAGTGCGACATCGAGTAGCCGAAATCGCCGGTCACCATCGCGCCCAGCCAGCGGACGTAGCGCACGTGCACCGGCGCGTCGAGCCCGAAGTTCTCGCGCATCTGCTCGACCACGTCCTGGGTCATCCCCGGAGCGATGAAGTAGAGCGTCGGGTCACCCGGCGCGAGGTTCACCGCGAAGAAGACGATGGTGGCGATCCCGAGCACGAGCGGGATCGCGGCGAGCAGGCGGCGGAAGACGTATCGAGTCACGGCCGCCTCCGCTCCCGACTATCGCGACGCTGGATCGATGTACCAGTCCTTGATGTTCAGCCACTCGCCGCGCGCGTCCATCACCACGCCGCGTACTCGGCGGTTCACGCCGTCCAGCCGATCGGGGAAATAGAAGTAGGTGTACGGCTGCTCCTCGACGATCAGCGCCTGGTATTCCTGCCAGAGCGCCCGTGCCTCGTCGCGGTCGATTGTGCGCGACAGCTGCTCGAGCAAGCGATCGATCTCCGGATTGTTCGTGCCCGACCACGCGTAGGGCTGATCGATGCGCTCCGAGTGGAAGAGGTCCATGTCGTCGAGCTTGAACTCGGTGACCCACCCCATCACCACGCCCTCGAAGTCGCGCAGGGTCGGCGTGTTGATCTGCTGGAGGAGCGTGGCCCACTCCACGACCTGGGGACGCGCTTCGATGCCGACCAAGGCGAGCTGGGACTGCATGATCTCCGCGATGTCCTGACGCTGCTGGTTCCCGGTGTTGTACTTGATCGAGAACGAGAGACGGAGGCCCTCCGCAGACTCGCGCACGCCGTCGTTGTCACGGTCACGCCACCCCGCCTGGTCGAGGAGCGCGCGGGCCGCCGCGGGATCGTAATCGAGCGCGGGCACCGACTCGGGATCGTACGCCCAGTGGAAGGGCGGCACGCCCGACTGTGCCACCGTCCCGTATCCCTGGAGGATCGCCTGCACGATCTCCTCGCGGTTCGTGGCCAACCCGATCGCGCGCCGTACGCGCGGATCGGAGAGCTGCGGCTTGCGAGCATTCCACCCCACGAACACATAGTCTCGGAAGGTGAAGTTCAGCAGCTCCATGTTGGGGTTGTCGAGGATCTGCTGCGCCTGGTCGGGACGCGGCCGGATGTAGACGTCGACGTTCTCGGTGAGCAGCTCCGTGAGCAGGGTGGTCTGCTCGGGAATGATCCGATAGACGTACCGGTCCACGAACGGCCGGCCGCCGAGCGCGGCTGGGAAGGCCGGGTTCGGCTCGAACACCCAGCGGTCCTGCGACTGGTGCTGGGCGAAGACGAAGGGTCCGTTGCCGACCGGGCACTGCGTGCCGAATGGATGCTGCTTGAGTTGATCGTGGGGCACGTCGCCGAGCAGATGCTCCGGCAGGATCGCCGTCTTCGTGAACGGATCCATGAACTCGGCATGCGGCGACATGCCGATGCGCACCGTGAAGTCGTCGATCACCTCGACGCCCTCGGGTCCTTTCGCGTAGTGATCCCAGAACGCGGCGTTCGGGAAGGCGGTGAGCGGATCGGTCACCGCATCCCACGTGAACGCGACGTCGTGCGCGTCCGTACGCTCACCGTCGTGCCAATAGATGTCCTGGCGCAGGCGGAACGTGATGGA